>NZ_JBFUHG010000026.1:0-30897 GCF_056402515.1 Cellulomonas sp. P4_A2
CCAGCGTTCGTCCTGAGCCAGAATCAAACTCTCCGTAAATGTCTACATGGCACCCCAACACCAAAGCGCTGAAGCAACCGACAAAACGAAACGGTCCCACCGGTTCAACCCGGCGAACCAATCAGATTCGGCTGTATGTGGCATCGCCTCCCACGGAGGTAGAAGAACGACACCCATCTCAACCAAGACCCACCACCATCAACACCCCAGACCACCGGCCCAGAACATCTCAGATAGCAAGCCATATGGCATCGACTATTTGGCACACTGTTGAGTTCTCAAGGAACAGACGCGCATCTCCTCCGGATCTTTCGACCCGTCCGAGAGGCTTTGTCGTTCTGAATCTTACCTGGCTCTTCGGCCGCATTGCGCCACCCTCTCGGGCAGCTCCTGCGGGCCTGGAGCCCGTCCCTCAGACGAGTTCAGGGCGCACGAAGCGCCGTGAAGATCGTTCGAGGGGTGGCCACCCTTGGGGACCAGCCACCGTGGTTCGATCCGCGGTGTCCGTTCCTCCCTCTCGGGCGACATCGAGAACATTACGCGCGTGTTGCGGCGGGTGTCCAATCGCTCCGCGGTGACGCCGGTCACCAGGGTGCTCCCACCGGGCAAACACGCAGGTCAGGCGCGCAAAAGGCCCGCGAGACCGGCTCGCGGGCCCTCGTCGCGGGCGGCGGTCACGCCTGGGCGTCGACCACCGCGAGCGTGCGCTTGCCACGGCGCAGGACGGCGAACCGCCCGTGCAGCAGGTCGTCGTCGGTCAGGACGGCGTCCTCGGCCGCCACGCGGACGTTGTTGACCGAGGCGCCACCCTCGGCGATGGCCCGACGGGCGGCGCCCTTGCTGGCCACCACGCCGGTCGCGGCGAGCAGGTCCGCGACGGGGTCGCCGGCCTTCCCCGGCGCCGACGGCAGCTCGGCCACGGCAGCGGTGAGCGTCGCGAGCGACAGGTCTCCCAGAGATCCCCGGCCGAAGAGTGCCTGGCTCGCCGCGACGACCTGGTCGGCCGCGTCCGTACCGTGCACGAGGGACGTGACCTCGTACGCGAGCGTGCGCTGGGCCTCCCGGGCCGCCGGTGCGGCAGCCACCGCGGCGGCAAGCTCGTCGATGCGCTCGCGCGACAGGAACGTGAAGACCGAGAGGTAGTTCACGACGTTGGCGTCCTCGGCGTTCAGCCAGAACTGGAAGAACGCGTACGGCGACGTCATCTCGGGGTCGAGCCAGACGGTGCCGGTCTCGGTCTTCCCGAACTTGGTGCCGTCCGCCTTGGTGATCAGCGGCGTGGCCAGGGCGTGGGCGGCGACACCCTCGGCCTTGCGGATGAGCTCGACCCCGGACAGCAGGTTGCCCCACTGGTCGTTGCCACCGGTCTGCAGGCTGATCCCGTGCCGGCGGTACAGCTCGAGGAAGTCCATCCCCTGCAGGATCTGGTAGCTGAACTCGGTGAAGCTGATCCCGGCGTCGCTGTTCAGGCGTCGCGCCACCGTGTCCTTCGCCAGCATGGTGCCCAGGCGGTAGTGCTTGCCGACGTCGCGCAGGAAGTCGATCGCCGACAGGGGCGCGGTCCAGTCGAGGTTGTTGACCATCGTCGCGGCGTTCGGGCCGTCGAACCGCAGCAGCGGCTCGATCTGCTTGCGGATGCGCTCGACCCAGCCGGACACGAGGGCCGGGTCGTTGAGCGTGCGCTCCCCCGCCATCTTCGGGTCGCCGATCAGGCCCGTCGCACCGCCGACGAGGGCGAACGGCACGTGGCCGGCGTCCTGCAGCCGTCGCACGGTGAGGATCTGGACCAGGTTGCCGATGTGCAGGCTCGGCGCGGTGGGGTCGAAACCGCAGTACAGCGACACCGGACCGTCGGACAGCGCGGACCGGAGGGCGTCGAGGTCGGTGGTCTGGGCGATCAGCCCGCGCCACTCGAGGTCGTCGAGCACGTGAATCATGAAGGTCTCCAAGGGTGTGAGAGCGGCGGGCGGCATCGACGAGCCGACGTCGTCGCCCTCAGGGGGCGTCTACCGACGTCGGCGGCCGATACGCCGGCCGATAGGCGGAGACGGTGCGCTCGTCGGTCAGCCAGTAGCGCCAGGGGAACCGGTTGCCCTCGCCGCCGGAGCCCGAGACGCCGACGCGCGGACCGGACTTGTGCGTGGGCAGGGAGACCACCTGCTGACGGTGCAGCACGATGTCGCCGCCGGCCTCGCTCACGTCGGCGCCGTTGGCGCGCATGTCGAGCCCGAGCGCGACGGCCAGGCGGGCGGGGCCGCGGGCCAGCTGCCGCTCGGAGTCGACGACACCGACCGACTCGCGTCGGCGCCACGCCAGGTCGACGCCGTCGACGATCTCCCCCGCGCGCAGCAGGACGGCGGCCGGGCTCCCGGTCGGTTCGGCGACGATGTTCAGGCAGTGGTGCAGACCCAGGTGCCGGTAGACGTAGAGCCGGCCCGGCTCCGCGAACATGACCGCGTTGCGCGACGTGCGGCCCCGGTACGCGTGCGAGCCCGGGTCCTCGGCGCCGGCGTAGGCCTCGACCTCGGTGATCCGGAGCGTGACGTCACCCTCCGGCGAGCGCGACGTCAGGTAGGCCCCGAGCAGGTCACGGGCCACGGCGTGCACCTCGCGGGCGTACCAGACACGCGCCGGCACGACGAGGAACGCGCGCGGGTCGGAGGCGTCCGGCGGCTCGGGTCGGTTCGCGGGCGTCGTGCTCACACGCCCATCTTGCCGTACGGCGCCGGGCTGCCGTCCTCGGAGACCACCGCACCGAACGCGTCCAGCCGGACGTCGGCCCGCTCCCTGGTCGCCTCTCGGGCGAAGTGCGCGGCCTCCCCGTCCATCCACGCGAGCCAGTGCTCGCGCGCGTCGTCGCCGTCCCGGGCGAGCCCGCGCTCCAGGCGCAGCGACGCGGGCGCCTCCACCCAGACCCGGAGGACGGCGAAGGCGTCGACGGCTCGTCGCGCGGAACCGCAGCCCTCGAGCACGAGGAGGTCGGGAACCGGGACGTCGACCCAGTCGGCGAAGGCGCCGGACGGCCAGTCGTAGCGCTGGAACCGGCCGGGCAGGCCTCGTCGGAGCGGTTCGAGGACCTGTGCGGACAGGCGCGGCCACAGGGAGCCCTCGAGGCCGGACCAACCCTCGTAGAGGTCGTCGAGATGGACGACGACCGCCGAGGCACCGAGGTCGGCGGCGTCCCGGGCGATGCGGGACGACGTCGTCGTCTTGCCCGATCCCGCGGGACCGTCGATCGCCACGAGCCGGACGCGCCCGCAGCGGGGCTCGGCCGCCAGGGCGCGTGCGGCGAGGCTCATCGGGCTCAGGCGGTCCAGGTCCGCAGCTCGGCGGCGCGGGCGCGGGCGCGGACCAGCTGCTCGGCCACCCGGACCGGAGCCGTGCCACCCACGGCGGACCGCGAGGCCAGGGAGCCCTCGACCGTCAGCACGGAGCGGACCTCGGGGGTCAGGTGCTCGGAGATCGCCGCGAGCTCGTCGTCCGTGAGGTCCCAGAGCTCGATCGGCGGCTGGTGCTCCTCGCAGGCCCGGACGCACGCCCCGGCGACCTCGTGCGCCACCCGGAACGGCACGCCGTTGCGGACCAGCCACTCCGCGATGTCGGTCGCGAGCGAGAAGCCCTGCGGTGCGAGGGAGGCCAGCCGGTCCGTGTCGAACTCCAGCGTCGCGACCATGCCCGCGAACGCCGGCAGCAGGATCGTGAGCTGGTCGATCTGGTCGAAGACCGGCTCCTTGTCCTCCTGCAGGTCGCGGTTGTACGCGAGCGGGAGGCCCTTGAGCGTGGTGAGCAGCCCGGTCAGGTCGCCGACGAGACGTCCCGCCTTGCCGCGCGCGAGCTCGGCGATGTCGGGGTTCTTCTTCTGCGGCATGATGCTCGACCCCGTGGAGTAGGCGTCGTGCAGCTTGACGAAGCCGAACTCCTTGGTCGCCCAGAGGATGACCTCCTCGGCGAGCCGCGAGATGTCCACGGCGGCCATCGCGGCGACGAAGGCGAACTCGGCGACGACGTCGCGCGACGCCGTGCCGTCGATCGAGTTCTCGACCGGCCCGTCGAACCCGAGGTCCGCGGCCACCGCGGCAGGGTCCAGGCCCAGCGACGAGCCCGCGAGCGCACCGGAGCCGTAGGGCGAGCGCGCCGCGCGGGCGTCCCAGTCCTGCCAGCGCTCGACGTCGCGCAGGAGCGGCCAGACGTGGGCGAGCAGGTGGTGGGCCAGGAGCACCGGCTGCGCGTGCTGCAGGTGCGTACGACCGGGCATCGGGGCGTCGCCCGCGGCCACGGCCTGGTCGGCGAGCGCGTCGGCGACGTCCAGCAGCAGGCCGCCGACGAGACGCGCCTGCTCGCGCAGGTACATCCGCACCAGCGTGGCGATCTGGTCGTTGCGTGAGCGTCCGGCGCGCAGCTTGCCGCCCAGGTCGGCGCCGGCGCGGTCGATCAGGCCGCGCTCGAGAGCGGTGTGCACGTCCTCGTCGGCGATCACCGGCAGGAAGTCGCCGTTGCGGACGTCCACCGCCAGGCGCTCGAGGGCGTCGGTCATCCCCGCGAGCTCGTCGTCGGTCAGCAGGCCGGCACCGTGCAGGACGCGCGCGTGCGCGACCGAGCCGGCGATGTCGTGCTGGGCGAGCCGCCAGTCGAAGTGCGTCGACTGCGACAGCGCCTGCAGGGCCGCCGACGGGCCGCCGGCGAACCGGCCGCCCCAGAGGGCCGCGGACGGGGTCGAGACCTGACCCGCACGCGGCGGCGCCACCTCGTCAGGCACGGATCCCGCCCTGCGAGCCGAGGTCCACGCCGTTGCCGAAGCGCACGTCGCGCGCCGCGGCGAGCTTGGAGCTCAGGCCGTAGATCTCGATGAAGCCCTTGGCCGCGGCCTGGTCGAACGTGTCGCCGGTGTCGTAGGTGGCCAGGTTGAAGTCGTAGAGGCTCGCGTCGGAGCGACGACCCGTGACCGTGGCGCGGCCGCCGTGCAGGACGAGCCGCACGTCGCCGGAGACGTAGCGCTGGGTGTCGTCGACGAACACGTCGAGCGACTTCTTCAGCGGGGAGAACCACTGGCCGTCGTAGACCAGCTCGGTCCAGCGCTGCTCGACGCCGCGCTTGAACCGGGCCTGCTCGCGCTCGACGGTGACGTTCTCCAGCTCCTGGTGCGCGGCGATGAGCGCGATCGCGCCCGGCGCCTCGTAGACCTCGCGCGACTTGATGCCGACGAGCCGGTCCTCGACGATGTCGATCCGGCCGACGCCCTGGGCGCCCGCACGGCGGTTCATCTCCTGGATGGCCTGCAGCGGCGTCACCGGGACGCCGTCGAGCGCGACCGGCACGCCGGCCTCGAACGTGATGATGACCTCGTCGGCCACCGGCGGGAACGTCGGGTCGTCCGTGTACGTGTAGACGTCCTTGGTCGGGCCGTTCCAGATGTCCTCGAGGAAGCCGGTCTCCACCGCACGACCCCAGACGTTCTGGTCGATCGAGAACGGGTTGTGCTTCGTCGTCTCGATGGGCAGCGCGTTGCGGGTGGCGAACTCGATGGCCTTGTCGCGGGTCAGCGCGAGGTCGCGCACGGGCGCGAGGCAGGTCAGGTCGGGCGCCAGCGACGTGATGCCGACCTCGAAGCGGACCTGGTCGTTGCCCTTGCCGGTGCAGCCGTGGGCGACCGTCGTCGCGCCGAACTGGCGGGCGGCCCGGACCAGGTGCTTGACGATGACCGGGCGGGACAGCGCCGAGACCAGCGGGTAGCGGTCGAGGTAGAGCGCGTTGGCCTTGAGGGCCGGCATGCAGTACTCGTCGGCGAACTCGTCGCGGGCGTCGGCCACGTAGGCCTCGACCGCGCCGCAGTCCAGCGCGCGCTGACGGATGACGTCGAGGTCCTCGCCACCCTGGCCGACGTCGACCGCGACCGCGATCACCTCGGCGCCGGTCGCCTCGGCGATCCAGCCGATGCCCACGGAGGTGTCCAGGCCGCCGGAGTAGGCGAGGACGACGCGCTCAGTCATGAAAGTCTCTCTTCTCGGGGTGTTCTTCAGGGTCAGTCTGCCGGGCGCGCGCGAGGGGCGGCGTCCGGTCGGGCATCGGTGGCCAGGGCCAGGAAGCGGGCGGCGAGGGCCGCGCCGGTGTCGCCCTCGCGGGCGATCACGAGCACCGTGTCGTCGCCGGCGATCGTGCCCAGCACGGCGGGCAGGATCGAGTGGTCGATCGCGGAGGCGAGGAACTGTGCAGCTCCGGGGGGCGTGCGCAGGACGACGAGGTTGCCGGACGCCTCGGCCGTGACCAGGAGCTCGGCGCACAGGCGCGCGAGCCGGGAGGCCAGCATCTCCTCGTCGGGACCCGTGGAAGGCGTGGTGCGACCGCCGCCCTCGACAGGCACCGCGTACGCGAGGGCCCCGGAAGGCGTGCGGATCCTCACGGCCCGCAGCTCGACGAGGTCGCGGCTCAGCGTCGCCTGCGTGACCGAGACGCCCTCGGCCGCGAGCAGCTCGGCCAGCTGCTGCTGCGAGTGCACCAGCCCGCGGGTCAGCAGCGACGTGACCAGCGCGTGGCGCGCCGCCTTGGTGTGCGGGACCGACGACGTGACGCTCATGCCTGCTCCAGCAGCCAGGTCAGCAGCGCCTTCTGCGCGTGCAGGCGGTTCTCGGCCTCGTCCCAGACCACCGACTGCGGTCCGTCGAGCACCTCGGCGGTGATCTCCTTGCCGCGGTACGCGGGCAGGCAGTGCAGGACGATCGCGTCGGGCGCGGCCAGCGCCATCGCGGCCGAGTCGACGCGGTACGGGACGAACGGCGTCTCCCGCAGAGCGGCCTCGGACTCCTGCCCCATCGACACCCAGGTGTCCGTCGCGACGACGTCCGCGCCGGTCACGGCCTCGGCGAGGTCGTGCGTGACCTGCACGGAGCCACCGGTGGCAGCAGCGATCGCTGCCGCGTCGGCGAGGATCGCCGGATCCGGCAGGAAGCCGAGGGGCGTCCCGACGCGCACGTGCAGGCCCGCCGTCGCGCCGCCCAGCAGGTACGAGTGCGCCATGTTGTTCGCCCCGTCGCCGACGTACGCGAGCGTCTGGCCCGGCAGCCCGCCGACTCCCCCGCGGTGCTGCGCGATCGTCATGAGGTCGGCCAGGATCTGGCACGGGTGGAACTCGTCGGTCAGCGCGTTGACGACGGGCACGCCCGACAGCGCGGCCATCTGGTCGAGCCGCTCCTGCGCGTGCGTGCGCCAGACGATCGCGGCGACCTGCCGCCCCAGGACCCGCGCGGTGTCGGCGATCGACTCCCGCTCCCCGATCTTGGCGAGGTTGCCGTCGACGCTGAGCGGGAAGCCGCCCAGCTCGGCGATCCCGGCCGTGAACGACACCTGCGTGCGCAGCGTCGGCTTGTCGAAGATGACCGCCACCGGCTGGGGTCCCGCGAGCGGGGTGCGCAGGAAGTGGTCGTCGCGGAACGCGAGCGCGAGCCGCAGGACGTCCCGCTGCTCGGCGGGCGTCAGGTCGTCGTCGCGCAGGAAGGAGCGGGTCACGACGACACCTCGAGCCCCGCGAGGAAGTCCACGAACTGGCCCGCCTGCTCGTCGGTCAGGATGAACGGCGGCGCGAGCCGGATCGCCGTCGGGTTGACGGCGTTGACGATGAAGCCAGCGGTCAGCGCCTCGGTCGCCACCTGCGCCGCGACCGGTCCGGCGAGCTCGATGCCGATGAGCAGGCCCTCGCCCCGGACCCCGACGACCAGCGGGTTGCCGGTGGCGGCGAGGCGGGCGCGGAGCCGCTCCCCCAGGCCGCTGACGTGCTCGAGCAGGCCGTCGCGCTCGATGACGCCGATGGTCGCCAGGCCCGCCGCGGACGCGACCGGGTTCCCGCCGAAAGTCGAGCCGTGCTGGCCGCGGCCGAGCAGCGCCGACGTCTCGGGGCCGAACGCGACGAGCGCGCCGACCGGGAAGCCACCGCCGAGCCCCTTGGCCACGGTGACGGCGTCGGGCACGATCCCGCCCCCGATGTGCGGGTGGTGGTGCGCCATCCATGCGCCCGTGCGGCCCATGCCGGTCTGCACCTCGTCGAGGATCAGCAGGGCGCCGTTCTCCGACGTCAGCCGGCGGGCCAGCGCGAGGTAGCCGGGCGGCAGCGGCACGACGCCGGCCTCCCCCTGGATGGGCTCGACGACGAGCGCGGCGACCTGGTCGCCGGCCGTCGCGAAGGCCGCCTCGAGCGCCTCGGAGTCGCCGAACGGGACGAACTCGACGCCGCCGGGCAGGGGCTCGAACGGCTCCCGGTAGGCGGCCTTGTGGGTCAGGGCGAGCGCGCCCATCGACCGCCCGTGGAACGAGCCCTCGAGCGCGAGGATGCGTGGCCGGCCCGTCCGGCGGGCCAGCTTGAACGCCGCCTCGTTGGCCTCTGTGCCCGAGTTGGTCAGGAAGACGTGCGAGCCGTGCGGCGCGCCCGCGAGCGCGATCAGGCGCTCCGCGAACGCGATCTGCGTCGGGCTGCCGAAGAAGTTGGAGACGTGCCCGAGCGTGCCGAGCTGGGCGCTGATCGCGGCCGTGAGCGTCGGGTGGGCGTGGCCGAGCGAGTTCACCGCGATCCCGGCGAGCAGGTCGAGGTAGCGCGTCCCGTCGGCGTCCCAGACGTACGGGCCCTCGCCGCGCACGAGCACCCGCTGCGGGGCACCGAACGTGTCCATGACCGCGTGCGTGTAGCGGTCGGTCCAGTCGGCGACCGAACCGTCGACGGCCGGGACGGGAAGCGTCGCGTCGGGGGTGGCGTCGGCCCGGTGCCGGGCGCGCTGCAGGTCGGTCATGATGCCACCACCGGGATCGGCGCCGTGAACGGGGCGTCCGCCGGCTCCTCGTCGGGAAGCACCATGGTGCCGATGCCCTCCGAGGTGAAGATCTCGACCAGGATCGAGTGCGGCTCGCGGCCGTCGATGACGTGTGCCCGGCCGACGCCGCCCTCGACGGCGCGCCAGCAGGCCTCCATCTTGGGCCGCATGCCGGCGTCGAGGCTCGGGAGGATGACGGCGAGCTCGGCGGCGCTGAGACGACGCACGAGCGAACCCTTGTCCGGCCAGCTCGTGTAGAGGCCCTCGACGTCCGTGAGCACGATGAGCTTGCGCGCACCGAGCGCGACCGCGAGCGCCGCGGCCGCGGTGTCCGCGTTGACGTTGAGCACCTGCGTCGGGTCGTCGAGGTCGGGCGCGACGGTCGAGACGACGGGGATCCGGCCCGCGTCGAGCAGGTCGAGCACGGCGCTCGGGTTGACCTGGACGACGTCGCCGACGAGGCCGACGTCGACGGGCTCGCCGTCGACGACCACCGAGCGGCGACGCGCCTGGAACAGGCCGCCGTCCTCGCCGGACAGGCCGACCGCGTGCGGGCCGTGGGCGTTGAGCAGCCCGACGAGCTCGCGCGAGACCTGGCCGGTGAGCACCATCCGCACGACGTCCATCGCCTCGGGCGTGGTGACGCGCAGCCCCCCGCGGAACTCCGACTCGATGCCGAGCCGGTCGAGCATGGTGTTGATCTGCGGTCCCCCGCCGTGCACCACGACCGGGCGCAGGCCGACCTGCCGCAGGAACACCATGTCCTGGGCGAACGCACGCTTGAGGTCCTCGTCGATCATGGCGTTGCCGCCGTACTTGACGACGACGAGGGCGCCCGCGAACTTCTGCAGCCACGGGAGCGCCTCGATGAGCACCTCCGCCTTCTGCTCGGGACGCAGGTCGGTGCGGGTGTTGAAGACGAAGTCGTCGGTCATGTCGAGTACGCGCTGTTCTCGTGGACGTAGTCGTGCGTGAGGTCGTTGGTCCAGACGGTGACCACCTCGGGCCCGGCGTGCAGGTCGATGAGCACGTGCACCTCGCGGTTCGCGGCCAGGTCGACCTCCGTCCGCGGCCGGTACGCGCCGCCCGCCTTGCACACCTGGACCCCGTTGATCGTGACGTCCAGCTGGTCGGGGTCGTACGGCGCGACGCTCTCGGGCACGGTGCCGACCTGCGCGAGCACGCGGCCCCAGTTCGGGTCGTTGCCGAACATGGCGGCCTTGAACAGGTTGGACCGGGTGACGGCCCGTGCCACGGCGAGCCCCGCGGCCTCGGTCGAGGCGCCCATCACGGTCACCGCGATGTCGTGCGACGCGCCCTCGGCGTCGGCGATCAGCGCCCGCGCCAGCTCCGCGCACACCTGGGTCAGGGCGGCCGTGAACCCGGCCGGGTCCGGCACCGCGCGGCTCGCGCCGGAGACCAGGAGCGTCACCGTGTCGGACGTGGACATGCAGCCGTCGGAGTCGATGCGGTCGAACGTCTGGCTCGTCGCGGTCCGCAGCGCGGCCTCGGCGGTCTCGGCGTCCACGACCGCGTCCGTCGTGATCACGCAGAGCATCGTCGCGAGGCCGGGTGCGAGCATGCCTGCGCCCTTGGCCATCCCGCCGACGGTCCACACGCCGCGGTCGCCCTCGATCGTCAGGTGCGCGGTCTTCGGGACGGAGTCGGTGGTCATGATCGCCACGGCCGCGTCGTACCCGCCCGTGCGCGACAGGTGCGAGACGGCGGTGTCGACGCCTGCGAGCACCTTGCCGATGGGCAGCGGCTCGCCGATCAGGCCGGTCGAGCACACGACGACGTCGCCGGGCGAGATCTCGAGGACCGCACCCACCTTCTCGGCCGTGCGGTGCACGTCGAGGAAGCCGTCCGGGCCGGTGCACACGTTGGCGCCGCCGGAGTTGAGGATCACCGCGCTGACCACGCCGTCCGAGACCGCCTGACGCGACCAGACGACCGGCGCGCCGACCACCCGGTTCGTCGTGAAGACCGCGGCCGCCACCTGGGACGGACCCTCGTTGACGACGAGCGCGAGGTCCGGACGACCGGAGGACTTCAGGCCCGCGACGACGCCCGAGGCCTGGAAGCCCGCGGCGGCGGTGACGCCCGGGGAGGGCTGGGCGAGCGCGTCGACCGTCTCGACACTCATGGGGCAACTCCGTCCAGTGGAAGGCCGAGCGTCTCGGGGAGCCCGAGCGCGAGGTTCAGCGACTGCAGGGCGCCACCGGCGGTGCCCTTGACCAGGTTGTCGATCGCGGTGACGGTGACGACCCGGCCGGCCCGCTCGTCGACCGCGACCTGCACGAGCGCGGTGTTCGCGCCGAGCGTCGCGGCGGTCGTCGGCCACTGGCCCTCGGGCAGCAGGTGCACGAAGTGCTCGTCGGCGTAGGTCTGCTCCCAGGCGGCCCGCACGGTCGAGGGGTCGGTCCCCGGGACGAGGCGGGCCGTGGCGGTCGCCAGGATCCCGCGCGCCATGGGCACGAGCGTCGGCGTGAACGAGATGGTGACGTCCGACGCGCCCGCCGAGCGCAGGTTCTGGCCGATCTCCGGGATGTGCCGGTGCGTTCCGCCGACCGCGTAGGGCTGTGCGGAGCCGAGCGCCTCGCTCGCGAGCAGGTGTGTCTTGAGGGACTTGCCGGCGCCGGAGTACCCGTTGGCCAGGACCGCGACGAGGTCCGTCGGCTCGATCAGGCCGGCGGCGATCCCGGGCTGGAGCCCCAGGCTCACGGCGGTGACGTTGCAGCCGGGGACGGCGATCCTGGTCGCGGCCTTCAGCGTGGCGCGCTGCGCCGACGCGGTGCGCTCCCCCGCCTGCAGCAGCTCGGGCAGCCCGTACGGCCAGGTGCCGGCGTGCGCGCTGCCGTAGTAGGCCTCCCAGTCGGCCGCGTCCACGAGCCGGTGGTCGGCACCGAGGTCGACGACGATCGCGCGGTCCCCCCGGGCGGCCAGCTCGGCCGCGACGGCGCCGCTGGCCCCGTGCGGGAGCGCCAGGACGACGACGTCGTGCCCCTCGAGGGCGTCGACCCCCGTCGGCTCCAGCAACCGGTCGGCCAGCGAGCGCAGATGCGGCTGGTGCGCGCCGAGGAGGGTGCCCGCGTTGGAGTGGGCGGTGAGCGTGCCGATCCGCGCCTCGGGATGGGCGAGCAGCACCCGCAGCATCTCGCCGCCGGCGTACCCGCTGGCGCCTGCGACCGCGACCGTGAACGTCATGTGCATGAACATACACGGCGATGTACGAAGATACGAAAGCCGTTCGTCGGGAAGATCGCGCGTCGCCGTCGCGTTGCCCCAACGTGCGCGCCATCCACGCCTCCGCCGCGGGCGGACCCGACGTCCTCGAGCTCGTCGACCTTCCCGACCCGACGCCGGAGGCCGACGAGGTCGTCGTCCGGGTCGCCGCGACCGGCGTCAACTTCATCGACACCTACCGCCGTTCCGGGCTGTACGCGGCGCCGTACCCGCACGTCCCCGGCTCGGAGGGTGCGGGCACCGTCGTCGCGACCGGTGACGACGTGACCGGGTTCGCCGTGGGCGACCGGGTCGCCTGGACGTCCGGGCCCGGCTCCTACGCCGAGCTCGTGCGCGTGAAGGAGTCCGCGCTGCTGACGGTCCCCGCCGGGCTCGACCTGCAGGTCGCGGCCGCCGTCCTGCTCCAGGGTCTGACCGCGCACTACCTCGTGACGTCCGTCTTCCCGCTCACCGACGAGCACGAGGTCCTCGTGCACGCGGCGGCCGGCGGGGTCGGGCTGCTGTTGACCCAGCTGGCGTCCGCCCGGGGTGCACGCGTCATCGCGACGGTCGGCACCCCCGACAAGGAACGGCTCGCGCGCGAGGCGGGTGCCGCCGAGGTCATCCGCTACCGCGAGCTCGACGACCTGACGCGCGACCTGCCCGCCGAGGTGCGGGGCCTCACTGACGGACGCGGCGTGCACGTCGTGTTCGACTCCGTCGGCAAGGACACGTTCGAGGCCTCGCTCGCGTCGCTGCGCCGCCGAGGCACGCTCGCCCTCTTCGGTTCGTCATCCGGCCCTGCTCCGCTGTTCGACCCGCAGCGGCTCAACAACCTGGGGTCCCTGTTCCTGACCCGGCCCACGCTCGGCGACTACACGGCGACGCGCGAGGAGCTGGTCTGGCGGGCCGGCGAGCTGTTCGACGCCGTGCTCGCCGGCACGCTGGACGTGCGCATCGGCGCCACCTACCCCCTGGCCGATGCGGCCGAGGCCCACCGCGCGCTCGAGTCGCGCTCCACGACCGGAAAGGTCCTGCTCCTCCCGTGACTGTTCCCCTGCTCAACCAGACCCGCACGCTGACCGTCGAGATCTGGTCGGACATCGCGTGCCCGTGGTGCTACATCGGCAAGAAGCGCTTCGAGACGGCTCTCGCGGACTTCCCGTTCCGCGACGACGTCCAGGTGACCTGGCGCGCGTTCGAGCTCTCGCCCGACACGCCGACCGGCCCGGGCCGGCCCGAGATCGACGCGCTCGCCGAGCACAAGGGCATCCCGCGCCCGCAGGTCGAGCGCATGTTCGCGCAGGTCACGGCCGTGGCCGCCGGGGAAGGGCTCGCGTACGACTTCGACCGGACCCTGTCCTTCAACACGTTCGACGGGCACCGCCTGGTGCACCTGGCGACGACCGTGGGCCTCGGCGACCGCGTCCTGGAGGCCCTGTACTCCGCACACTTCGAGCACGGCGCCGACCTGGGCGACGACGAGACGCTCGTGCGGGTCGTCAGCGAGGCCGGGCTCGACGCGGACCAGGCCCGGGCCGTCCTCGCCGGCGGCGACCACGCCGACGACGTGCGCCGCGACGAGGCCGAGGCGCGCGCGATCGGCGTCACCGGGGTGCCGTTCTTCGTGGTCGACCGACGTCTCGGTGTCTCGGGCGCGCAGCCGGCGGACGTGTTCACGCAGCTGCTCGAGGAGGGCTGGAAGTCGGCGAACCCGCTGGCCACCCTCGCGCCCGCCGCCGAGGCGTGCGTGGACGACTCCTGCGCGATCTGAGCGGGTGTCGGACCCTCGCGCCATGATCGGAGCATGACAAACGTCCTGCTCCTGCACCACGCCCAGGGCCTGACACCCGGGGTCGTCGCGTTCGCCGACGCCCTGCGTGCCGCCGGCCACACCGTGCACACGCCCGACGTCTACGACGGGCACACGTTCGACGACCTCGAGTCCGGCCTCGCCTACGCGGGGTCGGTCGGCTTCGGGACCGTCATGCAGCGCGGCGTGAGCGCCGCCGAGGGTCTGCCCGACGACACCGTCTACATCGGGCTGTCGCTCGGCGTGATGGCCGCCCAGCAGCTCGCCCAGACCCGACCCGGTGCCGCCGGAGCGGTGTTCGTCGCGTCGTGCCTGCCCGTCTCCGAGTTCGGCAGCTGGCCGGACGGAGTGCCGGTCCAGGTGCACGGCAAGGACGCGGACCCGATCTTCGTCGACGAGGGCGACCTCGATGCGGCCCGCGCGCTGGTGGACTCGGTGGAGGGCGCAGAGCTGTTCCTCTACCCGGGCGACCAGCACCTGTTCGTGGACAGCAGCCTCCCCGCGTACGACCGGGCGGCCTCGGAGGAGCTGACCGCACGGGTGCTCGCGTTCCTGGAGTGAGCGCCGGTCCGTCGTGCGTGCGCGTCACACCGAGCTCGCCGTCGGGGCGATCACCGACCCCAGCTGGTAGGTGAAGCGGGACACCAGCGGGACCCATCGCTGATAGGCCTCGATGGAGGAGGCGTCGACCACCGGCTGCAGCTTCTCCATGCGACGGACCACGTCGCTCGCGTCGCCGTTCGCCTGGAGAAGCGTCCAGACCTTCGCGGTCGGGCCGGCTGCCACGATGCTGCCGAACACGGCGTTCGCTGCGCCCGGGCAGCCGATCTGCAGCGCGAGGAGCACGATGACGGCCCGGTACTCGCCTCCGCCCTTCGGGCTGAAGCGGTCCGCGTCGTCGTCGCCGGCGCAGACCCGGAGCATCCGATAGGTGTTCACGAGCCGTTTGGTCGCCCGCGGCGTCGTGATGAGGGCGCCGATCTGTCCGAGAAGCAGTCGTTCCTCGCTCGAGATGTTCAGCGACTCCGGCTTCGGCATCGCCACCTCGATCCCGCTCACCGGTCCGGGGTCGGCGACGGCAGGGCCGGGCATGGGCGTCGGCTCGTCGTCGCCCGCCTGGTCTCCGTCGAGCGCCGGCGCGTCCTGGGCGGCTCCCGTCCGGGCCGCAAGGCCGTCGGTCGACGAGATCGCCGGGGTCAGCGAGGCCACCAGCGCCGAGTAGCCGTCCGGCGACATCGGCCTGAGCACGAACGGCAGCTGGATGATCTTCTCCAGGTAGTCGCGCGGGCTCTCCAGGAGCTTGTCGTAGCAGGCCCTCAGCGACGCCTCGAGCCAGCGGCCGTCCACCCCGATGACGACGACGAAGAGCTTGAAGGTGAGCAGGAGGTTGACCGCCTGCAGGACCTTGACCACCTCCTCGGCCGGGCACCGGTCGAGGTCGTCGATGTAGAGCACGATCCGGTCGACGTCGAGCGAGTCCCCCGGTTGTCCGGAGCCCTCGTTGCTCACGCGCGCCGCGGCGGCCCGGAGCTGCTCGGGCGGCGGACCGGCCTGGGTGCTGTCCGGCAGGACGCTCTCGTTCTGCAGCAGCCACGTGAGCTGCTCGAAGTCCTTGCGCAGCTGCGACATCATGCTCAGCTTGGCGCCGTACTCCGACCGCGCCGAGCTGACGAGGTCGTGCAGCCGCTGTCCTCGGTTCCGCAGCCGCGCCAGGTCCTCCATCCGCGCGGTGACCTCCTCGGCGGCGAGGTCGCGGTCGCGGCGCGCGAGCGCGAGCTTCTCCTCGGCCGCGACGACCGGCTCCTCGCGTCTCTCCCGCGCCGACCGGGCCAGGCGCAGGATGTGGGACGCGCCGACGAGGGCCGGCGTGAGCACGGACAGCAGACCGACGACGACCGTCAGGACGTTCCCCCACCACCCCAGCTGCCCGACCGCGACGACGGCGCCGACGAGCACGACGACGGCCGCGAGCCAGATGAGGGTCGCGCGGCGACGCCGCGTGGCGAGCTCGCCGCGGACGAGCCTGCGGAAGACGTCGAGCTCTTCGAGGAAGGTCGACGTGGACTCCACGGCGCCCACGAGGCGCTCGGTCGGCAGGTCGACGTGGTCCGACCGGCCGAAGTCTTGGAGCCGATGTTCCAGGTCGGCGACGTTCCGGACGGCGTCGACCGCGGCGGGAACAGCCGATCGCGCGATCGTCGACGCCCTGCCCGCGATCACCTGCGCGCTCCGCAGCTCCCGCTCGGCCTCGAGGACGGCGTCCTCGGCCACGATCGCGGCCTGCGTCGCCTGCCCGAGCTTGTCCGCCTTGGTGCGCTTGACCTCGTCCAGCGGACTGTCGACCAGACCGTCGAAGATGGTCGCCGCGAGACTCGCCCACAGGTTGCCGTCGACGTAGTGCCAGGCGTTGAACTGGATCTGCCGGATGTTCTTGCAGAACGGCGCCGCCTCCGGCCGTCCCTCGCGGGCCAGCGCCGAGAGGACCCCCAGCCGCTCCCGCAGCATGGCCATGAAGAAGCTCTTCCCGCTGCCCCACTCGCCGAAGAGCCCGACGGCCAGCGGGAGCGGCGTGTGCTCGTCCAGCGCCACCGTCGCCAGCATCTCGACCTCGCGGCTCAGGTCGAGCCGGTCGGCCTGGCCGACGTTCTGGTCCGGCACCGTGTCCGCTGCCGGGTTGGCCAGCAGCGCACCCCGGCCGCCGATCCGCGCCCGCAGGGCGGCGATGAAGCTGCACTCCTCGATCGCCAGAGCGGCGTCGAGCAGGCCGGCGGAGGTGACGGGTCGTCCGGATCGTCGCGCCCCGGCGAGCGCAGCCTCGACGTGCCGCGAGAGCTGCGGCAGCGCGTCCAGCGGCCCCCACGTGACGTCGGCGGGGATGTCACCGTGACCGAACGAGGCGGCGACGGCTGCGAGCTCCTGCGCGTCGACCCGACCGAGCCTCGCGCGCGTGGTGTCGTCCGCAGCCCGGTGCAGTGCGATGACGAGCTGTTCCATGTGCACGTGGGACGACCCGACCCGCCGTCGGATCCCCTCGGCGTAGGAGATCGCGTCCTGCGCCCCGCCCGTCAGGTCGTGCCAGTGCAGCGCGTCGCCCTCGTCGGGATCTGCGCTGCTGGGATCGACGCCGGACGAGATCGAACCGGAGCTGTCGGCGTCGCTGCGACGGGCGGCGGTCCAGCGCGACAGCTCTTCGGAGAGCACGGAGGCTTTCGCCGGGTCGATCTCGACGATCCGGAGCCGCGCCGCGGGCTGCGCGGTGCTGACGAACCCGTTCGCCAGCGCCGCGAACGACGCCCGAGGGTCGAGCTTGCCGACCCCCGTTCCGAGCGAGGGGGTCGCCAGGTCGAGGAGCGTCGGGTCCGTCCTCGTCAGCTCGCCGAGCCGGCGACCGATCTGCTCGATCATCGAGGGCACCGAGGGTTGACCGCGGTCCACCGTCGCCGCGAACCCGAGGTAGCGCACCGGGGGCGCGGCGGTCGGCACCTTGACCAGCTCCACGCCGCCGGGCTCGATCTGGCCCGGCCCACGGACGCCGAGCCGCGTCACGACCGCCCGCCACGGCTCGCCGAACCCGCCTTGCGTCGTGGAGGGGACGACGAACAGGTCGGCACGTACGTGTGCGGCGTCGCCCAGCTGGACGACGACCTGGGCGGACACGGCTTCGGCCATGAGCTTCACACCTCGCTACCCCGACGTGCGCGGTTGCCTCGGACGGCCGGCGACGTCTCTCCTGAGACAAGCACGGTCCTCACTCGAAGGGCCAGCACCGTGGCAGCCAGATACACGGCGGACGCCCCGGACCGGTGGCGCGCTCCGGGGCTACGCTGCGGCTGGACCGCTCGATGGCGCCGGTCCTCCGGCCCCAGGGGTGCGTCCGCCCGACTCCACACGCACAGAGACGCACGCCCAGGTGGGCGTGCCCACCCGGAGGACTGTGATGACCGCATCGCTGCTCGACACCCTCGGCGTGACCGTTCCCTCGACCGTCCCGACCCACTGGTACAACCTTGCAGCAGACCTGCCGTCCCCGTGCCCCCCGGCGCTGCATCCCGGCACGCAGCAGCCGCTGACCCCCGACGACCTGACCCCGCTGTTCCCGATGGCGCTGATCATGCAGGAGGTCAGCACCGAGCGCTGGGTCGAGATCCCGGAACCCGTGCGTGAGATCTACGCGCTGTGGCGGCCGTCCCCGCTCGTGCGCGCCCTACGGCTCGAGCGCGCGCTGGGCACGCCGGCGAAGATCTACTACAAGTACGAGGGCGTCAGCCCCGTCGGGTCGCACAAGGCGAACACCGCGGTCGCGCAGGCGTACTACAACGCCGCCGAGGGCATCACGAAGCTCACCACCGAGACCGGTGCCGGCCAGTGGGGTGCGGCGCTCTCGTTCGCCGCCGCGCTGCTCGGGCTGACGTGCGAGGTGTGGCAGGTGCGGGCGTCCTACGACTCCAAGCCCTATCGCCGCATGCAGATGGAGACGTACGGCAGCATCTGCCACCCGTCGCCGTCGGACCTCACCAACGCCGGCCGGGCGATGCTGGCCGCCGACCCGGAGACCACGGGCTCGCTCGGCATGGCGATCAGCGAGGCGGTCGAGGCGGCGGCCACCAACCCCGGCGCGCACTACGCGCTCGGCAGCGTGCTCAACCACGTGCTGCTGCACCAGTCGGTGATCGGGCAGGAGGCGCTCGCCCAGCTCGACGAGATCGGCGACGCCGCCGACATCGTGTTCGGGTGCGCGGGCGGCGGGTCGAACCTCGGCGGCCTCAGCTTCCCGTTCCTCGGCCGGAACCTGCGCGAGGGCACGAGCACCCGGGTGGTCGCCTGCGAGCCGGCCGCGTGCCCGTCCCTCACGCAGGGCGAGTACCGCTACGACTTCGGCGACGTGGCGGGACTGACCCCTCTGCTCAAGATGCACACGCTCGGCAAGGACTTCGTGCCGCCGCCCATCCACGCGGGTGGCCTGCGGTACCACGGGATGGCGCCCATGGTCTCGCACGCCGTCGAGCTCGGGCTCATGTCCGCGATCGCCGTGGACCAGGAGACCGCCTTCGCGGCGGGCATCGAGTTCGCGCGGGCCGAGGGGATCATCCCCGCGCCCGAGTCCACGCACGCGGTGGCCGGTGCGATCGCGTACGCGCGGCAGGCGACCGAGGCGGAGACGATCGTCATCGGGCTCTCCGGCAACGGTGTGCTCGACCTGCCCGCGTACCACGACTTCGTCTGAGGTCCGGGGAGCACGACGAGGGGGCCTCCGGCGGAGGCCCCCKCGTCGTCTGCGTGCGTCAGCGCGTGCGGACCGTCACCGGCGCGCTCGTGCTGGGCTTGACGTTCGCCGTGTCGTTCGGGACGAACGTCGCGGTGTAGGTGTGCAACCCGGTGGTGCCCGACGGGACCGTCCCGATCGCGACCCCGAGCACCACGTCGAGCGTCCGGATCACCGTGGCGCCCTCCTTGATCTGCACCTTGCCGGACGGCAGCCGTCCGTTGTCCTGCCCGACGTTCACCAGCAGGATCGACGGGATGAACAGGAACCCGGGCGTCGCGCTGAGCGAGGTCGTCGTGGTGACCTGCGCGACCTCCACCGGCACGGGCGCGGACTGCGACCCCTGCACGCCTGCGTCGCCGGCGAACCTGGCGACGACCGAGTAGCTGCCCGCCGGCGTCGTCGCCGGCAGCCGGTAGGTCGCCGTTCCGCCCGAGAGCGGGACGGTCGCCAGCACGGTGGCGCCGGAGACGAACTCCACGTTCCCGGTCACGGGCACGGCCGCCGTGACGGTCGCCGTGAGCAGCACCCGGGTCGACGACCCGAACACCTGGCTCGCCGGTGACGCGGTGAGCGTCGTGGTCGAGGACGGGATGCCCGCCTCGACCGTGAGCGGCAGCGTCACCGTCGTGCCGCTGGGTGCGGCCACGAGGGTGAGCGTGTGCGGACCGGCCGGCGTGGAGGCCGGGACGGTCACCGACACGTTCGCGTTGCCCGCGCTGACGGTCGCCGTGCCGATGGACGTGCCGTCGAGCCGCACGTCGAGGCTCGTGTTCAGGGGTGCGCCGAGGCTCGTCAGGTCGAGCTTGGTGACCGGGAACGTGAGCACGTCACCGGCGGTGACCGTGGACGGCACGGTCGGCACGCCGACCGCCTGCCGGGCGAAGTCGGGCGAGAGGCCCGGGTGCGCCTGCAGGTACGCGATCCAGCCGTCGCGGTCGATCAGGCCGGAGTCGCGTGCGTCCGCGCCCTGCGCCACGACGCGGAAGTTGTCGCCGCCCGTGGTGAGGAACGAGAACGTGCCGATCCGGTAGCCGGCCGCGGGGTCCAGCGGGACGCCGTCGACGGTGACCGAGGTGATGTGCGAGCCCTGCGGCGCCGCGGCGTCGTAGGTGTACGTCACGTTGTCGGACAGGCCGAGCTGCAGGTAGGGCCGCGACGACGGCACGTTGCCGTTGGCGTCGGTCTGCCACTGCTGCTCCAGCATCGTCTTGACCTGGGCGCCCGTGAGCGTCGTGGTCCAGAGGTTGTTCACGAACGGCAGGACGCCGTTCGCGTCGGCCGTCGTGATGACGCCGTCCGGCGCGTAGTACAGCTCGTTGCGCAGGCCCCCGGGGTTCACGACGCCGATCTGCGCGCCACCGAGGTTCTCCGGGGCGAGCGTCTCCCGCAGGGCGTTGGCGACGAGGTCGCCGAGGGACGACTCGCTCGCCCGGTCGTCGCGACCCGTGGACGGCAGCGGGCCGGAGCCCGTGTACCCGTTCGGGCCGTACGTGCCGCCCGAGTACGCCGTCGTGATGTCCGCCGTGACGGACCCCACGGGCACCGAGCCGGTGGTGTCGGCGTAGGCCAGGGCCGCGTCGACGATCGACTTGACCTGGGCCACCCGCGGGTAGGCGGCGACCAGGTCGGCGTCGGCGGTCGTCGTGCGCGGCACGTTGGTCTGCGTGTGCGCCGTGACCTCGTCGGAGGCCGGGTCGAACGTCAGCACGATCTTGCCGATGAACTCCCCGTAGCTGCCGGTCTGCAGGATCGGCCGCGTCTTGCCCGCCTCACCGGGGACCGGCGCCTCCCACGCGTACTGCTTGTGGGTGTGGCCGGTGAAGATGGCGTCCACCTCGGGCGAGGTCTCGTTCACGATCTCCGCGAACGCGCCGCCGGCGGCGACCTCCTGCTCGAGCGTGGCGCCGTCCGGTGTACCGGCGCCCGCGCCCTCGTGGTAGCTGGCGACGAGGACGTCGGCCTCGCCGTTGGCCTCGTTGCCGTCGCTGAGCTGCGCGGCCACGCGGTTGATCGCCTGGACCGGGTCGCCCACGTCGATCTGGGTGATGCCGCCGGGGCTGACCAGCGTCGGGGTCTCGGCCGTCACGGCACCGATCACGCCCACCTTGACGCCGGCCATGTCGATGATCGCGTACTCGTCGAGAGCCGGCGTCGTGGTGCCCTTGAGGTAGACGTTCGCCCCGAGGTAGTCCCACTTGGCGTTGGTGCCGCCCGCGATGATGCGGTCCTTGAGGTCGGCGAAGCCCTTGTCGAACTCGTGGTTGCCCACCGCCGAGGCGTTGAGCTGCAGCGCGTTGAGCACGTCGATCGTCGGCTGGTCCTGCTGCACCGCGGACGCGTACAGCGAGGCGCTGACGTTGTCGCCCGCCGAGACGAACGCGACCGGTCCCCCGGCTGCGATCGCGGCGGCCTTCTCCTTCTCGACCGTCCCCGCGAACTTCACCGTGTTGGTGTCGATGCGGCCGTGGAAGTCGTTGATGTCGAGCAGGGTGAGGTTGACCGGCTCGTCGCTGGTCGCCCCGTCGGACAGGCCGACGAGCACCGGGTCGTGGTCGGACGAGCGGTACTGGTCCGGCGCGTAGAAGAGCGTGCCGTGGTAGTTGTACCGGTCGTACTCGAGGGCGATGGACTCCTCGGCGTTGATCTCCCAGATGTCCGCGCCGGTGGCCCGGGTCAGGGCCGGGCCGTTGAGCAGCACGTGGTCGAGCGAGCCGGAGGTGCCGTCGAACGAGTACGAGTACTGGCCGGGCGCGAGCGCCGAGGCCGCGTCGGTGTAGCCGGCGTCGTACAGGACCTGGAGCGGGTCCTCCTTGGTGTACGAGTTGAAGTCGCCGACGAGCGCGACCGACTGGGTGTCGCCCTGGATCGTCGGGACCCAGTCGCGCAGTGCGGTCGCCTGGGCGACGCGGGACGCGTTGGACGCACCCTGCCCGTCACCGGCGTCGGCGTCACCGGGCAGCGGGCCCGCGGAGCCCTTGGACTTGAAGTGGTTCACGACGACGAGGAACGGCTCGCCCCCGCCGACCGGGGTGAACGTCTGGGCGATCGGCTCACGGGCGTTCCCGAAGGCCGCGTTGCCCGAGCTGAGCGTGCCCAGTGCGTGCGAGGGGCCCGTGGGCTCGACGGCCGCGACCCGGTAGATGATCGCGTTCGAGATCACGTCCATGTCCGCGACCGGCGGCAGCTCGGCCGACGACGGGACGAACGCCCAGACGGTGCTGCCGGCCGCGGCGTTGAGCGCGGCGACCAGCGTGCCGACGGCCTCGTCCGCGACGCCGTCGACGACCGCCGAGTTCTCGATCTCCAGGAGGCCGACGACGTCCGCGTCCAGCCCGTTGATCGCCGAGACGATCTTGTCCTGCTGGCGCTGCAGGTCGTCCGGGTCCCAGGCACCGCGCGGCGCGCAGCCCGAGTTGACCGTGACCGGGTCGCCGGTGCGGTCCTTGAACGAGGTGCAGCCGGCGGTCGTCGCGCCCAGCGTCGTGAAGTAGTTGAGCACGTTGAACGACGCGACGGTCAGGTCGCCGCCGACGGCCTCCGGGGCCGCGGTGCGGTCGTTCTCGAACGTCACGGGCGCAGGCCCGGGCGTGGTCGGGTTCAGCTTCCAGAGGTTGTTGCGGAAGTCGACGACGACCGGTGCGCTGATCGTGGCCGACGCGCCGACGCGCAGGGGGTCGGTCAGCGAGATGTACGGCGGGGTGAGGCCGGTGTTGGCGGCCGAGAGGAAGTTCGTCGAGCGGCCGTCGTCGAGGGTCACGCGACGGGCGGCGTTGTCGGCGGCGACCGCCGCGGCCTCGGGAGTCCCCGGGCGGGCGACCTCGGTCGTCTGCAGCAGCGGCGTCGTACCCGTGGCCAGGCCGACCTCGCCGTACTGGTTCGTCGTGAAGGTGTTGGAGACGGTCAGGGCGCCTGTCGGCGTGTAGAGCATCGACTCGAGCACCTCGCGGGCCGCGTCGGTGGTCGGCCAGGCGGCCGAGACCGGGACCACCGGATCCGCCGCGGGCAGTTCCGCCAGGCCGTCGGCCGTGGCGACGGTGATCTCCGTCAGTCCCTCGTACTCGCTCACCGGGCCCGTGACCTGCACGTGGTCACCGATCGACACCGTCGCGACGGTCGCCGACGAGAAGACGAAGATCGCGTCCGACGCGGTCCGCGCGGCGTCGCCCCCGGTCCACGGCGTCTGGATCACGTAGCCGCTCAGACCGCCGTCCGGGTACGCCGCCGTGACGACGCCGTCCGTGCGCACCGTCTGCCCGACCAGCGGGGACGTCGCGCCGGTGCCCTGGATCTCGGCGATGGTGGCGTCGACGGTGCCGCCGGGGTCGGTGGGCACGAAGGCGGTGTTCTGCGGGGTCGGCGCCCCGACCGTGAAGTCCGTCGCGTTCTGGTCGGTGTCCGTGGACGCCGCGTCGCGGGAGACCGAGGTCGGGTTCGTCGTCGCGGATGCCGGGGCGGACCCCTCGTAGGCGGAGGCGGCGCCCCAGCCGACCAGGTCGAGGACGACGTGCTCGGCGTTCAGGACCTGGACCCGACCCTGGGTCCCCGAGATCAGGATGTTGCCCGTCGAGTCGACGGTGGGCAGGTCCGGGAGCGCGAGGTTGGTGCCGGGCCCCTCGCCGACGAGGAAGTACCCGTGGGCCGGGATCGTGCCCGTGAGCGTCGTGGACCCGGTCCAGGTGGAGTTGGTCGCCGCGCCGTACTCGACGCTCCAGCCGGTCACGTCGATCGCTGCGTCCGAGCGGTTGGCCAGCTCGATGAAGTCCTGGTCGAACGCCCCACCGGAGTTGCCTCCACCGCCGTAGACCTCGTTCACGACGACGGTCGGCGAGGCCGCAGATGCTGCGGTCGAGAGCCCGACCACCGTCCCTGTGACGGCGAGGGCGAGAGCGGCTACGCCCCCGGTGAATGACTTCAACAGCGGTGGGCGCACGTCGGACGTCTCCTTCGTCGAGGATCTCGGCGGCTCGGGCGCCGACCGCGGCCCACCCTGGGGGAATGTCCGGAACGCCGCAACTACTGGCGAGTAACCATTGGGTGAACTCGTCCTATGACTTGGTCTTCATAGGCGTTGACCAGCGCAAACACAGGAACGGGCCGCGAGGCCGAACATCGGTGACCTCGCGACCCGCTCACTCTGCGGACAATTGTCTCAGGCACGCAGCGTGGCGCCGAACCTCCGGTGCGCCTCGGCGACCACGGAGTCGCGCACGCCCGCGGTCTCCTGCGCGGTCAGCGTGCGGTCGTCCGCGCGCAGCCGCAGCGCGAACGCGAGCGACCGGTTGCCGACCCCTACCTGCTCGCCCTCGTACACGTCGAACAGCCGGATGTCCTCGATCACGTCGCCCGCGGCGGACGCGACCGCGCCCACCCGGACCGCCTCCAGCACGTCGGCGGCAGGCACGTCCGCCGGCACCACGAGGGCGATGTCCTCCTTGGCCACCGGGAACGTCGAGACCGGCCGCGCCTGGTACGGCTCGGTCGGCGCCGCGGCGAGCAGGGCGTCGAGGTCCAGCTCGAACGCGACGGCCCGCGCCGGCAGCCCGTGGGCGGCGACGACGTTCGGGTGCAGCTCCCCGGCATGGCCGACGAGCACACCGTCCACGGTGAGCCGCGCGCAGCGTCCGGGGTGCCACGGCATGTGGCCCTGGTCCGCCGTGACCGTGAGCTCGACGCCGAGCACGTCCGCGACGAGACGCACCGACGCGAGCGCATCGGTGTGGTCGACACGACGACCCGGTCCCCACCAGCCGGAGGGCTCGCGCGCGCCGGCGAGCACGCCCGCCACGCGGCGCGGCTGCGGCGGGACGGCGGCGTCGATCGCCGCCAGCTCGGCGTCGGACGGCCGGACGCCACCGGGCAGCCGAGGGGCTGCCGGAGCGTCGGCCAGCGGGCGCGTGACCAGGCCGATCTCGAAGATCGCGACGTCGGTCGCTCCCCGGCTGACGTTGCGCCGCGCGGCGTCGAGCAGCGTGACCAGCAGGTTCGTCCGCATGAACGACTGCTCGTCCGAGAGCGGGTTGACCAGGCGCACCGCACGTCGGCGGGGGTCGTCGGCCGGGACCCCGAGCGCGTCGAGCTGGTCCATGCCGATGAACGGGTAGGTCAGCACCTCGACCAGGCCCGACTCGGCCAGCGCACGCGCGACCGAACGCCGCGAGCGCTGCTTCTCGGTCAAGCCGCGGCCACCCGGCGCCGACGGCAGGATCGACGGGATCTGGTCGTAGCCGTGCAGGCGTGCGACCTCCTCCACCAGGTCCACCGCGACGACGAGGTCGGGGCGCCACGACGGCGGCGTGACCCGGACGGCCCCGGCGGACTCTGCCTCGACGACGCAGCCGATCGAGGTGAGCACGTCCCGCACCTCGTCGGCCGTGTAGTCGACCCCGACCAGCCGTGCGGGCAGGTCGAGCGGGAGGACGAACGACGCCGGCGGGACGACGTCGTTCACGTCGGTCACCTCGGCGTCCGCGACCCCGCCGCCGTACTCGGCGAGCAGCGCGACGACGCGCGCCACCGCCACGCGCGGCAGCTGCGGGTCGGCGCCGCGCTCGAACCGCTTGGCGGCCTCGGACGGCAGCTTGTGCCGACGAGCCGTGCGCGCCACCGTGATCGGGTCGAAGTGCGCGGCCTCGACGAGCAGGTCCGTGGTGTCCGGACCGACCTCGCTGTCGCCGCCGCCCATCACGGCCGCGAGCCCGATCGGTCGCGACGCACGCGCCCCGTCGGGGCTGTCGGTGATGAGCAGGTCCTCCGGGTCGAGCACGCGCTCGACGTCGTCGAGGGTCCGCATCTTCTCGCCCGCGGCCGCGCGACGGACGACGATCGGCGCGGCGACCTTGGCCAGGTCGTACGCGTGCAGCGGCTGGCCCAGGTCGAGCATCACGTAGTTCGTGACGTCGACCGCGAGGCTGATCGGACGCATCCCCGCCTGCTGCAGCCGGCGCTGCATCCACTGCGGCGAGGGGTCGTTGGCGCGCACGCCGCGCACCACCTGGGCGACGAACCGGTCGGCGCCGGGCACCCCGTTGATCGGCGCGGCGTCGTCGATCTCGACGGGGAAGCCGCCGCCCGCGCCGGGCAGCGGGCTCGTCGGCAGCCCGTGGTCGGTGAAGGCCGCACCGGTCGACAGGCTGTACTCGCGGGCCACGCCGCGCATCGCGAAGCAGTAGCCGCGGTCCGGCGTCACGTTGATCTCGAGGACCTCCTCGCCGAGCCCGAGCAGCTCGCGCGCGTCGGTCCCCGGCGCCGCCTCGATGCCGAGGCGCGAGAGCACGATGATCCCGGCGTGGTCCTCGCCGAGGCCGAGCTCGCGCTGGGAGCAGATCATCCCGTCGGAGACGTGCCCGTAGGTCTTGCGGGACGCGATCGGGAACGGCCCGGGCAGCACGGCACCGGGCAGCGCGACGACGACCGAGTCGCCGACGTCGAAGTTGTGCGCACCGCAGACGATCCCGCGCGGTGCACCGCCGGGCTCGTTGTGCTCCGGGCCGACCTCGACGCGGCACCAGTTGATCGTCTTGCCGTTCTTCTGCTCCTCGGGCGTGCGCTCGACGACGAGCCCCACCACGAGCGGACCGGACACGGCGGCGGGGAGGATGGCCTCCTCCTCCAGCCCGACGCGCACGAGGTCCGCGGCGAGCTGCTCGGCGGTGAGGTCCGCCGGGATCTCGACGTGCTCCGCGAGCCACGTCAGAGGGATGCGGGGCATCAGATCTCCGTCCCGAACTGGGCGGAGAAGCGGATGTCGCCCTCCACCATGTCGTGCATGTCAGCGATGCCGTGCCGCAGCATCAGGGTGCGCTCGATACCCATGCCGAACGCGAAGCCCGAGTAGACCTCCGGGTCGATGCCGCAGGCCCGCAGCACGTTCGGGTTGACCATCCCGCAGCCGCCCCACTCGATCCAGCCCGGGCCGCCCTTCTTCTGCGGGAACCAGAGGTCCATCTCGGCGCTGGGCTCGGTGAACGGGAAGAACGACGGGCGCAGCCGCGTGCGCGCCTCGGGCCCGAAGATCGCACGCGCGAAGTGGTCGAGGGTGCCCTTGAGGTTGGCCATGGTCAGGCCCTTGTCGACCGCGAGGCCCTCGACCTGGTGGAACACCGGCGTGTGCGTCGCGTCGAGCTCGTCGGTGCGGAACACCTTGCCAGGGCACGCGATGTAGACCGGCAGCTCCCGGGACAGGAGCGTGCGGGCCTGCACCGGCGAGGTGTGCGTCCGCAGCACCAGCCCGGGGGTGTCGACGAAGAACGTGTCCTGCATCTGGCGTGCCGGGTGGTCCACGCCGAAGTTCAGCGCGTCGAAGTTGAACCACTCCGCCTCGAGCTCGGGACCCTCGGCGATCTCCCAGCCCATCGCGACGAACATGTCGGCGATCCGCTCGGACAGGGCCTCCAGCGGGTGCCGGGCGCCGCGGGGATGCCGATCGGTGGGCAGCGTGACGTCGACGGTCTCCTCGACGAGGACCCGGGCGTCGCGCTCGGCCTCGAGCTCGGCCTGACGCTCCGCCAGCGCTCGGCCGAGGCGCGCCTTGGCCTGGCCCAGCAGCTTGCCGGCGGTCGCCTTGTCGGCGGGCTCGAGCCCGCCGATGGCGCGGTTGGCCTGCGCGATCGGGCTGCGCTCCCCGACGTGCTCGAGGCGGGCCGTCTTCAGGGCGTCCAGGTCGGACGCAGCATCGAGGGCCTTGAGGGCGGCCTCCACGGCGGCGTCGATCCCGGGGGCGTCGAGCGGGGACAGGGCGGTGTCGTCGGACATCGGGACCTTCCAAGAATGTGTACAGCGCGGCTCTCGGCCGGGACGCAGCAGCATCCGGGCCGGCGGACAAGTCTAGAGGCGCCCGATCCGGGGACGAGCGGCCGGTCCGGCGTCGGACGGCCTGCTCAGGTGCGCGTCAGTGACGCAGCCCGGGAACGGGCCCGGGAAATCGGCGACCGCCGGCCGCCTGCGCACGCGCTGTCATGGCGCCATCCTGCCACGCCCGCCCAGCGGAAACCTCTCCACGACCTCGTAGAGCGGTCCTCCCCCACGCCCGGCGCCGGGCTGCGACGAGACGAGCAGGAGCTCGTCGACCTCCCAGCGCGGCCCCTCGTACACGGCGAGCGCCCGCACGACGCCGTCGGCGACGTCCACCTCGCGGTCCGGCTCCGGGCCCGGCCGACCACGCTCGTTGCGCGACGAGCCCCGCCGCGGCGGCCGGCTGCCCGGTCGCACGCGGCCGATCGTGAGGTGCGCCCGCTCGCGGGCGCGCCGGTCCGGTACGTCGCCCGCCTCGATGCACCCGACGCTCACGGCGCGCTGGGTCTCGACGTCGCCGCCGACTCCGACCCAGAGCGTGCGGTGCGAGAACACCCCCGCACCGCGCAGGACCAGCTCGTACGGCTCGATCCCGGCGGCCAGCTCGGCGAGCTCCGCGGTCAGGCTCGGGAGCACACCGTCGGGCTGGTCGCCGTAGAACGCCGTGGTCAGGTGCCATGTCTCGCGCGCCGACCAGCGCACCGCCTGCGACTGCCCGGACGGTGCGCCACGCACCGCACCGAGAGCGATGTCGAGGTGGTCGAGCACGTGCTCAGGAGGCCAGACGGCCGCGAACAGCCTCACCGGTGCGCCCGGGAGCTCGCGTAGAGGCAGACCGTCGCCGCCGTGGCCAGGTTCAACGACTCGGCACGGCCCCGGATCGGCACCCGGACCACCGCGTCCGCCAGCGCCCGGTCCTCGTCGCGAAGCCCCCACGCCTCGTTGCCGAACAGCCAGGCGGTCGGGCGGCTCAGGTCCGGCACGCCGTCCTCCGCGGAGCCGACGACGTCGAGCAGGTCGTCCAGGTCGAAGTCTCCGGCGCCGTCCGCCGCCAGCACGAGCAGGCCCGCACGGCGCAGGTGGCCGGTCGTCGTCGCGAGGTCCGCCCCGGTGACCACCGGCAGGTGGAAGAGCGAACCGGCCGTCGACCGGACGACCTTGGGGTTGTGCACGTCGACGCTCTCGCTGGTCAGCACGGCGGCGTCCGCGCCCGCCGCGTCCGCGGCCCGGATCACGGTGCCGGCGTTCCCCGGATCGCGGACGTTCGACAGGATCGCGACGAGCCGCGGGCCGACGAGCTCGTCGAGGGCGTGCGCGGTGAGGGAGGCCACCGCGACGATCCGCTGGCCGTCCGGGCTCATGGCGTCGAGCACCTCGGCCGTCCCCACCGACACGCGGATCCCCCGGTCCTGCGCGCCGACGACGATCTCCGGGTACCGCTGCGCCGACTCGGTCGTCACGTACACGTCGTGCACGTCGGCCCCGGCCAGCACGGCCTCCCGGACCGCCTGCGGCCCCTCGACGACGAACCGCCCCGCGCGCTGCCGAACCGCCCGGTTGCTCAGCGCCCGCACGGCCTTGACCCGCTCGGCGCGGGGATTGGTCAGGGTGCTCACCGGGACATCATCGCGTGCTCGTGCAGGGAGCGGGTCGGGACGCGCACGGGGTGGGACGCCCGCGCGGATCGACGTCGCGACGCAACCCGCCGGCCACACTGCGCGGGTCGCGCGTCGCCCAGCGCGGTCTCGCGTCGCCCAGCGCGGTCGCTCGTCGCCGAGCGCTGTCGTGCCGCGGTAGCGATCGCGGGCCGGTGGCAGCGGCGGGTGACCGGCGATAGCGCTCGGGGAGGCGGGCCGGGGACGACGAAGCCCCCGGCGTCCTGAGGACCTCGGGGGCTTCGGGTACGCCGACCCGCCGCCCGGCTCCGGCGAGGGAGCTCTGGGCGGTCGGGCTCAGCGCACGAGGGTCACGCAGCCTTCGGCGCGTTGACGTCCTCGGGCAGGGCAGCCTTGGCGGCGGCCACGAGCGTGTTGAACGTCGCGGCGTCGTTCACGGCGAGGTCGGCCAGCACTCGGCGGTCCACCTCGATGCCCGCGAGCTTCAGGCCCTGGATGAGGCGGTTGTAGGTCAGACCCTGCTCGCGCGCCGCAGCGTTGATCCGCTGGATCCACAGCTTGCGGAAGTCCTGCTTGCGGACCTTGCGGTCACGGTAGGAGTAGACGAGGGAGTGGGTGACCTGCTCCTTCGCCTTGCGGTACAGGCGCGAACGCTGCCCGCGGTAACCGCTGGCGCGCTCGAGGGTTGTCCGGCGCTTCTTCTGGGCGTTTACCGCCCGCTTCACGCGTGCCACGTGATGCTCCTTGCTGGTCTCGGGCTCGGGATGGGTGACCGGGGCGCTGGTGCGCCCCCGCGATCACTTACCGAGCAGCTTCTTGATACGGGGGGCGTCGGCAGGAGAGACGACGAGGTCGCCGGCGATGCGGCGGGTGCGACGGCTCGACTTGTGCTCGAGCAGGTGGCGGCCGCCGGCCTGCTCACGCATGACCTTGCCGGTCCCGGTGACCCGGAAGCGCTTCTTGGCACCGGAGTGCGTCTTGTTCTTCGGCATGGCTGCCGTGTCTCCTTGTCGTTACATCGCACGGGATCGTGCGACTCGTCTGGTGCGGTCCGACCGGTGGGTCAGCCCGTCCGTTCGTTCGGGTTCAGCTGGCTTCTTCCGAAGCCGTCGTGCTGGTCTGTGCCTTTGCCGCAGCGGCGGGTCCGGGGCGCGGCGCGGGACGCGGCGTTCCGGTCGGCTTCGGCGTGGCCGACTTCGCAGCAGCCGTCGATCCCGCGGACGCGGGGCTCGGGGTGGCGGGCTTCGAAGCGGCAGTCGTGGTCGGCCGGGCGGCCGGGGTGGTGCTCGGACGTGCGGCGGCCGCGGGACGCGGTGCTGCAGCCGGGCGGGGTGCCGACGACGCCGGACGCGGCGCCGAGGCGGCCGGTCGCGGTGCGGCGGCAGCCGGGCGGGG
>NZ_JBFUHG010000027.1:0-25801 GCF_056402515.1 Cellulomonas sp. P4_A2
GAGGAGAGCCCCGTCCTCGTCGAGGGATCCCATCCGCATGGCGAGCCCGTGCCCGATGACGGGCATGGTCCGCGCGCGGACGGTGGTGAGCGCCGCGTCACGCAGAGGTCCGTCCAGCAGCTCCGGCGGACCGGAGAGCAGGACCTCGGCGAGGTCGAGGGCGCTGACGACGGGTGCCAGGGCGATGCCCAGCAGCCGTCCGACCGACGCCAGTGCGGCGTCGGACTCCTCAGGGGTGAGTCCCGCGATGCGGCGGCGCAGGGCCGGCACGCTCAGCACGGTCTCGAGGCAGCCCGATCGGCCGCAGGCGCAGTCGAGCGGGGGCTCGTCGCGCAGGTCGCCGTCGAGCACGGTGACGTGGCCGATCTCGCCCGCCGCGTGGTGGCGGCCCAGCACGAGTGCGCCGTCCACGACGATGCCGGCGCCGACACCCTGGCCGACCGTGACGACCATGCAGCCCGACCCGGCGGCCGAGCCGTACGTGAACTCGCCGAGCGCGCGCGTGTTGGCGTCGTTGGCGACATGCACCGGGACGCCGAGGTGCTCGGTGAGCTGCTGGGCCAGCGGGACGTTGTACCAGCCACGGTTGGGGGCCTGGACCACCATGCCGTCGAGGTCGATGACACCCGGGGACGCGATGCCGACACCGATGACCGGGCGGGTCGCCGCGGCCAGCAGGTCGCGGCAGAGCGCCTCGAGCAGGTCGGCGGCGGCCTCGCCCGTGCGACCTTCGAGGGCCTCGGACCTCCGGACGACGACGTCGCCGACGAGGGTCATGACCGCGCCCAGCAGGCGGGAGTCGTCGGTGAGGTCGACCGCGACGATCTGGAACGCCTCGGTCCGCATCCCGACGAGCGTGGCCGGCTTGCCGACCTTGCCCTCGACGCGGACACCGAGCTCCTCGACCAGCCCCTCGGCGATCAGGACGGCCACCAGACCGGACACCGTGACGCGGGTCAGACCCGTGCTGCGGGCGATGTCGGCACGGGACGCAGGGCCGATGTGGAAGAGGTGCGCGAGGACCAGCGACCGGTTGTGCGCACGTGCGTGCTCGGGGAGCACCTTGCCGGTCGGGCGCAGTGCCCGACCAACTCCCCGGGCCGCGGCGGGCGGCTGCGTTGTCGCTGTCACGTTTGTTAGTAGACCTTCCTTACTAATCGACGTCAAGTCACTTCGGTGACCGTGATCACATCGTGACCGGACGTTCACACGAGCGTTTCGTGGGATGACTTTGCGTTAACGCTCACACAGATCGCCGGTGGCGCACCGCGCTGACCTGCGCATCTACCGGTTCGTCGGGCGCGACCTGCGGGAACACCGTCGCCGTCCGATGCGTTCGCATGGACATGGAACTCGGGATGTACACGTTCGGCGACGCCCACCCCGACCCCGTCTCCGGCGAGGTCACCAGCCCCGGGCAGCGCATCCGCGACGTCCTCGAGCGGATCCGTCTGGTCGAGGAGGTCGGCCTCGACTACGTCGGGATCGGCGAGCACCACCGGCCCGACTACGCCATCTCCTCCCCCTCGACGGTCATCGCGGCGGGCCTCGCGCAGACCTCCCGGATCACCGTCGGCAGCGCCGTCACCGTGCTCTCCACCGAGGACCCCGTGCGGGTCTACCAGCAGTTCGCGACGATGGACCTGCTCTCGCAGGGACGCGTCGAGCTGCTCGCGGGGCGCGGGTCGTTCATCGAGTCGTACCCCTTGTTCGGCGCCTCGCTGGACGACTACGACGAGCTGTACGACGAGAAGATCCAGCTGCTCCTGCAGGTCGACGCGAGCGAGCGCGTGACGTGGTCCGGTCGGTTCCGGCCGCCGCTCGACGACGCGCTGGTCCTCCCTCGCCCCTTCGACCACCCCGGTCGCGGCCAGCACCTGACCATCGCCGTGGCGACCGGCGGCAACCCGCAGTCGTCGATCCGGGCCGGCGCGCTGGGGCTGCCCATCAGCTACGCGATCATCGGCGGCCAGCCGGCGTCGTTCGCCCCGCTGGTCGAACTGTACCGACGCGCCCACGCCCAGTCCGGGGCCGACGCGTCCACGCAGTTCGTGTCCGTGGCCGGCATGGGCTACTTCGCCGAGGACGGCAAGGCGGCGCGCGACTTCTTCTACCCGTACTGGCACGAGTCGATGCGGCGGATCTCTGCCGAGCGCGGCTTCTCGATGCCCAACCGGATCTCGTTCGAGTCCCAGGCCGCGCGCGGCGGCGCCTACTTCGTCGGCGAGCCCGAGCAGATCGCCGAGCGGATCGTCGCCCTGCACGAGGTGCTCCACCACGACCGGCAGTCGTTCCAGATGGACCTGTCCGGCGTCCCGCAGAAGGAGTCGCTGAAGTCGATCGAGGTGCTGGGCACCAAGATCGCGCCCCTGGTCCGCGAGGCGCTCGGCACCGCCTGACCCGCTCCCGGTGGCGATCCGGCCGGCGGCCCCGCCCGACGGCCCCCGGCGCTCGCGACGGCGCCACCAGCACGTGGGGCCCTCGCGTGGGCGGGGCGCCGTCGGCGTCGCGCGTCAGCCCTTCATGCGGCCCGTCTCGTAGGCCCACATCGCCAGCTCGACGCGGTTCCGCACGCCGAGCTTGCCCATGAGGCTGGCCAGGTGGGTCTTCACGGTGCTCATGCTGATGTGCAGCTCGTCGGCGATCTCGGCGTTGGTCCGACCGCGCGCCACCGTGATCAGCACGTCCTCCTCGCGACCGGTCAACGGGGCCAGGGGCTGAGGGGGCGGTCCACCGCGGGCCTCGGAGAACACGGCGAGCAGCCGGCGCGTGATGCTCGGGGCGATGAGGGCGTCACCGTCGGCGGCCGCGTGGATCGCCTGCACCAGCAGCTCTGGTCCGGCGTCCTTGAGCAGGAAGCCCCGCGCCCCGGCCTGCAGAGCGCCGTGGACGTACTCGTCGAGGTCGAAGGTCGTGATGACGACGATCGCCATCGGGTCCGCGACGGCGGGGCCGGCCAGCTGCCGGGTCGCCTCGATGCCGTCGATCCCGGGCATCCGGATGTCGAACAGGCAGACGTCGGGCCGCAGCCGGCGGGCCATCGCGACGGCGGACCTGCCGTCGACCGCCTGTCCGACGACGGAGATCCCGTCCTGGGCGTCGAGGATCATCGACAAGCCCGTGCGCACGAGCTCCTGGTCGTCCGCGACGAGAACGCTGATCGTCATCGAGACGCTCCTGCCTTGGGCAGGACGGCGTCGACCGTCCAGCCACGTTCGGCGCCCGGCCCGGCCGCGAGGGTCCCGCCGAGCAGGGCGGCCCGCTCGGTCATGCCGATCAGCCCGTACCCGGTCCAGCCGCGCCCGGTCACGTGCGGCTCGCCGTCGTCGACGACCGTCAGGCGGACCGTGTCCTGCGAGCCCGTCACCTGCACGGTGATCCGGGTGGCGTGGCGCGCGTGGCGGACGGCATTGGTGATCGACTCCTGGGCCAGCCGGTAGACGGCGGCGCCGACCGTCGGCCGCAGGTCGTCGAGAGCACCCTCGAGGGACACGGCCACGGGCGGGACCGTGCCGAACGCCAGACGCTCGATGTCGTCGACCCCCCGCTGCGGGGCGAGGTCGACGTCGTCGCCCTCGCGCAGCGTGCGGACCATGAGCCGCATCTCGCTGAGCGCGCGGGTCGCCTCGCCCTCGATCACCTCGAGCGCGTCGATCGCGGCGGTGGGGTCCGTCGCTCCCACGACCCGGCCGGCCTGCGCGCGGATCGCGATCGCCGAGACGTGGTGCGCCACGGTGTCGTGCAGCTCCCGCGCGAGCAGCTCTCGCTCCCGCAGCTTGACCTGGTCGGTCGCCCGGAGCCTGCTCGTCGAGATCACGCGCACCGCGCCGCCGATGAGGCACGGCGACAGGAAGAACACGGCCTCGCCGATCGTCTCCCCGACCGTCGTGTAGTGCCCGACGATGCCCAGGACGCCCGTGAGCAGGACGAGCCCGAGCCCCAGCACGACCTCGCGACCGCTCCCCCAGCGGCACAGTGCGTAGGACAGGATCAGGATCGCGGCGGTCGTGTACAGCCCGACGGAGTCGTCGAGCCGGTTGATCGCGGCGATGTCGACGACGAGGACCGCGCCGTACGCGACGAGCACGGCGAGCAGAGGACGCGTGCGACGGAAGAGCAGGGCGCCGATCGTGATCAGCGCCATGGGGATCGAGATGTAGAGCCACGCGACCTGGCGGGTGGCCACCTCGACCGCGGAGGCTACGAGCAGGATCCCGACGAGCCACCAGTCCCGCCAGACCCGCGCTGGCGCGCCGGGGGCCCGGGGGGCGGCCCAGAGGCGACGGATGGCTGCGATCACGTGTGCAGCCTAGGCATCCGCACCTGACCTGCGGATCGGCCGATCGAGCGCGTCGTCGGTCGGCCGATCGGACGAGGCGGTCAGCGCGACGTCCACCCGAGCGCGCCGGCGTGACGCACCGACTCCGACGCCAGCCGCACCCCGTCCCGGACCGCCTGCTCGATGTCGCTGCCGCGTGCCAGCGACGCCGCGATCCCGCCGTGCAGGACGTCGCCGGCCCCGAGGGTGTCGACGACGTCGGTCACCTGGGGCGGGACGATCTCGACGAGCCGTCCACCGACGAGCATCCGCACGGGCCCGGAGCCGGACGAGCGCGCCACCGACGCGGGACCGAGGGCGGCCACGGCGGCGAGCAGGTCGTCCTCGGTGGACGGCATCGCGAAGTCCCCCGAGAGCACCGCGTGGTCCACGTGCGCGAGCAGCCGCTCGAGGCCCGGCTTCCAGCTGCCGCCGTCGAGCACGACCGGGACGGCGGCCGCGCGGGCGAGCACCTCGGCCGCGGCCAGGTGGTGCCCGTCGACGAGCAGGGCGCCGGCCCCGTCGAGCACGTCGACGACCGCCGACGCCGCGTCCGCCAGGTCGGCGGTGCCCGTCGCGTTCACCGAGACGACCGCCCGTTCGCCCGTCGACCGGGTGACCAGGACCGTCGACACAGCGGGCGACCCGGGCATGCCGGCGCGCAGGTCCACGACCGACACCCCGGCGGCGACCAGGCCTGAGCGCACGAGGTCCGCGACGGGTCCGGCGCCCAGCGCGGTCACGAGGATCGTCGGCACCCCGAGGGCGACGGCGGTGGCCGCCGCGTTGGCGGCGGGCCCGCCGAACGTCACCGACAGGTCCCGGGCGACGAGCTTCTCGTCCGGGCCGGGCACGTGCTCGACCACCTGGACGACGTCGAGGGTCGCCAGCCCGCAGCAGACGAGGAGCGTCATGGAGCCATCCTGGCCGACGGACGCCCGGGTTCAGGCCGTCGCGGGCAGCGACCTGGTCGAGGGCCGGTCGACGAGCACGTACGTCACGCCCGCGAGCACGAGCGCGACCAGCACCACCGACGGCCACGCGCCGAGGTGCGGGGCGAGCAGGTGCGAGGCGACGAAGCACACGGCACCGGTCAGCACGACCAGCGTCACGCGCCACCAGCCGGCCGCTCGGGACCGGAACGCGCACCATGCGACACCCGCCAGGAGCACGGCGCCGCCGAGGGCGCGGACGTCGGTGAGCTGGGCGACGGCGAACCCGACGACCAGAGTCAGACCGGCGAGGACGGCGGTGGGGACGCGAGACATGTCGCACACCCTAAGCAACCGCCGCCGGCAACTCCCTGCCCGACCGCGCGAGTGTGACCGACCCCGCGCGGACGCCCCGTGCAGCGCACCGGGCGCGCGCAATAGGTTGGTCTTCGACCCGGCCCCGCGCGCGAACGTCGCGAGACCCAGCCGGAGAACGCCCGCAGAGAGGGAACCACCGTGCCCACGCCCCCCGTCGACGCCACCGCCACCACCGCCTGGCAGGACCTCAGCGAGCACGAGTCGACGCTCTCACCGGACCTGCGCGCGTGGTTCGCCGACGATCCCGCGCGCGCGACCCGCCTGACGTTCCCGCTGGCCGACCTCACGGTCGACCTCTCGAAGAACCTGGTCACCGACGAGACGATCACCCTCCTGCTCCGGCTCGCCGACGAGGTCGGCCTCGCGGACCGGTTCCAGGCGCAGCTGCGGGGCGACCACATCAACGTCACCGAGGACCGCGCGGTCCTGCACACGGCCCTGCGCCGCCCCGCGGGCAGCACACCGGCGCTCGTCGTCGACGGCCAGCAGATCGACGACGACGTGCAGGCCGAGCTGACCACGATGTACGCGTTCGCGGACAAGGTGCGCTCGGGGGCGTGGACCGGCGTGACCGGCGAGCGCGTGAAGACCGTGGTGAACATCGGCATCGGCGGCTCGGACCTGGGCCCGGTGATGGCGTACGAGGCGCTCAAGCCGTACGTGCAGCGCGGCCTCGAGGTGCGGTTCGTCTCCAACATCGACCCCACGGACCTGGCCGAGAAGGTCAAGGACCTCGACCCGACGACGACGCTGTTCATCGTCGCGTCCAAGACGTTCGGCACCCTCGAGACGCTCACGAACGCCCGCCTCGCGCGCGCCTGGCTCTGGGAGACGCTCGGCACCTCCGACGACGACGAGTCGCGCAACGCCGCGGTCGCCAAGCACTTCGTCGCCGTCTCGACGGCCTTGGACAAGGTGGCGGCATTCGGCATCGACCCCGCGAACGCGTTCGGCTTCTGGGACTGGGTCGGCGGCCGCTACTCCGTGGACTCGGCGATCGGCACGTCGCTCGCGATCGCCATCGGCCCCGACGGGTTCCGGGACTTCCTCGCCGGCTTCCACGCGGTCGACGAGCACGTGGCGAGCACGCCGTTCGCGCAGAACGTGCCCGTCCTCATGGGTCTGCTCAACGTCTGGTACGTCAACTTCCTGGGCGCGCACACGCACGCGGTCCTGCCGTACGCCCAGTACCTGCACCGCTTCCCGGCGTACCTGCAGCAGCTGACCATGGAGTCGAACGGCAAGTCGGTCCGCTGGGACGGCACCCCCGTCACCACGTCGACCGGCGAGGTGTTCTGGGGCGAGCCGGGCACCAACGGCCAGCACGCGTTCTACCAGCTCATCCACCAGGGCACGCGACTCATCCCGGCCGACTTCATCGCGGTCGCCAACCCGGCGCACCCCCTCACCGACGGCGGCGTCGACGTGCACGGCCTGTTCCTGGCCAACTTCTTCGCGCAGACGAAGGCCCTGGCCTTCGGCAAGACCGCCGACGAGGTGCGCGCCGAGGGGACCGCCGAGGCGATCGTCCCGGCCCGCGTCTTCTCCGGGAACCGCCCGACGACGTCGATCCTGGCCGGGGCGCTCACGCCGTCCGTGCTCGGTCAGCTGATCGCGCTCTACGAGCACATCACGTTCGTCCAGGGTGTCGTCTGGGGCATCGACTCGTTCGACCAGTGGGGCGTCGAGCTGGGCAAGCAGCTGGCCCTCGCGGTCGCGCCCGCCGTGCAGGGCGACGCCGCGGCCCTGGCCGAGCAGGACCCGTCGACGCAGGCCCTGATCACCAAGTACCTGGAGCTGCGCGACTGACGCTCTCCGGGCGTCCCGCCCGCGCGTGAGAGGCTCGCTCTCGTGAGCGAGGTGACGCGTGCGCGGGTGGACGCCTGGACCTGGGCGGTCCGCCTCTTCCCGACGAGGTCGGCGGCCGGCGCCGCGTGCAAGGCCGGCCACGTCCGCGTGAACGGCGAGCGCGCCAAGCCCGCGACCATCGTCGTCCCGGGCGACGAGGTGCACGTGCGCGGCGGCGAGCGCGAGCGGATCGTCGTCGTGCAGCGGACGGTCGTGAAGCGGGTCGGCGCTCCTGTCGCGGTCGCGTGCTACCTCGACCGCTCCCCCGCGCCGCCGCCCAAGGAGCACATCGAGGCGGGCACCCGCGACCGTGGCGCCGGCCGTCCGACGAAGCGCGACCGCCGTCTCATCGAACGGCTGCGCGGACACTGAGCCCACGGTCGGGATGCCGTCGACGTATGCCGACGGCACCCCGCCCGGTCAGAGGCCGAAGGTGGCGAGCCAGTCCTGGACGACGGCGATGTCGACCCGCTGGTACCCGCCGAGGTACCGGCAGTTGTCGGTGTACCCGTAGCTGGTGACAGCCACGACGCTGCCGTTCAGGAACACCGGGCCGCCCGAGTCGCCGAAGCACGTGCCGCCCGTGCCGCGGTTGTCCTTCTCGTTCCCGTTGGTCTGCAGGATCTGCGGGGTCAGCTTCTGACCCGGCATGTCGACATAGCGACGGATCAGCGGGTAGCTCATCGGCTGCGGCTTCTGGGGACCCGAGTCCGGCTTGCGAACCTCGGTGCCGTAGCCCACGGCCGTGAACAGGGTCTTGTTGAGCACCGGCTGCGCGAAGGCGTCGAGGTACCCGACGTCCGCGATGCTCGCCGGCGCGATGCCCGTCACGGGGCGGTCGAGCACGATGACCCCGACGTCGTTCCAGTTGTCCAGGTCGGTGAAGTCGGAGTAGTCGGGGTGCGTGTACGCGGTCCCGGACAGGTAGCCGGCGGCCTCGATCTCGGCCTGCGTGTACCCGACGGTCGGGTCGGCGGCGGCCGGGAACGGGCTCGGCGGCTGCTCGGCGATCACCGAGTCGAACGTGACGAGCGTCTTGCCCAACGTCTGGTCGGTGCAGTGCGCGGCGGTGAGCAGCACGGTCGGCGACACCAGGGTGGCGCTGCACCGGAAGCGCCCGTCCGCGCTGTAGAAGAGGATCAGTCCGACGTTCGGGTGGGTGTTCCCGTCGGGTGTGCCGCCCGTGCTGGCGAGGGCGGGTGCCGCCCCGAGGGCGGTCAGCCCCAGTGCCATGGTGAAGGCGACGGCGAGCTTGAGAAGTCTGGGCCGCATGCGAGATTCCTCCTGGTAGGTGGTGAGGACAGGTGTACCGCCGCACCGCCGAGGCGGCCACCCGGCCGGGTGCGTGCCCCGCGCCGGTCCTCAGGAGGATGTCGGGCCGATCCCCAGGCGCGACGCGAGCCCCATCGAGTCGAACGGGGCTCGGACCTTGATGTCGTTGTCGAAGTAGACGAACACGTCACGGCCGTCGACGGTGGGGCCCGGCTGCCCCAGACGCTTCGCGTCCGCCGGCTCCCCGCCGGACGCCCAGACCCGCACGCGCGCCGCCCAGCGGTCGAGGGCCTCGTCGTCGTAGCCGCTCGCGTAGAGCTCCTCGGCGCCGTGCAGCCGCAGGTACACGAGGTCGGAGGTGACGTCCTCGATCACGGGCCAGCGCCCGTCGGCGTCCGAGACGACGATCCCGATCCCGTGCGCGCGCACGAGGTCGACGAACGCCGGGGTCTCGAACGTCGCGTGGCGCACCTCGAGCACGTGCCGCAGGGGGCGGTCGGCGTCGGTCGTCGTCCAGGCGCGCCCGTCGAGGCGCTCGTCGTGGGACGCCGCGAGGTCCGCGGCCGCGGCCGTGCTCCGCGGCAGCAGGGCGAAGAAGGCCTCGAGCCGCCCCGCGTCGAACCCGAGGTTCGGGGGCAGCTGCCACAGGATCGGCCCCAGCTTCGGCCCGAGCGCCAGCACGCCGCTGGCCAGGAAGTTGGCGACCGGCGTGTCGACGTCCGCCAGCTTCTTCATGTGGGTGATGAACCGCGGCGCCTTGACCGAGAACATGAAGTCGTCGGGCGTCTGGGCGGCCCAGGTCCGGAAGTTCTCCGGCTTCTGCAGCGCGTAGAACGAGCCGTTGATCTCGATCGACGTCAACCTGCTCGACGCGTACTCCAGCTCGCTGCGCTGCGGGAGCGTCGCCGGGTAGAAGGCGCCGCGCCACGGCGGGTAGCGCCAGCCGGAGATCCCGGTGCGGATGGTCATGCGGGCATCCTGCCCTGCGGGGCCCACGCGTACCCGCTTTCCGACGAGGACGGCGCACACTGAGGCGTGAGCTCCGCCGCCTTCGTCGCCGACCCGGCGCAGCCGCGCGAGCCGCAGCTGGACGACGCGCCGCTGACCAGCGTCTACCGGCCCGCGGCACCCCTGGACCTCCGGCTCACGCTGCGCAGCCTGCGCCGCGGCGGCGGCGACCCGGCCTGGTTCTTCGCCCCCGACGGCGGCATCTGGCACGCCACCCGCACCGCCGACGGAACCGCCACGCGCCACCTCCACCAGCGCGCCGACGGCGTCCACGTGACCGTGTGGGGCCCGGGCGCGGAACGCGCGCTCGCCGGGACGCCCGACCTGCTCGGCGCCCGCGACTCGGGCGACGGGTTCGACTCCCGTCTCCATCGCGTGGTCCACGACGCCCACCGGCGCCTGCCGGGCCTGCGCATCCCCCGCTCGGGCAACGTGCTGGAGGCCCTCGTCCCGGCGATCCTCGAGCAGAAGGTGGTCGGCCTCGACGCGCAGGCGTCGTGGCGCACCCTCGTGCGGCAGCACGGGACCCCGGCCCCCGGCCCGGGACCTGCCTCTCTGCGCGTTCCGCCGGACGCGACGACCTGGCGCACGATGCCGGTCTGGGACTGGCGGCGGGCCGGCGTGGATCAGCAGCGCGCGGGCACCGTCCAGCGGGCCGCGACCGTCGCTGCGCGGCTGCAGGAGTCCGTCGACCTGCCGATGGCCGAGGCCTACCGCCGGCTGCTCACCGTGCGCGGGATCGGGCCGTGGACGGTGGCGGAGGTCTCGTCGCGCGCGCTCGGCGACACCGATGCCGTCTCGGTCGGCGACTTCCACCTCGCGCACCTGGTCGGCTGGGCGCTCACGGGCCGCCGGACCGACGACGCCGGGATGCTCGAGCTGCTCGCCCCGTGGGCCGGCCAGCGCCAGCGCGTCGTCCGGCTCATCGAGCTCACGCAGGCCTCGTCGGCACCCCGGTTCGGCCACCGCGCCCCGCGCGCCCGTCCGATGCGCTGAAAACTCGTCAGACCTGGAGTGTCGATCCCGGGTGCGGGTCTGCGTCGTGGGGGTGTTGGATCACATGCGACACCCCTACTGGAGGACACCATGCAGTTCCTGATGCTCGTCTGGGACGACCCCACCGCAGAGGCCTACGTGGCGGCCGACGACAACATCGAGGCCTGGGTCAAGGAGAACGACGCGGCAGGGCGCCGTCGCGACGGGGACCGGCTGCAGGCGCCGCAGGACGGGCGCACCGTGCGCGTGCGCTCGGGCAAGCTGCTCGTCACCGAGGGCCCGTTCGTCGAGACCCAGGAGCAGATCGCCGGGTTCGACCTGCTGGAGTGCGCGGACCTCGACGAGGCGATCAAGGTCGCCGCGGACCACCCGATGGCCCGGTTCGGCACGCTCGAGGTGCGCCCGTTCTGGAACTGGGCGGACTGAACGGCTCGTTCGGGGTGCCCGTGTCGGGCACCCCGAACACTGGCTAGGCTGACTCCCGTCGCACAGCGCACGAGCGCGCGGACCAGACCGGAGGACGACATGAGCCAGCCCCTCATCCAGCACCGTGAGGACGAGACCAGGTCCCCGGGACGCGCGATCTCGTTCGTCTTCCCGATGATCCTGTTCCTGGGCGGGCTGGCCCTGTTCACCATCGCGTTCAACTACAGCTGGGGCGCCTGGCTGTTCGTCGCCGGGATCCTCGTCATCGGCCTGGCCTTCGCCATCCCGACGACGATCCTGCCGGCGCTCGAGGACCGCGAGTAATCCTCAACGCCACCAGGAGCGCCTGCGCGTCTCGGCCCGAGGCGCCGGCGCGGGCGTGGCTCGTCGGGCCCGCCAGGCGGCCACCTCGCGCTCGACCTCCCGCAACGGCGTCACCACCGGCGGGCCGCCCATGAGCTGCCGACGCGCCGCGACGATCCGGGCGTTGAACTCGACGAGGACCTCACGCACGCGTGCCTCGTCGCGCAGACCGTCCAGCCGCTCGTCGAGCGCGGCGTCGTCCTTGCGCAGCTGGATCGCCTCGGGCAGCACGCCCGAGATCTGCTCGCGCTCGATCAGCGCCTTGAGCCACCAGTCCGGGTCGTGCCGCGCGCCGATGCCCGGGATCGGCTTGCCGGCCAGGGGCAGGTTGTCGAACTCGCCGCGTGCGATCGCCTGGTCGACCACGCGGTCCACCCACGCGGAGCGGAACTGCATCCGCCCGGCCATCGGCGTCGGCCCGGTGGGCAGCTGGTCGGACTCGCCCGGCTCGTGGTCGGGCTCGCCGGACTGCTCGGCCTCGGCGCGGTCGCGCCGCTCCTCGCGCTCGACCAGGTAGCGGGCCACGTCCAACGGGACGTCGTGCACGGCTCGCCGGCTCGTCTCGCTGCTCGGGTCGGTCTCGCGCACGGGTCACCTCCGACGGGTCGTTCGCACCACGGTACGACGAGGGTCCGACGGCCCGCACGGGCACCGTCGCGTCGACTCGCTCACACTCGACGCCTCGGCCGGCTGACACTCGGCCGTGGACCGTCGGTGCGACCGTCGGTCAGGTCGTGCTCGTCGTCGGCAGCCGCAGCTCCGCGCGCAGGCCGCCCAGGGGCGACCGGGCCAGCGTGATGTCCCCGCCCAGCTCGCGGGCGACCTCCCGGGCGATCGCCAGGCCGAGCCCGCTGCCGCCGGCGTCCCGCTCGCGCGCGTCGTCGAGCCGCACGAACCGCTCGAACACCCGCTCGTAGTCGCCCTCGGCCAGCCCCGCGCCGTCGTCGTCCACCTGCACGAGCCCGTCGGAGACCGTGACCGTGACCTGCGCGGACGCGTGCCGCACGGCGTTGTCGACGAGGTTGCGCACCACGCGCCCGACCGACGTCTCCCCCGCGAACGCGCGCCCCGAGCCCTGGACCACGAGGCTCACCGCGGTCGTCGGGACCACGTCGTGCACCACCTTCGCCAGGTCGACGTCCGTGCGCGCGGACGGCGCCGACCCGACCCGCGCGAGGAGCAGGAGGTCGTCGACGAGCGCCTGCATCCGCAGCACCTCCGCCTCGAGGTCTCCCGCGAGCTCGGCGGTGTCGTAGGAGTCCGGATGCAGGCGCGCCACCTCGATGCTCGCGCGCAGCGTGGCCAGCGGTGAGCGCAGCTCGTGCGCGGCATCGGCGACGAAGGTCCGCTGCCGCGCCGCTCCGGCGTCGAGCCGGTCGAGCATCGAGTTCAGCGTCCGGGCCAACGAGCCCAGCTCGTCGTCGCGCCACGGCACCGGCAGGGACCCCGGCCCGCCCGTCGACGCGACCTGCGCCGCGCCCCGGCGCAGCTCCTCGACCGGCCGCAGCGCCCGCCCGAGGATCAGCCAGACGACCAGCGCGAGCGCGAGCGTGAGCAGCGGGACCACGACGACGAGTGCCAGCCGCAGGGCGTCGATCACGCTCTGGACCTCCGCGATCGGCACCGTCGCGACGACCGTCACCGGCTCGCCCCGGTAGGTGACCGAGCGGGACGCGATCCGCGCCTCGTCGTCGTACGCGCTGGCGGCGGTGCTGCCGACGGTCGTGCCCGGGCCGACGTCGAGGGCGTCGAGCGGCACGACGGGCAGGGTCCGGCTCGCGTTCGGCGACGTGGCCAGCACCCCGCCGTCCGCGTCGAGCAGCTGCACGATCTCCCCGGGCTCCGCGACGGGCAACGCGTCGGGCAGCTGGTCGCTCTCCGCCAGGGCGGCCACCGTGGCGACGCGGTCCCGCACGACGGTGTCGAGCGCGTCGATGCGGGTCCGGCTCAGCACCGTCGTCAGCGCGAACGCCCCCACCACGAGCGCGACGAACAGCGCGCCCGACGCGATGAGCGTCAGGCGCATCCGCAGCGACGGGCCGTGCGAGGGGTGCTTCGGTCGGCGCAGGCCCATCAGGGGCGCCTAGCCGGCAACGCGGTACCCGGCGCCCCGGACCGTCTCCACCGACGCGCGGCCGAGCTTGCGGCGCAGGTAGGACACGTAGACCTCGACCACGTTCACGTCGTCGCCGTCGCCGTCCCACACGTGGTCGCGCAGCTCGACCTTGCCGACGACGCGGTCGGCGTGGTGCATGAGGTACTCGAGCAGGGCGACCTCGCGGGTGGTCAGCGGCACGGCCTCGCCCGCGCGGGTGACCCGGCGGGTCGCCGGGTCGAGCGCCAGCTCGCCGACCGTCAGGATCGGCGGACGCACCTGCGCCTGCCGCCGCAGCAGGGCACGCAGGCGGCTCGCCAGCACGACGAACGCGAACGGCTTGGTCAGGTAGTCGTCGGCACCCACGTCGAGCCCGTCGGCCACGTCGTACTCGCCGTCCTTGGCGCTGAGCATGAGCACGGGCGTCCACACGTCGCGCTCGCGCAGCGCGGTCACGACGTCGTAGCCGTTGCGCCGCGGGAGCATCACGTCGAGCACGATCGCGTCGTAGTCGTTCCCGGAGGCCAGCTCGAGCCCGGTGTCTCCGTCCAGCGCGACGTCCACGACGAAGCCCTCGGCGGTCAGGCCCCGTTTGAGGGCGCGCACCAGCCCCCGCTCGTCGTCGACCACGAGAACCCGCATGTGGCGAGCATGCCACCCGGCACGGCACACGAACGGCCGAGGGCTCACAGGCGCTCTCAGCGTCCGCTCAGCGACCATGGCGCACAGTGGAGCCATGACCGAGCAGCAGATGCCTGAGACGAGCACCCGACCACGCCGAACCCTGTCGACCCGCGCCCGCTGGGGCGTCCCCGTGGTCGCCGCCGTCGCCGTCGGGATCGCGTTCGCCGCACCACCGCTGCTGGCCAACGCCGACACCGCCGGCCTGCCGACGATCACCCCCGAGCAGCTCGCGGCGCAGGTGGCCGCCGCCGACCACCAGCCGCTGTCCGGCACGGTCGTCTACACGGCCCGCCTGGGCCTGCCCGAGCTCCCGTTCAGCGACGTCAGCGGCGCCAACCCCGTCGCGCTGCTGGGCGGCAGCTCGACCATGCGCGTGTGGACCGACGGCGCCGAGCGCTCCCGCGTGGCGCTCCTGGGCGACACGTCCGAGTACTCCGTGGTCCAGGACGGGCCCGAGGCGTGGACGTACTCGAGCACCGACGACGCGGTCGTCCACTACTCGATCGACCCGGCCGACGTCAGCCGGTACGACGACATGGCCGCGAAGGCCGAGGCCGGCGAGGTCCCGGTGTCCGGCGACCTGCCGACGCCCGCCGAGGCCGGGCAGCAGGCCGTCGCGATGGCCAAGCTGTTCTCGACGGTCTCGCTCGACTCGCAGACGAAGGTCGCGGGACGCGACGCCTACCAGCTCGTCGTCACCCCGAAGAGCCAGACCACCCTGATCGGGAGGATCGTGGTGGCCGTGGACGCCAAGACCAGCACGCCGCTGCGGCTGCAGGTCTGGAGCCGGGCGGACGCGAAGACGCCCGCGCTCGAGCTCGGCTTCACCGACGTCACCTTCGGGACGCCCGCCGACTCGGTGCTCGCGTTCTCGGCGCCTCCCGGGGCCAGCACCAAGGACGTCGTCGTCCCGCTGCCCGAGGAGCCGGCCGACACCCCGGCCGTGCCCGAGGGGCTGCCCGAGGGCGTGACCGTGTCCGGCATGGGCTGGGACACGGTGGTGCAGGCGTCGGGGCTCGACGTCCCGGGTCTCCTGGCCGGCGACCCGTCCGCAGCCGCGACGCTGCCCAAGCCCGACCGGACGTTCGACTCGCAGGGCGCCCAGGAGCTCTACGACCAGTTCGCCCCGCCCGAGGGCAGCGGGTCGCCGCTCGGCTCGCTCGACACCTCCGCGCTGTACGACCAGCTCACGACGGCGGTCCCCGAGGGGCGCCTGCTGAGCTCGGCGCTGCTGTCCGTGCTGGTGACGGACGATGGCCGCGTGCTGGTCGGCGCAGTACCCGGCGAGTCCTTGCAGGCCCTGGCCCGTGGCTGACCTCTCGTCGCCCGACGCCGCGCTCCCAGGTGCGGCGCCGGGCGACCTCGCCATCCGCACCGAGGGCCTGACCAAGCGCTTCCGGTCCGGGCAGGTGGCGGTCGACGGCATCGACCTGCGCGTCCCGCGCGGCGCGGTCTACGGGTTCCTCGGTCCGAACGGCTCCGGCAAGACGACGACGATCCGCATGCTGCTGGGCCTGGTCCGGCCGACGAGCGGCCACGCCGTGCTGCTGGGCGGTCGGATGCCCGAGGCCGGGGCCGACGTGCTGCCGCGCGTGGGCGCCCTGGTCGAGGGGCCGGCCTTCCACCCCTACCTGTCGGGGCGTGCGAACCTCGCCCGTCTCGACGCGAGCGACGCCACGGCCGACCCGCGGTCGTCGAGGGCGAGGTCCGACGAGGCACTCGAACGCGTCGGCCTGTCCGCGGCGGCGACCAAGCCCTACCGGCAGTACTCCCTCGGCATGAAGCAGCGGCTCGGGCTGGCCGCGGCGCTGCTGCGACCGCGCGAGCTGCTCGTCCTGGACGAGCCGACCAACGGCCTCGACCCGCAGGGCACGCGCGAGGTCCGGCACCTGGTGCGCGAGCTCGCAGATGGTGGAGCCACCGTGCTGGTGTCGTCGCACCTGCTCGCCGAGATCGAGCAGGTCTGCTCGCACATCGGGATCATGGGCCGGGGCCGGCTGCTCCTGCAGGGCGACCGCAGCGAGCTCACGGCCCGCGGCGCCGCCCGGATCCTGGTGCAGACGTCCGCCGACCACGTCGGTGCCGCCGCCGAGGTGCTCACCGGGCTCGGTCTGGCGGAGGTGTCGGTCGACGGGACCACGGTCGCCGCGCTCCTCGACGACACACCGCCCGAGAAGGTGTCTGCCGCGATCGTGCACGCGGGCATCGACCTGCTGGGCCTCGACGTGCGCCGGCCCAACCTCGAGCAGATCTTCGTCGAGCTGACCGGGGAGGGCTTCGATGTCGCTCGTTGAGGCACCGCGCATCCCGTCCGTCCCCGGCGCCCTCGGCCGCCTGGCGCGCAGCGAGCTGCGCCTCGTCTTCGGACGTCGACGCAACATCGTCCTGCTCGTCGGCCTGGCCATGGTGCCGCTGCTGCTCGGGCTCGTCCTGTTCGTCACGCGGGACAGCGCCCTCGGGGGTCAGGGGCCCGGGTTCATCGGCAACGTCACCGGCAACGGGCTGTTCCTCGTCATCGCGTCCCTGTTCCTGTGCCTGCCGTTCCTCCTGCCGCTGACCATCGGCATCGCGTCCGGCGACTCGGTCGCGGGCGAGGCCTCCGCCGGCACGCTGCGGTACCTGCTGGTCGTGCCCGTGTCCCGCACCCGACTGCTCGGTGTCAAGGCGCTCGGCGCGCTCCTGTTCGCGGGCGCGGCCGTGCTGTCGATCGCGATCGTCGGCCTCGTCGCGGGCGCGGTCTTCTTCGGTCTGCACGACATCACGCTGCTGTCCGGCACGACCGTGCCGCTGCTCGACGGGGTGGTGCGGGTGGCCGGCGTGGTCGCCTACGTCGCCATGTCGATGACCGGCCTCGTCGCGGTCGGGCTGTTCTTCTCGACGCTCACCGAGGTGCCCGTCGGCGCGATGGCCGCCACCGTCGTCGTGGCGATCGTGTCCGGCGTCCTGGACCAGCTCCCGTCGCTGCACGCCATCGCGCCCGCGCTGCTGACGCACCACTGGCTCGGGTTCGCGGAGTTCCTCCGCCTGGAGCCCGACTGGGGCGTGCTGGGTCAGGGGCTCGCTCTGCAGGCCGCGTGGGTGGTCATCTTCGGCGCGCTCGCGTGGAGCCGGTTCACCACGGCGGACGTCTCGTCCTGAGGCCTCCCGCAAGGCTTCCTGCGAGGCTTCCTGCGAGGCTTCCCGACGAACCTGACCACCCTCGTCCGCTCACGGCAGAAGGGATCGTCGGGCCTCCCGGGCCGATCGCGGGCTACCGTGACGAGGACCCGACCACTCACCGGAGGCCCCGATGACGCACCCGACCAGCACGCTGCGGCCGGCCGTCGTGCCCGAGCGCTCCCGGGTGACCGAGCCGTTGCTGCGGCACCTCGTCGGCGCGATCCTGCGGACGCGGCGCGAGGACCAGGGCCGCACGCTGCGGGACGTCGCGGAGAGTGCCCGCGTCTCGGTGGCGTACCTCTCCGAGGTCGAGCGAGGTCGCAAGGAGCCGTCCTCGGAGGTGCTCGTGGCCGTCTGCCGGGCGCTCGGGCTGCGGCTGGTCGACCTCGTCGGCGCCGCGCACGCCGAGCTGGCCCGCGCGGAGGGGCGCGTCGTGGTGGACCTGACCGCACCGGCGGAGGCGGACCTCGTCGCGACGAGCACCGAGCACGCGCTGGCGACCGTCACCCAGCTGTCGGGCCGGGCACCCGCTGACATGCCCGTCGCCGAGCTGGGCATCGCGTCGGACGTCGGCGCGGTGCTGCTCGCGGCCTGACACCGCCACCTCGCACCACCGCGCCGCCGCTGCCGTTCGCTACCCGGCGATCGCCGCGGGGAGCTCCTTGAGCGTCCTCACCACCCGGTCGGCCAGGCCGTAGTCGACCGCCTGCTGCGCGGTGAGGATCAGGTCCCGGTCGGTGTCCAGCCGGAGCTTGGCCAGCGGCTGGCCCGTGTGCCGGTGCAGGATCTGCTCAACCTCCCCGCGCAGCCGCAGCACCTCGCGCGCCTGGATCTCCAGGTCGGCCGCCGTCCCCTCGCCGCCGCCCGACGGCTGGTGCAGCAGCACACGCGAGTGCTCGAGCACGTGCCTGCTGCCCGGGGCGCCGGCGGCCAGGAGCACCGCCGCGGCCGACGCCGCCTGCCCGAGGCAGAAGGTCGCGACGGTCGGCTTGATGTACTGGATGGTGTCGTAGACCGCCAGCAGCGCCGTGATGGAGCCGCCGGGCGAGTTGATGTACAGGTGGATCGGCGAGTCCTGGCTCTCGGACTGCAGGTGCAGGAGCTGGGCGATCACCACGTTGGCCACGCCGTCGTCGATCTCGGTGCCTAGGAAGATGATCCGGTCGCCGAGCAGCCGCGAGTAGACGTCCGACGCGCGTTCGCCGTTCGGTCGCTGCTCGACGACGACGGGGATCGTGTAGCTCGCCATCACAGACCCACCTTCCGGGGGCTGTCCGGTCGGACGTCGTCGAGCTGCTCGACCACCTTGTCCACGAACCCGTACTCGAGCGCCTCGGTGGCGGTGAACCAGCGGTCGCGGTCGGCGTCGCGCTCGATCGCCTCGACGGACTGACCGGTGTGCTCGGCCGTGAGCGACTGCATGGTGCGCTTCACGTGCGCCATGTTCTGCGCCTGGATCGCGATGTCGACCGCCGTGCCCCCGATGCCGCCCGAGGGCTGGTGCATGAGGACGCGCGCGTGCCGCATCGCGTACCGCTTGCCGGGCGTCCCGGCGCTGAGCAGGAACTGCCCCGCGCTGGCGGCCAGCCCCATCGCGAGCGTCGAGACGTCGTTCGGGATGAGCCGCATGGTGTCGTACATCGCGAGCGCCGCGCTGATCGAGCCGCCGGGCGAGTTGATGTAGAGCGCGATGTCGCGGCGCGGGTCCTCGGCGGACAGCAGCAGGAGCTGCGCGCAGATGCGGTTGGCGACCGGGTCGTCGACCTCCTGGCCGAGCACCACGATGCGCTGGTGCAGCAGCCGGGTGGCCAGGTCGTCGTCGAACGGGCGCAGCGAGGGCGGCGCGCCGGTGCGGGCTGTGGGGAACATGCGAACCTCCCGGGGTCGGTCGGGCTGACCTTCCGACCGTCGCACGCGCTCGGCCGCCGGAGCCCCCTGGTCTGCCGTCGGCAGATCCGCCACGGGCAGACGCCGGATCCCGCTCGCCACGGGATGCCCGCGTGGCGCAGACTGCGCACCGGACGAGCGACGGAGGCAGGATGATCGACGCGGACGGGCGACGCATCCTCGACCTGCGCGCGGACTGCGAGCGATGCGTCGGGCTGTGCTGCGTGGCGCACGCGTTCGCCCCCTCGTCGGACTTCGCGTTCGACAAGCCGGCCGGCACGCCGTGCCGGAACCTGCAGGGCGACTACCGCTGCGGCATCCACCCCGAGCTGCGCGAGCGGGGGATGTCGGGCTGCACCGTCTACCAGTGCTTCGGCGCGGGCCAGCACGTCACCCAGGACCTCTACGGGGGCCGCACCTGGCGGGACGATCCGACCCTGGCCTCCGACATGTTCGCGGACTTCGCCACCGCCCGGGACCTGCACGAGATGCTCTGGTACCTCACCGCGGCCCTGGAGATCGCCGCAGCGGCACCGGTGCACGACGAGATCGCCGCGCTGGCCGACGAGATCACCGGGCTGACCGACGACGTGGACGCCCTTCGCACCGTCGACACGATGGCGCTCCCAGGCCTCGTCGGACCCCTCGTGGATCGGGTGCTCGCACTCGCCCGACCGAGCGGACCGGTGCTGCGCGGGGCCGACCTGGCGGGGCGCCGGCTGACCGACCTGCGCGCCGCCGAGCTGCGCGGCGCGAGCCTGCTGGGCGCCGACCTGCGTGGCGCGGACCTGCGCGAGGCGGACCTGCTCGGCGCCGACCTGCGCGGTGCGGACCTGCGCGGCGCGGACCTGTCGACAGCGTTCTTCGTCACCCCGAACCAGGTCGCCTCAGCGCGCGGCGACGCGGCGACCCGCCTGCCGGAGCGCCTCGGGGCACCGCCGAGCCACTGGGCCTAGAGCTCGGCGAGCGGCCCCACCGCGGGCGCGACGTGGTCGCGGACCCACGCCGACAGGCTCGTGGCCGGCGGCCGCAGGATCACCGTCTCCACCCCGAGGTCCCGGTAGGGCTCGATCTCCTTGACGAAAGCGTCGACGTCGCCCGCCAGCAGCGCGTCGCCCCCGTGCAGCATGGTCACGCGGATCTCGGCGGGGTCGCGGCCCACGTCGGCGCAGTGCGCGCGCAGCACGTCGAGCTTGTGCGCGATCGCCTCGGGAGTGCTGGCGAACAGGTTGCACGCGTCCCCGTACTGGGCCACCAGCCGCAGGGTCTTCTTCTCTCCCCCGCCGCCGATCATGATCTCCGGGGTGTGCAGGGGCATCGGCGAGCAGAGCGTCTCGGCCAGCTGGTAGTGGGTGCCCTCGTACGGGCCGTCGTTCGTCGGGTCGTACATCTGCCGGCAGATCTGCAGCGTCTCCTCGAGCCGCTCGAACCGCTCCGCGAGCGCCGGGTACGGCACGCCGAACGCCCGGTGCTCCTCCTCGTACCAGGCGGCGCCGATGCCGAGGGTCGCCCGCCCGCCACTGAGCACGTCGAGCGTGGCCACGATCTTGGCGAGCAGCCCCGGGTAGCGGTAGGTCACGCCCGTGACCAGCACGCCCAGCTGCACCCTCGACGTCACGCCCGCGAGGTAGCCGAGCGTCGTGTACGCCTCCAGCATCGGGTCCTCGCGCGGGAACCCGGCGGCCATCATCTGGAAGTAGTGGTCCATCACGGAGACCCAGGCGACCCCGGCCTCCTCGGCCGCGACGGCGGTGTCGGCGAGCTCCTGGCGCATGGCCGACGCGGGCACCGAGTCGAACCGCATGAGATGGATACCGACGCGCACGGGAAGCTCCTTCGACGAGAGGACGAACACGAGGCAGCCTGCCTCTTCGAGCGCGCTCGAAGTCAAGCGGGCGGACCCCTCAGCGCGAGACCACCCAGTCGGAGAGCACCAGCAGGACGACGTCGACGCCGGCCACCGCGATCGCGGCCGTGAACGGCAGCCGGTTGCGGCCGCCGTTCAGCGCCACCGTCGTGCCCAGGATCGTCAGCCCGAGCGCGACGACGAGCGCCGCCGCGGCGCCGATCGACGGATCGCCCGGCGGTGCGAGCACCACCAGGACCGTCGCGGCGACGAGCGCGACGGCGGAACCGATGCTCGTGGCCGTGCCGCCGATGCGGTGCGGCAGGCCGCGCACGCCGGTGGCGCGGTCGTCCTGCAGATCCGGGATGACGTTGGCGCCGTGCGCGCCCACACCGAGCAGCGCGCCGCCGAGCACCGCCCACCACGCCGCGACAGGGTGGCCCGGCAGGGCGAGCGCGATGGCGAGGGGCAGGAACCCGAACGAGAACGCGTAGGGCGCCCACGACCAGACGGTGCTCTTCAGCCGCAGGTTGTACGACCACGCCGACGCGACCGTGGCCAGGTGCACGAGCCCGGCCCGCCAGCCCAGCGACATCGACAGGACGACGCAGGCCGCGAGCGCCACGAGGGCGGCCCTGCGGACGGAGGCGACGCTCAGGCGGCCGTCCCCGACGGGCTTGTCGGTCCGGCCGACGGCGGCGTCCCGGCCCGCGTCGATCCAGTCGTTCGACCAGCCGACCGACAGCTGGCCGGTCAAGATCGCCAGCCCGACGAGGACCGTCGTGAGCACCGGGGCACCGGCGCCCGCGGCCATCGCGAACGCGAACGCGGTGACCGCGACCGTCGGACCCGGGTGGCACGCCCGGGCGAGGTCGCGCACGTGACGCGTGCCCGTCCGTTGCTCGTCGACCATCCCGCTCCCTCGCTCGGCTCGCAATCGTCGCAGGTCCCGTGCGGCTCGCACCTCCGTCCAGCGGGCGGCACCGCCCTCGTGACACGATGCGCGAATGGTGCGAATCGCCTCGGTCGCCGCCGTCCTGCCTGAGCACGTCCACGCGCAGGCGGAGATCGCCGACATGCTCGCGCCCCTGCTGACCGACGACGAGCGGCTCTGGCCGACGATCAGGCGCGTGCACGCCGCCGAGGGGATCGAGACCCGGCACCACGCGCTCGCGCTCGAGGAGTACGCGTCGCTGACCACCTTCCGCGCGACGAACGACGCGTTCCTGCGCGTCGGCACGGACCTCGCCGCGGCAGCCGTGCGGCGCGCCCTCGCGGAGGCGGGCCTGACGGCGACGGACGTTGACTACGTCCTGTTCACCTCCGTCACCGGCATCGGCGCCCCCTCGATCGACGTGCTGCTCGCGGACCGGCTGGGCATGCGCTCCGACGTCAAGCACGTGCCGGTGTTCGGCCTGGGGTGCGTGGGCGGCGCGGCCGGGATCGCGCGCGTGCGCGACTACCTGCAGGGCCACCCGCAGGACGTCGCGCTGCTCGTCTCGGTCGAGCTGTGCTCGCTGACCCTGCAGCACGGCGACGCCTCGATGGCCAACATCGTCTCGAGCGGTCTCTTCGGGGACGGCGCATCGGCCGTCGTCATGGTCGGTGCCGGTCGACCCGAGCCCGGCGTGGAGGTCGTCGACACCCGCAGCGCGCTCTACCCCGACACGCTCGACCAGCTCGGCTGGGACATCGGGGGCAGCGGGTTCCGGATCGTCCTGTCGCCGAGCATGGCCGACATCGTCGAGGAGCACGTCGGCCGCGACGTCGTGGACCTGCTCGCCGCCCACCAGCTCAAGGTGAGCGACGTCGGCACCTGGGTGGCCCACACGGGCGGCCCGAGGATCCTGGAGTCCGCGGCGCGGGCGCTCGGGCTTCCCGACGAGGCACTGGCCGCGAGCTGGGCGTCGCTCGCGCGCGCCGGGAACCTCTCGTCGTCGGGTGTCCTGCACGTGCTGGCCGACGAGCTCGCCGTCGGCGGTCAGCTGCCCGGGTCGGTCGGCGTGCTGTTCGCGTTCGGACCGGGCGTCTGCGCCGAGCTGGTCCTGCTGCGCTGGCCGGCTGAGGGCGGGTCCCGATGACCTGGTACACCGTCCTCGTGCTCGCCGTCGGGGTGGAGCGGCTCGCGGAGCTCGTCGTCGCGAAGAGGCACGCCACCTGGGCGTTCGCGCACGGCGGCGTCGAGAGCGGCCAGCGCCACTACCCGCCGATGGTCGCCCTGCACACCGGTCTGCTGATCGCCTGCCTCGTCGAGGTGCAGGTGGCCGACCGCCCGTTCCTGCCCGTCCTCGGCTGGACCGCGTTCGTCCTGGTCCTGGCGTCCCAGGCGCTGCGCTGGTGGTGCATCGCGACGCTGGGCAACCTGTGGAACACCCGCATCATCGTGGTGCCGGGCGTGGACCTGGTGCACCGCGGGCCGTACCGCTGGCTGCGGCACCCGAACTACGTCGCAGTCGCGGTCGAGGGAGCCGCGCTCCCCCTGGTCCACACGGCCTGGGTCACGGCGCTCGCCTTCACCGTGCTCAACGCGATCCTCCTGCTCGGCTTCCGCATCCCTGCCGAGGAGCGCGCCCTGCGGTCCGTGGCGGCACCCGCATGAGACCTGACGTCGACGTGCTCGTCGCCGGGGGCGGACCGGTCGGGCTCGCGGTGGCGATCGAGGCGCGGCTGGCGGGTCTGCGCACGGTGGTCGTCGAGCCCCGCGCGACCCCCATCGACAAGGCCTGCGGCGAGGGCCTCATGCCGGGCGCCGTGGCGGCCCTGGAACGCCTCGGCGTGCACCCGGCCGGGCACGAGCTCACGGGGATCCGGTACATCTGCGGCGACCGCGCCGCCGACCATCTGTTCACCGGAGGCGCCGGTCTCGGCGTGCGCCGCACGGCCCTGCACCTCGCGCTGGCCATCCGCGCCGAGGAGCTCGGGGTCGAGGTGCTGGCCGGCAAGGTCGACACCGTCGCGCAGGACGACGAGTCGGTGACCGCGGCGGGTGTGCGGGCCGGCTGGCTCATGGCCTGCGACGGGCTGCACTCGACCGTCCGGCGGCAGGTCGGTCTCAACCGGCCCGTGAAGAACCCGCAGGACCGCCGGTACGGGATCAGGCGGCACTACCGCGTCGCGCCGTGGAGCGACCTGGTCGAGGTGCACTGGGGCCGGCACGTCGAGGCGTACGTGACGCCGGTGTCGAACGACGTCGTCGGCGTGGCCCTGCTCGGACCGCCGCACTACGACTACGACCGCAACCTCGACACGTTCCCCGCCCTGCGCCGGCACCTGGGCGAGGCACCGACCCTCGGGCCGCCGCGCGGCGCCGGACCGCTGCTGCAGAAGACGCGTGCGCGCACGGCCGGCCGCGTGCGCCTCGTCGGCGACGCCTCGGGCTACGTCGACGCGCTGACGGGCGAGGGCGTCCGGGTAGGGCTCGCGCAGGCGGCCGCCGCCGTGCGCACGCTCGGGCCCGACGTCGAGCGTTCGTCGGCCGCCTACGAGAAGGCCTGGACGGCGGCCACTCGCGACTACCGGATGATCACCAGCGGGCTGCTCGCGGCGGCCGGGTCGCCGCTGCGGCGCAGCATCGTGCCCCTCGCGGCCGGGCTGCCGAGCGTCTACGGCGGGATCGTCGAGCGGCTGGCGCGCTGACGACGAGGCCTACCAGGGCACCGGCCCCGCCGCGTCGGTGAACGTGCCGGTCGGCGCCCCGGGCTCGAGCGTGGCCGCGCGGACGGTCGACTCGGCGCCTTGCTCCACCGACTGCGTGCCGCGGAACCCGTTGAGCCCGGTCGACGTGTACCCGGGGTCGACGGCACTGACCTGATAGCCGCTGAGGTCCTTGGCGTACTGCGACGCGATCATGTTCAACGCCGCCTTCGACGACGGGTACGCGAGCCCGAGCAGGCTGGACTCGAGACGCTGCGGGTCCGTCGTGACCCCGAACGAGCCCATGCCGCTGGACACCATGACGACCCGCGGTTGCGACGAGCGGTCGAGCAGCGGCAGGAACGCGTGCGTGGTGCGCACGGGCCCGAGGACGTTCACGCCGTACACCGGGATGAACTGTGCCGCGACGGCTTCGCGGGGCGCGACGAGTCCGCCGGCGACGCCCGCGTTGTTGACGAGGACGTCGAGCCGCCCGCAGGCCTCCCCGACCGTGGACACGGCCGCCGCGACCGAGGCGTCGTCGAGGACGTCGAGGGCGACGACGCGCACGTCGCCGGGGATCTGCGCCGCGACGGCCGCGCCGCGGTCGGCGTCGCGGGCGCCCAGCCAGACGGTCCAGCCGAGCGCGGCGAGCCGACGGACGGTCTCGCGGCCGATGCCCTGGGTGGCGCCCGTGACGAGCGCGATGGTGGTGGATGTCGTTGTCATGGCTCCACCGTGCGGGTCCCGCAGCGCCGGATCCAGGACGAGCGGACCGTAGGACCGTCAGTCCCAGGCTGCGCGGCCCGCGACGAGGCATCCTGGTGCGATGGACCGACCCGAGCTGGCCCGCGTGCTCGTCCGAGCACGCACCGCGCTGACGCCGCAGGACGTGGGGCTGCCCGCCGGCAACCGTCGTCGGGTCGCCGGCCTGCGTCGCGAGGAGGTCGCCCAGC
>NZ_JBFUHG010000028.1:0-23134 GCF_056402515.1 Cellulomonas sp. P4_A2
GGCCGCGGCGGCCCCGCCGGCGCCCGCTCCCGTGGCCGACGCGATCCCGGCGACCCCGGCCCCGACGGTCCCCTCCGGTGCGGTCGCCGCCCCGCAGGCACCGGCGCCGACCCAGGCGCCCGCGCCCGCGCAGGCGCCCACGACCCCGAACGCGCCGACGCCGCCACCTCTAGCGGAGCAGCTCGGCGCACGGCTGACCGCCCTGACCGGGCCGGGGGGACTGAGCCACGGACGGCACGTCCTGACCGTTCCCGTCGACCCCGAGCACCTCGGCCCGGTGCGGATCGTGGCCCACATCAGCGCGACCTCGGTCCGCGTCGAGCTGGTGGGGTCCACGGACGCGTCCCGCGAGGCGCTCAAGGGCGTGCTCGCCGACCTGCGCAAGGACCTGGCCGCGAGCGGCCTGACGGTCGACGTCGGCTCCGACAGCCGGCCCGACCCGCGCCAGTCGAACGGCGGCGCGGACCTGTCCGGCTCGTCCGGCGGCGGTCGTCCCCGGGACGGCGGTTCTCAGGCCCCGGCTGCCGCATCCGTCGTCGACACCCCCACCACGCCCATCCCGGCCCGTACCCCGGGCGACCGAAGCCTCGACCTCGTCCTGTGAGGCCCGGCCCCCGACAACGGAGGATCGCATGACCACCCCCATCTCCACCTCGTTCGGCGTCACCGCCGAGGCGAAGGCGGCCGCCGCGGCCAACAAGGCCAACGGCGAGCTCGACAAGGAAGCGTTCATGAACCTCCTGGTCGCGCAGCTGCGCAACCAGGACCCGTCCAGCCCGATGGACACGTCGCAGATGATGGCGCAGACCACGCAGCTGACGACCATGGAGAAGCTCGTCGAGCTCTCCGACACGCAGCGCGAGTCGTTCGCGCTGCAGATGCGCATGGCCGCCGCCTCCCTCGTGGGGCAGCAGGTCACCTGGACCGACGACGACGGCGCGGCCCACTCCGGGAGCGTCTCCAGCGTCTCCTACGCCGGCCCGGTGCCCACCGTGAAGATCGGCACCTCCGACGTCGCCCTCGACGCCGTCAGTGCCGTTTCAAGCGTCTCTGTCCCCGCCACAACCTCTGCCTGACCCACCCGAAGGGAACTCACCATGCTCCGCTCACTCTTCTCCGGCATCAGCGGCCTGCGCAGCCACCAGACCATGCTCGACGTCACCGGCAACAACATCGCCAACGTCAACACCACCGGTTTCAAGTCGTCGCAGACGCAGTTCCAGGACACGCTCTCGCAGGTGCTCCAGAACGCGGGCGGCGCACAGGCCGGCACCGGCGGCACCAACCCCGCGCAGGTCGGCCTCGGCGTGCGCGTCGCGGGCATCACGACGAACTTCACGCAGGGTGCCTCGCAGATCACCGGCCGCAGCACCGACATGATGATCCAGGGCGACGGGTTCTTCGTGGTCCGCAAGGGCCCCGACACCTACTACACGCGTGCCGGGTCGTTCGACTTCGACTCGACCGGCCAGATGGTCCTGCCGGGTGAGGGTGCGCTCGTGCAGGGGTGGGCGGCTGTCAACGGCGTCGTCGACACCAACGGCCCGCTGTCCGACCTGCGCGTGCCCGCCGGCTCGCTCATGGCCGCTGTCGCCTCGACCCAGGCGACCTACGAGGGCAACCTCGACTCGTCGGCCGCGACCGGCACGGTCCTGCACCGCACGGTCGACGTCTTCGACGCCGTGGGCAACAGCCGCGAGCTGTCGCTGGACTTCACCAAGACCGCCACGGGCTGGAGCCTGGCCGCCGACGACGGCACGGCGACCGCCGCTCCCGGCGCGCTGACGTTCGCCGCGAACGGCACCCTGACCTCGCCGACCACCTTCACGCTCGGCGGCGTCGCGGTCGACATCTCGTCGCTCACCGGCTTCTCGGGCCTGGACACCGTCAAGGCGAAGAACCAGAACGGTCAGGCCGCGGGCACGCTGCAGTCGTTCGCCCTCGGCGCCGACGGCACCATCACGGGCGCGTTCAGCAACGGCCTCAAGCAGACGATCGGCCGCCTGGCGCTCGGTTCCTTCACCAACCCGTCGGGTCTGGAGAAGGCGGGCGGCTCCCTGTTCCGCACGTCGGTCAACTCCGGCGACGCGCAGGTCGGCGCGGCCGGCACCGGTGGCCGCGGCTCGCTGGCCGGCGGCGCGCTCGAGATGTCGAACGTCGACCTGTCCAGCGAGTTCACCAACCTGATCGTCGCCCAGCGCGGCTTCCAGGCGAACTCCCGCGTCATCACGACCTCGGACGAGGTGCTCCAGGAGCTGGTCAACCTCAAGCGCTGACCGGTCCGTCGCACGACAGCCTGGCCGCCTTCGGGGGCCGGGCTGTCGTGCGTTCAGAGGCGCTTCTCGACGAGGACGACGTCCCGCCACTGGTCGGCGAGCGGCCCGTACGTCATCCGGCCCAGGCGCTCGCGGACGCCCACCACGCGGAACCCGGCGGCCTCGTGCACCGCGAGGCTGGCGCGGTTCTCCGGGAAGATCCCCGACTGGACGGTCCAGGTCCCGGCCTGCGACGCGCGCTCCAGGAGGGCGTCGAGCAGCAGCCGCCCGAGGCCTCGGCCCTGGGCCGCGGGGTCGACGTAGACGGAGTGCTCGACCACGCCTGCGTAGGCGCAGCGGTCCGAGACCGCCGAGGCCGCCGCCCAGCCCAGCACCTCGCCCGAGTCGTCGAGGGCGACGATCCGGTGGTCGGGCAGCTTGCCCGAGTCGAACTCCTCCCACGTCGGCGGCGCCGACTCGAAGGTCGCGTTCCCGGTGGCGATGCCCGCCGCGTAGATCCGCTCCACGGCCGGCCAGTGCTCGGGGAGCAGCGGAGCGATCGTCACGGCTGCGCGCCCGCGGTCAGGTGGGTGCCGAGCTCGTGGGTGAGGCGGTCGAGCGCGCCGGGGACGATCGAGTAGTACGCCCACACCCCGCGCTTCTCGCGCGTCAGCAGCCCGGTGTCGACCAGGCACTTGAGGTGGTGCGACACCGTCGGCTGGCTGAGCCCGACCGGCTCGATCAGGTCGCAGACGCACGCCTCGCCGCCCTCGTGCGCGGCGATCAGCGACAGCAGCCGCAGGCGCGCCGGGTCGGCGAGGGCCTTCATGCGCCAGGCCAGGTCGGTGGCGGCCTGCTCGGTGATCGCCTCGCGGCCCAGCGGCGTGCAGCACGCGTCGGCGGACGTGGACGCGGTGGTCACGGGAAGCAGGTCGAGGGTCATGGCTCCATCCTGACGCAGACATCCATCCCTGTCGATATTGACAGCCGTCGATGTCTCGGTCCAGGGTGGGCATCGACGGTTGTCGATGCCTGAGGAGGCGGACGAGATGGGCGACGTACGGGAGCAGGTCCGGGAGCGGTACGCGCTGGCGGCGGTGCAGGTGACCGAGGGGAGCGCCGACGCGAGCTGTTGCGGCGGTGGCTGCGGGCCGGCGGCGGTCGTCGACGAGCGGTGGGGCGCCGGTCTGTACGACGCGTCCGACGCGGTGACGCTGCCCGCCGAGGCGCTGGCGGCGTCGCTGGGCTGCGGCAACCCGGTGGCGGTCGCCGAGCTCCGGGCGGGCGAGCGCGTGCTCGACCTCGGCTCGGGCGGCGGGATCGACGTGCTGCTCTCGGCGCGGCGCGTGGGGCCGGACGGGTTCGCGTACGGCGTGGACATGACCGACGAGATGCTCGACCTCGCGCGGGCGAACGCCGCGAAGGCCGGCGCGACCAACGTGGAGTTTCGCAAGGGCACGATCGAGGACCTCCCACTGGCCGACGCGTCGGTCGAGGTGGTGATCTCGAACTGCGTCGTGAACCTCTCGACCGACAAGCAGGCGGTGCTCGACGAGGTGTTCCGCGTGCTCGTGCCGGGCGGTCGCGTCGGCATCTCGGACGTCGTCGCCGAGGACCGGCTCACACCCGCCGAGCGTGCCGAGCGCGGCTCCTACACCGGCTGCATCGCGGGCGCGCTGTCCCGGTCGGAGTACCTCGACGGGCTGCGGGCCGCGGGCTTCGCGGACCCGACGGTCACCTTCACCCACGAGGTCGCCGACGGCCTGCACGGCGCGATCGTCCGCGCCGGCAAGCCGGGGGAGTAGGCCGACCGGGAATGCGCGGATCGTCGGGTCGGTTGTCCGAGGCATGCACCTCGACGAGATCCCGCTGACCACCGTGCACGGCGAGGCGACGACGTTCGGTGCGTATGCCGACCAGGTCAAGCTGGTGGTCAACGTCGCCTCGCGGTGCGGGCTGGCCCCGCAGTACGAGAAGCTCGAGCAGCTGCAGAAGACCTACGGCGACCGCGGCTTCACGGTGCTCGGCTTCCCCAGCAACCAGTTCCTGCAGGAGCTCGGCTCCGACGACGCGATCGCCGAGTACTGCTCGACGACCTGGGGCGTGACGTTCCCGATGTTCGCGAAGACCAAGGTCAACGGCCGGTCGCAGCACCCGCTCTACAAGGAGCTGACCAAGGCGCCGGACGCGTCCGGTAAGGCCGGGCGGATCACGTGGAACTTCGAGAAGTTCGTCGTCACGCCCGACGGCTCCGTCTACCGGTTCCGCCCCAAGACCGAGCCCGACGCCCCCGAGATCCTCGACGTGATCACGGCGGCCCTGCCCGCCTGACGCGTCGCGCGGTCGCGCACCCCATGTCGAGAAGCTCCTCCCCGCTCCGCTCACCAGGTGACGGCCACGACGTGAGGATGGATCACATGGGACAGATTCGGCGTTTCGACCACATCGGCATCACCGTCGCCGACCTCGACACCGCGACGGCGTTCTTCGTCGGGCTCGGCCTCGAGGTCGAGGGCTCGCGGATGGTCATCGAGGGCGAGTTCCTCGAGACGGTCATCGGCATCCCCGGCGCCCGCACGGAGATCGTCATGCTGCGGCCGCCCGACGACGGCACGCGCCTCGAGCTGTCGAGCTTCGTCCGGCCCGACCACGTGCCCGGGTCGCCCACGGCGATGGCCAACGAGCTCGGACTGCGGAACGTCGCGTTCGAGGTGGACGACCTCGACGCCACCGTCGGCCGGCTGGCGGCGGACGGCTATGGGCTGGTCGGCGGGGTCGGCGAGTGGGAGCGCGCCTGGCGGATGGCGTACGTCCGCGGGCCGGAGGGGATCATCGTGTCGCTCGCGGAGCGGATCGACTGATCCCGGCTGTGGCTGAGATCGCTGGACAGTACAGCGTTGCCTGTACTGTCGATCCATGGCCACGGTGACCCTGACCCACACGTCGGCGCTCGCCCGCCTGGGCCACGCCCTGTCCGACGAGACCCGCGCGCGGGTCCTGCTCGCGCTGCGCGAGGCGCCCGCCTACCCCTCCGACCTCGCCGACGCGCTCGGCGTCTCCCGGCAGGTCATGTCGAACCAGCTCGCCTGCCTGCGCGGCTGCGGCCTGGTCGAGGCGATCCCCGACGGACGGCGCACCTGGTACCGGCTGGCCGACCCGCACCTCGCCCCCGCGCTCGACGACCTCCTGCGGCTCGTCGTCGTCGTCGACCCCACGTGCTGCGGTCCCGACGGCTGCACCTGCTCGTGAGCGTGGCCGACGTCCGGCGGGTGGCCCTCCAGCGGCGCATCCGCTGGGTGGTCGCCGCGACGATCGCCTACAACGTGGTCGAGGCGGTCGTCGCGCTGGTCGCGGGGCGGGTGGCGTCCTCGTCGGCGCTGGTCGCGTTCGGGCTGGACTCCGTGGTCGAGGTGCTCTCCGCGGCGGCGGTCGCGTGGCAGTTCTCTGCACCGGACCCTGAGGTGCGTGAGCGGACCGCGCTGCGGCTGATCGCCGTCTCGTTCCTCGGGCTGGCCGCGTTCGTGTCGGTCGACGCCGTGCGCACGCTGCTCGGCTCCGACCGCGCGGAACCCTCGACGGTCGGCATCGTCCTCGCGGCCGTGAGCCTGGCCGTGATGCCGGTGCTGTCGTGGTTCGAGCGTCGGACCGGGCGCGAGCTCGGCTCGTCGTCCGCGGTCGCGGACTCCCGCCAGACCCTGCTGTGCGCCTACCTCTCCGCCGTCCTCCTGGTCGGCCTGGTGCTGAACAGCACGCTCGGCTGGTCGTGGGCGGACCCGCTCGCGGCGCTGGTTATCGCCGGCTGGGCCGTCAAGGAGGGTCTCGAGGCCTGGCGCGGCGACGCCTGCACGGTCCCGGTCTCGGCGTTGGTCGAGTCCGACGACGACTCCCGCTGAACCCCTCCGATCCGGGCCCGACCGGCCGATGGACCAAGGGAGAGCGGTCGAGAACCTCATGAGTCGCGCCAAGAGCCGTCTTGGCGCGGCCCATGACGTTCTCGGCGACGTACAGGCAGGTCGGGAGGTTCGATGGACGGGATCGCGGGGATCTCTGCGCGCCTGGCGCAGATCCAGGCGCTCGTGGCACCGCCGCAGACGCGGGTGCTGAGCACGCCGGCGACCTCCAGCCCGTCGGCCTCGTCGTTCGCCACCGCGCTCGCCGACGAGGTCGCCAAGACCACCGGCAGCACCGGCACGCTCAACGCCGACGGCGTGCCTGTCGAGCTCGCGCGCTACGGGAACGGGCAGATCCCCGAGTCCGCCCTGCAGAAGGTCGGGACCACCGGGGCGAAGCTGTGGGCGCCGGCCGCCGAGAAGCTCGAGGCGCTGATCGCGGCCGCGGCCCGCGATGGCGTGCAGATCGGCATCACCGACTCCTACCGCTCGTACGCGGCCCAGGTGGACGTCGCCGAGCGCAAGGGCCTCTACGGCCAGGGCGGCCTCGCAGCGAAGCCCGGCACCAGCGAGCACGGCTGGGGGATGGCCGTCGACCTCGACCTCGACGCGACCGCGCAGACGTGGATGCGTGCGCACGGGGGAGAGTACGGATTCGTCGAGAACACCCCGCGCGAGGCGTGGCACTGGGCCTTCCGCCCCTGACCCCTGACCTCCCGATCCCGCCTGGCGCCGCCCGCCCGAACACCCGGACGGGTGACGTCGCTGGTCACAGGGACGAACTGCTCAGGACCGGCGCGCGTCGGCCGATCGGTGGGTTCATACGGGCCCACGGATGGGCTCGGCGGCCTGCGAAGGCCGCAGCAGGGTGACCAGGGACGGGTAGAGCCATGATTGTTGTCACGCGCCTCGGGGGCGGGGAGTTCGGGGTCAACCCCGATCTCATCCAGCGCATCGACAGTGCCCCGGACACGATCCTGACTCTCATCGACGGCACCAAGTACATCGTTGCCGAGCCGATGGCCGAGGTCATCCAGCGGGTCAACGAGCACCGCGCACAGATCCTGTCCCGCGCCCAGGAGATCCAGGTGCAGCCCCGCATGGAGCTGGTGCCGGACCTGCCCGACGACGACGACGTCGATGACCAGGAGCCGTCGCGGTTCGACCGCGCCCGCTCGCTCGACCGCGAGGACACGCCGCTCGCGCCGGCCGTGCCCCTTCGACCTCGGAGCGTGTGATGGACCCCGCTGGACTCATCGGAATCGGTATCGCGTTCGTCGCGATCTTCGGGGCGATGTTCCTCGAGGGCGGCGACCCCATGTCGATCATGCTGCCCGGACCGCTGCTGCTGGTCTGGATCGGCACGATCGGCGTCGGCATGGCCGGGCACACGATCAAGGACGTCCTCTCGTCGTTCAAGTCGGTCCCGTCCGCCCTCAAGAGCAAGCGCCCCGACCCGGCGGCCACCGTCGAGACCGTCGTCGGCCTGGCCGACCGGGCCCGTCGCGAGGGTCTGCTGGCGCTCGAGGACGCGACCCGCACGATCGACGACCCGTTCCTGCGCGGCGGTCTGCAGGCGGCGATCGACGGCACCGACCCCGACGACCTGCGCACGATCCTCGAGGACAAGATCGCGACCAAGCGCACGAGCGACCGGATGCACGCCAAGTACTTCGCCGACATGGGCGGCTACGCGCCGACCATCGGCATCATCGGCACGGTCATCTCGCTGGTGCACGTGCTGGAGAACCTCTCGAAGCCCGCGGAGCTCGGACACTCGATCGCCGGCGCGTTCGTCGCGACCCTGTGGGGCATCCTCTCCGCCAACGTCGTCTGGCTGCCGCTGTCGGCGCGCATCCGCCGCATCTCCGACCTGGAGTGCACCTCGATGGAGGTCACGCTCGAGGGCCTGATCGCCGTGCAGGCCGGGGCCAACCCGCGACTCGTCGGCGAACGGCTGCGCAGCCTGCTGCCGGCCGAGCCCGAGGCCAAGGACAAGGCGAAGGCAGCATGAGCGGGCACGCCCCCGCCAAGGGGCGACGCAAGCCGGTCCACGAGGAGGAGCACGTCAACCACGAGCGCTGGCTCGTGAGCTACGCGGACATGATCACCGTCCTCATGGCGCTGTTCATCGTGCTCTTCGCGATCAGCCAGGTGGACCAGGACAAGTACATCGCCCTGCGCGACAGCCTCTCGGCGGGGTTCCAGGACACGACGACGTCGCCGTCGATCCTCGACGGCAGCAACGGCAACCTCGACGGCACCAGCTCGCAGTCCAGCAACACGCCCGCCTCCGGCACCGCCGGCATGGTCAGCGCGGACAGCGGCCTGGGCGACCAGGCAGCGGACCCCTCGGCGGCCCAGGTCGCCGCCGAGCCGATGCCCACCGTCGACCCGGCGGTGCTCGCCGCGGCGCAGGCCGAGGCGGCGCACCTCGAGCAGCTGCAGGCGCAGATCGAGGCGTCGCTGGCCGCGAACGGGCTCGCCGACGTCGTGCGGTACCGCATCGACGAGCGCGGCCTGACGCTCGGCCTCGTGGCCAACGACGTGTTCTTCGCCCCCGCCAGCGCCGAGATGACCCCGACCGCGCTGCGCGTCCTCGACGTCGCCGCCCCGATGGTCATCGGCCTGAACGAGCACATCTCGATCGAGGGTCACGCCAACGTCGTCCCGGTCTCCGGCCGGTACCCCACCAACTGGGAGCTGTCGGCCGACCGCGCGACGCAGGTGCTGCGGCACCTCGTCGAGGCGGACGGGATGCCCGGCGCCCGGATCATGGCCGTCGGCTACGGCGACACCCGACCGCTGGTGCCCGGTGACAGCCCCGAGGCCCTCTCGGCGAACCGCCGCGTCGACATCGTCATCCTCTCCAGCGCGCCCGAGACCGTGCGCGCCCTCCTGCCCGCACTGACGGCGAAGGGATAGCGCCATGCCCATCGAACAGCGAGTGGTCTCCGGTTCCAAGATCGGCGGCAACAACAAGATCGGCGGCGCCGGCGCGAACGCGTCCGCCGAGGCCGAGGCCGAGGCGCCGGCGAAGAAGTCCAAGAAGAAGCTGATGATCATCGTCCTGGTCGTCGTGCTGGCCGTCGGTGGCGGTGCGGCGTACGTCCTGCTGGGCAAGAAGGGCGGGGGCGAGCCCGCCGCCGTGCCGCCGCCCGAGAAGGGCGCCGTGCTCACCATCGAGCCCGTCAGCCTGAACCTCGCCGAGGGGCACTACCTGCGCCTCGGCCTGGCGCTGCAGCTCACCAAGGACGCGGGGGAGGAGACGCCCGACACGGCCGCCGCCCTCGACCACGCGATCGCCCTGTTCTCCGGCCACACGATCGCCGAGGTCTCCGACCCGGCCACGCGTGACGCGCTGAAGGCCGAGCTCGTCGGCCAGCTCGACGAGGTCTACGAGGGAAAGGTGATGGACGTCTATCTGACCAACTACGTCACGCAGTAGCCGGCGAAGGCCGGTCCAGTCGGGGCGCCACGGAGGGCGCCACACCGCTCCGCTGCTGTTCCTCCGACCCACGACGGGTCGGTGCGGAGATCGAAGTGGGTGAGATGAGCTCGGTTGCTCACAACACCCGGGGGCCTGCCGATGAGTTGCATCGTGACGGTCCCTGACACCCTTCCTGCGCGCACCGCTGTGCCGACGCAGCGCCGTGGACGCACGGCCGAGCCCGAGCCGTACGACTTCCGTCGGCCCCTGACGCTCCCTCGCGACCACGCCCGCCACCTCGAGATGGCGTTCGAGCGTTTCGGTCGCCAGTTCGGGAACCAGCTCACCGCCCGCCTGCGCGCGATGACGCACCTGACGCTCGACGAGCTGAACCTGCGCACGTACGACGAGTACGTCAACCTCCTGCCGACCCCCACCGCGATGGTGCTGTGCACCGTCACGCACACCCGCCAGACGGCGATGCTCCAGCTCCCGGTCGCGGCCACGCTCGTCTGGATCGACTACCTCTTCGGTGGCAACGGCCGCGGCGACGACCGCGAGGGCCGCGAGCTCACCGACATCGAGCTCTCCCTGGTCAAGGACCTGCTCGAGCACTCGCTGAGCGACCTCGAGTACGCGTTCGCCGGCCTGGCGCCCCTCGCCCTGACCGTCGGGGGCGTCCAGTACAACCCTCAGTTCGTGCAGGCCGCCGGCGCCTCGGACGCGGTGCTCGTCGCCTCGTTCACGCTGCGCGTCGGCGAGCGCGAGGACGCCCTGACGCTCATGCTCCCCGCCGACACCCTGCTGGCCCAGCTCCGTGCCGCCGACGGACCCGTCGCCCGGTCCGACGACGAGCGCGCGGCCGCCGCCCTGGTCGCCGCGGACCTCGAGCGGGCGATGCAGGACGTGCCCGTCGAGATCGCCGTCCGCTTCTCGCCCGTCGTCGTGCACCCGCGCGACGTGATCGATCTCGCGGTCGGCGACGTCCTGCCGCTGTCCCACCCGTCGACGGACCTGCTGGACGTGGTCGTCGACGGTGTCGTGCTCGCCCGGGCTGCCGCCGGCAGCCACGGGTCCCGGCTCGCGTGCCGAGTCGTCACCGTCGAGGAGAACTAGCATGAACAGCCCTCTGATCCCCACCGCGCGCACCGCCGGGGACATCGACGCGGTCGAGACCGCCCTCGCCGCAGGCGCAGCCGCCGCGGCCCTGGTGCCCTCGACCGTGCCGCTCGTCGCGGTGCCGGCAGAGCACCACGAGATCCCCGCGGGGTCGACCGCCCTGGTCGCGTCGTTCGTCGGGTCGCCCAGCGCCGAGATCGTGCTGGTGGCCGACGCGGTCGTCGCCGACGTGCTCGAGGCGAGCGCCGCGGCCGGCAACCCGATCGACCTGTCCGACGCCCTGCGCCCCGCGATGGAGGCGGCCGCGGCCGTGCTCGGCGCCGGCGTGCTCGAGGCGGCCCGCCTGGTGCCCGTCGAGCAGGTCGTCGGGCCCGACACGCAGGTGGTCGCGCTCGAGCAGGGTGGCGACGCCACCGCGTGGTTCGCCCTGCGGATCCGCGCCCCGAAGACCGCGGCCCCCGCGGGCACCGTCCCGACGCCCCGCACCAACATGCGCATGCTCTACGACGTCGAGATGACGCTGACCGCCGAGATCGGCCGGACCCGGCTGCCCGTGCGCCAGGTGCTCGAGCTCGCCCCCGGCGCCGTCCTGGAGCTGGACCGCACCGCCGGCAGCCCCGCTGACGTCATGGTCAACGGTCGCCTCATCGCACGCGGCGAGGTCGTCGTCGTCGACGAGGCCTACGGCATCCGCGTCACCGAGATCGTGTCCGGGACGGAGTCCAGCATCTGATGCTCTCCGCGACGTTCCTGCTCCGCCTGCTGCTGGCGCTGACCTGCGTGGTCGGCCTCATCTGGTACATCGGTCGCCGCCTCGGCAACGGTGGACCGCAGCAGCGCGCGCGCACGTCGCGGGAGCCGGGCCTCAAGGTCGTCGGCCGCCAGTCGATGGGTCGGCACACGGGCGTCGCCGTCGTCGCCGTCGGTCAGCGCCGGATCCTCATCGGGTACGGCGAGCAGCAGGTGTCGATGCTCACGGAGCTCGGGCCCGTCTTCGACGAGCTGCCGGCCCCGAAGGCCGAGGTCTCCTCGCCCGAGCAGGCGCCCGCCCCGGCGCCGTGGGTCTCGGTCGCCCGCGCGACCAGGGCCGCCGCCGCAGGCATGATCCCGACGCCCCGCAGCCGCCGGGCCGCGACGCCCAGGGCGATCACGCCCGAGAACCTCGCCGCCGCCGGCGTGCCCACCGCCCCCGCTGCGGCGCCGGCGCCCAGGGCGCTGGACGCGAGCCCGATCGACCGGCTGGACCAGGACGCCTGGCCGACGCTCCCGGACGTGGCGCCCGCGCCCGTGGCACCGGCACCCGCGGCCGTCGTCGCGACCCCTGCCGTGCCCGCCGACGACGCCAAGGCCTCCGCCCTGGCCGGCTCGATCCTCGCCCCCGACACCTGGAAGCAGGCCGTCAGGTCGCTGCAGGACCGGACGGTCCGCCGGTGATCTTCGACCCCACGGCACCCGCGGTGCCGACGCCGGCCGCGACCCCGGGAGTCGGGGACACGGTGACGGTGGCCGTCAACGGCGTGAACGGAGCGCCGAGCAACTCGATCGTCATCCTGCTCGCGATCACGCTGCTGTCGGTGGTCCCGGCGCTGCTGCTCATGACGACCAGCTTCACCAAGATCTTCGTCGTCCTGTCGTTCACGCGGAACGCGCTGGGCCTGCAGGGCGTGCCCCCCAACCAGGTGCTCGCCGGGCTGTCGCTGTTCCTCAGCCTCTTCATCATGGCGCCGGTCATCTCGCAGGTGAACGACATCGGCGTGCAGCCCTACATGCACGGGGAGCTGACGTTCACCGAGGCGGTCGACGTCGGCAAGCTGCCCCTGGAGAAGTTCATGCTCGCGCACACCCGCGAGCAGGACCTGGCGCTGATGACCCGCGCCGCCGACCAGGAGAACCCGCAGGACGAGGACGACGTCCCGTTCGCCACCCTGGTGCCCGCGTTCCTGCTCTCCGAGCTGCGGTCGGCGTTCATCATGGGGTTCGTCATCTTCATACCGTTCCTGGTGATCGACCTCGTCGTCTCGGCGTCGCTGATGTCGATGGGCATGATGATGCTGCCCCCGGTGATGATCTCGCTGCCGTTCAAGCTGCTGCTGTTCGTGCTCGTCGACGGCTGGGGACTGGTCGTGTCGTCCCTCATCGGCTCCTACACCGGGAGCGGTTGACCATGGACACCAACGCCGTCCTCGACATCGGCATGCAGGCGCTCCTGCTCGCCGCCAAGCTCTCCGCCCCGGTCCTGGTGACCTCGCTGGTGGTCGGCTTCATCGTGTCGCTCATCCAGTCCGTGACCCAGATCCAGGAGGTCACGCTCAGCTTCGTGCCCAAGGCCATCGCGGCCGCCGTGGCGCTGCTCGTGGCCGGGCACTGGATGATCTCGTCGATCGTGTCGTTCACGGTCGAGCTGTTCGCCCGCATCCCCGCGCTGACGGGGAGCTGACGTGGACCCGATCAACGTCGCGCTGCCCCTGGCCGGGGTGCAGACGGCGATGCTCGCCGGTGTCCGGATCGTCGCCTTCCTGGCGATCGCGCCCCCGTTCTCGCAGCGGGCGGTCCCGGGGATGGTGCGCATGACGATCGCGCTCGGTCTCGCGCTGGCGGTCGCGCCGCGGCTGGAGCCGGCGGGCACCGACACCACGGGCGCGTTCGTCGGCTCGCTGGTCATGCAGGCCGTGATCGGCGCGCTGTTCGGGTTCCTCGTGATGATGACGTTCTCGGCCATCCAGTCCGCGGGCACGATGATCGACCTGTTCGGCGGCTTCCAGATGGCGGCCGCGTTCGACCCGATGAGCATGACCAGCGGTGCACAGTTCCAGCGGCTCTACCAGATGACCGCGCTGGTGCTCCTGTTCGTCACCAACGGGTACCAGATCGTGCTCGCGGGGCTGGTGCGCACGTTCGACGCCCTGCCGCTGGGCGCGGCGCTGAACCCTGACCTGTTCCTGCACTCGCTGACCAGCGGCCTGTCGCAGATGTTCCTCGGCGCGCTGCAGATCGCCGGCCCCCTGCTCGTCGTGCTCTTCCTCGCCGACGTGGGCCTGGGCCTGCTCACCCGCGTGGCACCCGCGCTCAACGCCTTCGCCATGGGCTTCCCGCTGAAGATCTTGATCTCCCTGTCGCTCGGCGCGTTCGCGTTCCTCGCGCTGCCGAACGTGGTCAAGGCGCTGACCGGCAGGTCCGTCGCCGCGATGCTCGGAGCCGGCTCGTGAGCGGCGAGGGCGGCGACCGCACCGAGAAGGCCACCGCGCAGCGGATGAAGGAGGTGCACCGCAAGGGCAAGCTCGGGCGGTCGCAGGACCTCGCGTCGTGGCTCGGGCTCGGTGCCGCCGTGCTCGCGCTGCCCATGGTGATCACGCGTGGGCGGGCCGCGGCGGTCGAGCAGCTCGCGCAGATGAAGCAGGTGGCCGACGACCCGACGGTCGAGGGTGCCGTGCAGATGCTGCAGGACGCCCTGCGCTCGGTCATCTCGACGCTCGCGCCCCTGTTCGTCATCCTCATGATCGTCACCGTCGGGGTCGGCCTGGCACAGGGCGGCTACCACCCGCAGCGCCTCCGCCTGCACGTGGACCACCTCAAGCCGATGAACGGATTCAAGCGCCTCGTCGGCGCGCAGGCGTGGTGGCAGGGCGCCAAGACGCTGCTGAAGTCCGCCGTCGTCGCCGGGGTGCTGTTCATCGGGCTCAAGTCGATGGTGCCGATCCTCATGGCGTCGGGTCAGCTGCCGCTGACGAGCCTGCTGGGCACCGCGTCCGCGGGCACCGCGACCCTGCTGCGCACCGGCATCGCCGCGGGCCTGCTGCTCGCCGTCGCCGACGTGATCGTGGTGATGCGGCGCAACCGCAAGCAGACCCGGATGACGCTCAAAGAGGTCAAGGACGAGCACAAGCGCACCGAGGGCGACCCGATGCTCAAGGGCGCCATCCGCGCCAAGCAGCTGTCGATGAGCCGCAACCGGATGATGTCCGAGATCGCCACCGCGGACGTCGTCCTGGTCAACCCGACGCACGTCGCGGTCGCCCTGCGCTACGAGCCCGGCACCGGCGCGCCCAAGGTCGTCGCCAAGGGTGCCGGAGCGATCGCCGCCAAGATCCGCGAGGAGGCGTCCGACAAGCGCGTCCCGATGATCGAGGACATCCCGCTGACCCGGGCGCTGCACGCCGCGTGCGAGCTCGGCCAGGAGGTCCCGGCACACCTTTTCACCGCGGTGGCCCGCGTGCTCGCGTTCGTGATGGCCCTGCGCCGTCGCGGCGCCTCCGCCGGCCAGCACCGCGTGCCCGGCGGCACCATCGAGGCCGACGGGACCGACCACCGCGCCAAGGCCCGCGCGGCCCGCCGCCCGGCCCGGCGACCCGCACCGGCGCCCGCACCCGCCATCACCACCAGAGTCCTCACCGACGGCGCCGACGTGCCGACGGACCAGCCTTCGACGAAGGACGAGTCATGAAGAACAAGGGCATCACCTCGCTCGCCGTGCCCGTCGGGGTCGTCGGCATCGTCCTGCTCCTCGTCGTGCCGCTGCCCCCCGCGCTGCTCGACCTGCTGATCGCGCTCAACATCACGATCTCGCTCGTCATCCTGCTGACCAGCATGTACGTGAAGCGCCCGCTCGACTTCTCGGTCTTCCCGTCGCTGATCCTCGTCTTCACGCTGTTCCGGCTGGGCCTGAACGTGGCCTCGACCCGGCTGATCCTGCGCGACGGGTTCGCCGGCAAGGTCATCGACGCGTTCGGCCACTTCGTCGTCGGCGGCTCGCTGGTCATCGGGCTCGTGATCTTCCTGATCCTCGTCGTCATCCAGTTCGCGGTGATCACCAACGGTGCCGGCCGCGTCGCCGAGGTCGGGGCGCGGTTCACCCTCGACGCCATGCCCGGCAAGCAGATGGCGATCGACGCCGACCTGAACTCGGGCCTGATCGACGAGGACACGGCCCGCGCGCGGCGCGCCGACGTGGCTGCCGAGGCCGACTTCTACGGCGCCATGGACGGTGGCTCGAAGTTCGTCAAGGGTGACGCGATCGCGGGCATCGTCATCACGATCATCAACCTCATCGGTGGGTTCGTGATCGGCATGATGCAGATGGGCATGAGCGCCGGCGAGGCCCTCGAGCACTTCAGCCTGCTGACCATCGGCGACGGCCTGGTCACCCAGATCCCGGCGCTGCTGCTCTCGGTGTCCACCGGCATCGTCGTCACGCGTGCCTCCGCCTCCGGCGACCTGGGCGCCGTGGCCGCCAAGCAGCTCGGCCAGTCCCGCACCGCCCTGCGGATCGGTGGTTCCGGCGCCCTGATGCTCGCCCTCATGCCGGGCATGCCCAAGCTGCCCTTCGTGCTCGTCGGCGCGACGCTGCTGATCATCGCCCAGCGCGCCCGCAGCGTGGAGGTCAAGGAGGAGGCCGCGGTGCAGGCGGGGGTCCAGGCCAACGCCGCCGCGCCGTCGAACGACAGTCCCGAGCAGCTCATCGAGCAGATGCGCGTGCACACCCTCGAGATCCTGCTCGCACCCGACCTGGTCGACCTCGTCGGCAGCGGGCCTGACCAGGACCTGCTGGCCCGCGTCCGAGGCCTGCGCCGCAAGACCGCGCTCGAGCTGGGCATCGTCGTGCCGCCCGTGCGCACCCGCGACAGCGTCGACCTGCCGAGGTCCACCTACGTCGTGAAGATCGCGGGTGTCGAGGTCGGACGCGGCGAGGCGCCCGCCGGACGCATGCTCGCGCTCGGCGACGACCTGGGCGCCCTGCCCGGGACCAGCGTCAACGAGCCCGTGTTCGGCCTGCCGGGCAAGTGGATCCCCGCCGAGCTGCGGCACGCCGCGGAGATGTCCGGCGCGACCGTCGTCGACCGGGTGTCCGTGCTCATCACGCACCTCGGCGCCCTCATCGCCCAGCACGCCTCCCGCCTCCTGGGCCGCGAGGACGTGCGAGTGCTCACCGAGGGCGTCAAGAAGGTCAACCCGTCGGTCGTCGAGGAGCTCATCCCCACGCTGCTCAGCCTGGGCGAGGTGCAGCGGGTGCTCCAGGGCCTGCTCGCCGAGGAGGTCCCGATCCGCGACCTCGGCCGGATCTACGAGGCGCTCACGCTGCGCGCCCGCGTCAGCACCGACGCGGAGGGGCTGGTCGAGGCCGCGCGCGCGGCGCTCGGGCCGGCGCTCGGGGCGATGTACGTGCAGGACGACGTGCTGCGCGCGATCACGCTCGACCCGGGACTCGAGCAGAGCCTGGTGGAGTCGATCCGGCCCGGCGAGCACGGCACGCACCTGCTCGTCGACCCGAACCGGCTCGAGTCGATGCTGGCGCAGCTGCGGCAGGCGGTCGCCGAGGCGGAGGCTGACGGGCGCACCGTGGTGCTCGCGTGCGCACCGGCGATCCGGCCGGCCCTGCGCCGGCTCGTCGCGATGGGTCTGCCGCGCCTGCCCGTCCTGTCGTACGGCGAGGTCACCGGGGTCGGCGTCCAGGTCGAGACCGTCGGGGCGGTGAGCGGTGTCCCAGCGCTTGCTGCTTGAGGGGTCCGACCTCGCGGAGCTCATGGCCCACGTGCAGGCCGAGTTCGGTCCGTCCGCCCGCATCGTGCGCGCCGAGCGCGTGCGCACCGGCGGCGTCGCCGGGTTCTTCGCCAAGGAGCGCTTCGAGCTGACCGTCGACGTGCCGGAGCAGCCCACCCTGCGGCCGCACGGTCTGCGCGGGGCCCCGTCGCCCGCGGTCCCGCCCGAGGCCGACAGCATCGAGGACCTGCTGGACGCCGCGGACGCGTTCGACGCGCTGCCGGACGGGTCGGTGGTCCCCTTCGAGGGCCTCGACGTCATGGACGACGAGGAGCTCGACCCGGTCGAGGAGCCGCTGCCGAGCGTGTCCACCGGCAGCGCGTCGTTCGCGGGGATCCTCGAGCAGGTGCGGGCCCTGGCCGGTGCCCCCGCGCCCGCTGACATCGAGGTGGCTCCGCCGCCGCCCGAGGACCCGCTGCGCGCCTCGCTGCGCGGGATCGGCGTGCCCGAGTTCCTGCTCGGCGGCTCCGGGCCCGTCACCCTGCCCGCCGTCCTCGCGCGCGTGCCCGCGGCGCCCGCGCTGCCCCGCACGCCCGGGTCGGTGGTCGTCGTGGTCGGCGAGCAGTCCGACGTCGACGCCGTCGCCCTCCTGCTGTCCGAGCGGCTGCGTCTCGAGCCGTCCGCCACCTGCGCCGCCGGTGCCCGGTCCGGCGGGCGTGCGCGCACCGGTCGGGTCGGGGTGGCCAAGGCAGCGACCGCCGACGAGCTGGCGACGTGGCTCGACCGCGTCGCGACCGGCCCGCAGGTCGGGGTCGTCGCGCTCGCGGTCGGTCCCGACGCGGCCGACCGCGCCGACGCCGCCGACCTCCTGCGCGCGTGCGGCGCGGCGCAGGTGTGGGCCGTCGTCGACGCGCGCACCAAGACCGCCGACGCCACACGTTGGATGGCGGAGGTCGGCGGTCCCGACGGGATCGACGCGGTCGCTGTGCGGGGTCTGTTCGACACCACGCAGCCCGGGACCGTGCTCGACCTCGGTGCTCCGGTGGTGTGGGTGGACGGCATCCCGGCGACGACGGTCGCGTGGGCCGCGGCCCTCGGCCAGGCGTTGGGGCCGGCGGGTCGCTAGGGGCGGCTCGATGCTGCGCCGCTGCTGCGCCGACATCGACCTGTCGGCGCGAGATCGACGGTTCGCACAGCCGATCTCGAGGCGGATGGTCGATCTCGACGACCGAGCCCCCCGGGCGTGGGTCGAGGCGCGCCACGCCCTTGGTCGGCGTCCCGGTCAAGGTAGGGTCGCCGCATGCTGGTGCTCAGTCGTCGCGTCGGGGAGCGGCTCGTGATCGGTGACGACATCGTCGTCACGGTGATCGAGGTGCGCAGTGACGGGGTGCGGCTCGGCATCGACGCCCCCCGCGAGGTGCGCGTCCACCGCGCCGAGGTGCTCGAGGCCGTCCGGGCCGCCAACGTCGACGCCGTGGCGGCCGACGACAGCACCGCGGCAGCACTGCAGCGCCTCGTCGCGCCGCCCCGACCCGCGTCGGCTGACCCCTCAGGAACTCCTCCCGCCGACCGATGAGGTCGTTCGCCGGGACGCCCCGCTCCAGAGGGTGTCGCGCGCGGATTCGGGAGGACACCGGTGGAGGACATCGACGAGATCGTCCGTGAGTTCCTGGTCGAGAGCTACGAGAACCTCGACCAGCTGGACCGCGACCTCGTGGCGCTCGAGGAGAGCCCTGGCTCGCGCCCGCTGCTGAGCAGCATCTTCCGGACGATCCACACGATCAAGGGGACGAGCGGCTTCCTGGCGTTCGGACGCCTCGAGCGCGTGACCCACGTGGGCGAGAACCTGCTGGTCGAGCTGCGCGACGGCATCCGGTCCATGGACCAGCGCACCACCGACGTGCTGCTGCGCATGACCGACTGCGTCCGCGAGATCCTCACGCACATCGAGGCCGACGGCACCGAGGGCGAGGTCGCGATCGACCCCGTGATCGAAGCGGTCGACGCGATCCGCAACGGCACTGCGCCGGTGGAAGACGTCGTGGAAGAGGTCGTGGAGCCAGTCGTCGAGGCGGTCGTCGTCGAGCCCGAGGTCGTCGTCGAGCCCGAGGTCGTCGTCGTCGAGGAAGCCCCCGTCGCCGCCAAGATCGTCCGCAAGCGCGCACCCCGCAAGGTCGCCGCCGCAGGGTCGAGCGCGACCCTGGTCATCGACGCGCCGGTGGCCGAGCCCGTCCCGACCGCGCCCGAGCCCGCCCGCAAGATCGGCGGCGGCAAGGCCGACAAGCCCCTGGTCCCCACGCAGACGAGCGCGCCGAGCGCCGAGGCACTGCCCGACGAGGCCGCCGCCGGCCTGCGCGGTGCCGCCGACACCTCGATCCGCGTGGACGTCGAGCTGCTCGACGCGCTCATGCGCCAGGTGGGCGAGCTGGTGCTGGCCCGCAACCAGATCAGCCGGCTCGCGTCCGGCACCGAGGACGTGGACCTGTCCCGGTCCGCGCAGCGCCTCAACCTCATCGCCGGTGAGCTGCAGGAGGGCGTCATGAAGACGCGAATGCAGCCCATCGAGCACGTCTGGTCCAAGATGCCGCGGATCGTGCGCGACCTCGCGGCGGCGTGCAGGCGCGAGGTCCAGCTGGAGATGATCGGCGGCGACACCGAGCTCGACCGCGGTCTGCTCGAGGCGGTCAAGGACCCGCTGACGCACCTGGTGCGCAACGCCGTCGACCACGGCATCGAGCCCAGCGAGGAGCGCGTCGCGGCCGGCAAGCCCGCCAAGGGCGTGCTGACCTTGCGCGCCTACCACTCGGGTGGGCAGGTCGTGGTGGAGGTCGCCGACGACGGCCGCGGGGTCGACCCCGAGCGCGTCGCGGCCAAGGCCCTGGAGAAGGGTCTGCGCACCGTCGAGCAGCTCGACGCGGCCAGCCACTCCGAGCTCCTGCAGCTGCTGTTCCTGCCCGGCTTCTCCACCGCGGCGGCCGTGACCAACGTGTCCGGACGCGGTGTCGGCATGGACGTCGTGCGCACCAAGGTCGAGGCGATCGGTGGCACCGTCGACATCGACTCGACGCTGGGCACCGGCACGACCTGGCGCCTGCGCATCCCGCTGACGCTGGCGATCATGCCCGCGCTCACGGTCGAGTGCTCCGGCGACCTGTACGCCGTCCCGCAGATCAACCTCCTCGAGCTCGTGGCCCTCGACGGCCAGCGCTCGGGGTCGGGCATCGAGTACGTGCACTCCGCCCCCGTCTACCGGCTGCGCGGCGACCTGCTCCCGCTGGTGTCGCTCGCGGGCGTCCTCGGCGTCGAGCAGGGCACGCGCGAGCAGGAACAGACCAGCGTCATCGCGGTGGTCCAGGCCGACCAGCAGCGCTTCGGCCTGCTCGTCGACCGGGTGTTGAACACCGAGGAGATCGTGGTCAAGCCGCTGTCGAGCCGGCTGAAGTCGATCGGTGTGTACGCGGGCGCCACGGTGCTCGGCGACGGCCGGGTCGCGCTGATCCTCGACGCGCAGGCCATCGCGCGACGCGCCATCGTCGGCGACCTCGAGCAGGTCAGCAGCGAGGCCCGCCGCCGGGCGCAGGAGGCCGCCCAGGCCGCGGTCGAGCTGGAGCAGGTGCTCGTGATCGGCGTCGGCGAACGTCGTGTCGCCATGCCGCTCGCGTCCGTCGCCCGCCTGGAGCACCTGCGGGCCGAGAACGTGGAGCTCGTGGGTGGCCGGGAGGTCGTGCAGTACCGCGGCTCGATCCTGCCGCTCGCGCGCCTGGACCGGCTGCTCGGGTCCTACTCCGAGCCGACGACGACCGGCGAGCTGCTCGTGGTCGTGTTCACGCACGGCGACCGCAGCGCGGGGCTCGTCGTGGACAAGATCCTGGACATCGTCGACGACGAGGTCGCGCACCACTCGGACATCGAGGACCACGGCCTGCTGGGCTCGACCGTCCTGGGCGACCGGGTCACCGAGCTGCTCGACGTGCGTGCCGCGATCCTGTCCGCCGACGCGTCCTTCTTCGACGCCGAGACCTACGAGTTCGCGGGAGCCCGCTGATGAGCCAGTACGTGACCTTCACGCTCGACGGCAGCCTCTACGGCATCGACGTGGTGCGCGTGCAGGAGGCCCTGCGGGCCCACAGCCGCACGCGCGTCCCGCTGGCCCCGCCGACGATCGCCGGCCTGGTCAACCTCCGCGGCCAGGTCGTGCTCACGATCGACCTGCGCACCCGCCTCGGGCTGGCCGGTCGCGCCGACCTCACCGAGCCGATGATGGTCGTCGTGCAGGTGGGCGGCGAGGCCGTGAGCCTGCTCGTCGACGAGATCGGCGACGTGGTCGACGTGGGCCCGGGCTCGTTCGAGACGCCCCCCGACACGCTCGACGCGATGGTCCGTCCACTCATCCGCGGCGCCCACAAGCTGGACGCGGGCCTGCTGCTCGTGCTGGACGTCGACCAGGCCGTCGCTGCCTGATCGTTATGCGGAACTCCTCAGGCGTCGAGCAACGACGCCGATGGGCGTCTCGACGGGCCACGGTGGTCCCGCGCCCCTCGAGGAGGACCCATGTCGACCGTCCAGCCCGCTCCGCGTCGTCGCGGCGCCTGGTTCGCCGACCGGTCGATCCGGACCAAGATCCTCGGCCTGACCGGGATGTTCGCGGCCACGGCGATCGGTCTCGGCGTGTACTCGTACACGAACATGCAGGACATGGCGTGGGACACCAGCCAGGTCGCCGACACCGTGACGGCCGAGATCGCTCCCGTGAACGTCCTGCAGGAGAAGCAGGTCGTCGGCCTGATGATCGTCGCCCAGCTGGAGGCGGCGCAGACCGACGACGAGCGTGACCAGCTGCTCGCCGACCAGGCCGCGAACGACGCCGCCATGGACGAGGGCATCGCGGCGTTCGGGTCGGGTGACGACCTCGAGACCTGGGACGAGTTCACGACGAGCTACGCCGCGTGGCGTCAGGCGCGCGACGCCCAGCTGGTGCCCGCCGCGGTGGACGGTGACCACGCCGCGTACGTGAAGGTCTACGAGACCGTCACCAACCCGCTCAAGCTCACGTACGACGCCGCGCTGGACCAGGTCGCCGACGATGCGGGCGCGCACGCCGTGCACATCTCGGACCACGTGCACCTGCAGGCCAGGACGGTCGGCAACCAGATGATCGTCCTGCTCGTCCTGGCCCTGCTCGCGTGCATCGCTGCCGGTGGCGGCCTCGCCGCCTGGATCCGCGGCTCCGTGCGCAAGGTGCAGAAGTCGGTCGAGGCGCTCGCGGTCGGCGACCTCACGGTCCGCGCGGAGGTCTACAGCCGCGACGAGATCGGGCAGATGGCGGCCTCGTTGACCGTCGCGCAGGACGCGCTGCAGGAGACGCTGTCCGGGGTGCTGGAGACGTCGCAGACGGTCGCCGCTGCCGCCGAGGAGCTGTCCGCGTCGTCCAACGAGGTGGCGGCGGGTTCCGATGAGACCAGTGCGCAGGCGGGTGTCGTCGCGGCTGCCGCGGAGCAGGTGTCGCGCAACGTGCAGGCGGTCGCTGCGGGGGCGGAGCAGATGGGGGCCTCGATCCGGGAGATCGCGCAGAACGCGAACCTGGCGGCGAAGGTGGCCGATCAGGCCACGTCGGCGGCGTCGTCGGCGAACGAGCAGGTGGCGCGGCTGGGTGAGTCGTCCCAGCAGATCGGGAACGTGGTCAAGACGATCACGAGCATCGCGGAGCAGACGAACCTGCTGGCGCTGAACGCGACGATCGAGGCTGCGCGTGCTGGTGAGGCGGGCAAGGGGTTCGCGGTCGTGGCTGGTGAGGTCAAGGAGCTGGCCTCGGAGACGGCGCGGGCCACGGAGGACATCGCGCGTCGGGTGGAGGCGATCCAGGCCGACACGACCGGTGCGGTGGCGGCGATCGGGCAGATCGCCTCGATCATCGCGTCGATCAACGACTACCAGCTGACGATCGCCTCGGCGGTCGAGGAGCAGAC
>NZ_JBFUHG010000029.1:0-24942 GCF_056402515.1 Cellulomonas sp. P4_A2
GGCTGCGGCAGCCTGGGCGGCCGCGTCGGCGGCGGCCTGGGCGGCGGCGGCGGCGGCGATGCGGTTGGCCTCGGCGCTCTCGCGCACGTCGGCGGTGATCTTGGCGACGGCGGCGACGGCGTCGCGCAGCTTGGCGGTCGCGGCGTCCTCCTTGCCGTCGGTCGGCGGGACGACCGGGATCACCGTCGCGGTCGGCGTCGGCGTCGCGGTCGCCGCGGGCTCGTCGACCGGGAGCTTCGGCTCGGCCGGTGTGGTGACGACGGGGGCGGCGACGGGCGCGACCGGCGCGACGGGCTCGGTCGCCGCGGGAGCGGCGGGCGCGTCCTGGGCGACGGCGGCCGCGGCGACCGGGTCGACGGACTCGACGAGGTCGTTGAGCTTGACGGTCGCGGCCTCGAGGGCCGCCAGCTGTGCGGCATCGACGGCGGCCTGGCTGCCCTCGGCCTGGACGGCGTGGGCGACCTCGATGGCGTCGGTGGCGACATCGACAGCGCCGTCGCGGGCGGCGGCGACCTCCGCCGCGGCGCGGGCGGTGTGGGAGACGCCGAGGGCGAGGTCCTCGCCGCCACGGGCGCTCGCGGTCGCGGCCATGGTGGCGCAGAGGCTCACCGCGAGGACGGCGACCACGGCTCCCTGGGCGATCCGCGCGGGGCGCAGGACGGCGGCGGCGGGCACGTGCGGCACCGTCGGCGCGGGGCGCGCGGCAGCGTGCCGACCGCCCTCGGGCCGACCTCGTCGCAGAAACTTGTTACTCACGCGTGACACGTTAAGTGTTTCGGACAGGCGTCCAGGACAACTTGAGCCCAAACGCGGGGGAGATCTCGTGCGCATCTTGTTACGGTGTCGTCACACAATTCACAGACTCGGACCGTTAGGCTGCCGCCGTGCCTACCGACGACACCCCTGCGCCGCCTGCTGCCACGGGTCTCGACGACCTCTACGACATCGCCCGCCTGGCCGACCGGCTCGGCGTCGAGCACGCGACGATCCGCGTCTGGCTGTCGCGCAAGGTCCCGTGGCTCCCCCAGCCCGACGGACGGCTGAACGGCGGAGCGGTGTGGCGCGCGACCACCCTCGAGGGCATTGAGACCCGTCGCGAGCGCGGCCGCCCCGGCCGTAAGCCCAAGTACGTCCCGGCGCCCACCGCGGCGGAGGTGCCGCGCACGGGGATGATCCCGGTGGTCGCGCCGGCGGCCCAGACCCAGACCCAGACGCAGAGCGTCGGCTGACCGCAGAGCAGCAGCCGCCCCGACACGTCGCGTCGAGGCGCGCGGACGGAAGTCACCGGCACCCATGTCCAGCGATTCGGCACCCCCACCCGGGTCCTGAACGTTCTGCGCCCCCGTCCACCCCGTTGGCGCACTGACGCTCGTAGGCTCGGACGATGCGCAGGGGGGTCGACCCGCAGCGCGCCGACGACGTGGCCGACGCGATGCGCGAGGTCGCCCGCACGGGATTCCTGCCCGCCGAGCAGCGCGGCTTCGCGGCCCAGGACCGCCCGCTGCCGCTGTGGCACGGGCAGACGAGCTCGCAGCCGAGCACCGTCGCGACGATGCTGCGGCTGCTGGAGGTACCGGTCGGCGCGCACGTGCTGGACGTCGGCGCCGGGTCCGGATGGACGACCGCGCTGCTCGCCCGTCTCGTCGGACCCCAGGGGCGCGTCCTCGGGCTCGAGCTGGACCCCGAGCTCGCGCGGTGGGGTGCGACGAACCTCGCCGCACAGGGCGTGCCGTGGGCGTCGCTCGAGGAGGCGGTGCCCGGCGCCCTCGGTCGTCCGGTCGACGGCGGCTGGCCGCGCATCCTCGTCTCGGCGGCCGCGCGGTCGTTGCCCGACGAGCTGGTCGGGCAGCTCGCCGACGACGACGCCCGCATGGTGATCCCCGTGCGATCGACGCTGCTGGTGGTCGTCCGATCGCGCCGGAGCACCACCGTCACGTCGCACGGGTCCTACAGATTCGTGCCTCTGCGCTGAGCCGGGTCGAATCCGGAGGATTCGCACCAGATATGGCGAATCGGGTAACTGGTCAGTAACGTGCACGAAGTCAGGCACTCGGTGTGACTTGCGTCATGCCGGGTGTTTGCACGTCGGGTCCGCCGCGAACCAGGGATGCGCACATGTCACGTCGATCGGTCGTCGCCACGCTCGCCACGTTGTCCCTCACGGTCAGCACCGTGATGGTCGGTACCGGGATGGCCTCGGCCGCACCACCACCGACCCCCGACGGCCTGAAGGTCGCGTCATCGGCACCCAAGGCCGGCCCGAACGCGAAGGTCTTCGGCGACTTCAAGGCGGCCGAGGGGTCTGTCACGGCGTTCGTCCAGCTGGCGACGAAGTCCGGCACCGACGTCGCGGCCGCGGGCGGTGGCCCGGCGCAGGTCAAGGCGGCGGCGGGCAAGACCGAGGCGCTGGCCGACGAGGTGGTCCCGGCGCAGGTGTCGGCGCGCAACGCGCGATCGGCAGCCCCCAAGCAGCTCGCGACGCTGACCAACCTCGTGGCCGGCACCCTCGTCACCGGAGACGCGGAGCAGGTGCGCGCGCTCGCCGAGTCGCCCGACGTCGTCGCCGTCTACCGCGTCGTCCCGAAGACGATCGAGAACGCGCACACCGTCGAGTTCACGAAGGCCCTGGCGACCTGGCAGAACACCGGCGTGACGGGTGAAGGGGTGCGCATCGGCGTCATCGACTCCGGGATGGACTACACCCACGCCAGCTTCGGCGGACCCGGCACGGTCGAGGCCTACGACGCCGCCTACGGCACGGACGGCACCCTGCCGATCCAGCCCGGCTCGTTCGACCCGACCAAGTTCTTGGGCGGGTACGACTTCGCAGGCCCCAACTACGACGCCGACCCCAACGCCACGGACCCGGCCGCCACCCCCGTCCCGACCCCCGACGACAACCCGATCGACCCGCCCGGAGGCCACGGCACGCACGTGACCGGCACCGCGGCCGGCTTCGGCGTCCAGGCCGATGGCACCACGTTCCGCGGCGACTACAGCTCGCTCGCGTCCGTCGCCGACTGGAAGGTCGGCCCCGGGACCGCACCCGGAGCCGGCGTCTACGCGTACAAGGTGTTCGGCGACATCGGCGGCTCGACCGACCTGGTCTCGCTCGCCCTGGACCGCGCCGCCGACCCCAACCAGGACGGCGACTACAGCGACCGCCTCGACGTGGTGAACATGTCGCTCGGTGCCGACGGCGCCCCCGCGGACGACCCTGAGAACCTCATGGTCGACAAGCTCTCCGCGCTCGGCACCGTCGTCGTGATCGCCGCCGGCAACGGCGGGGACGTCACGGACATCGCCGGTTCGCCCGGCAACGCCGCCAGTGCCATCACCGTCGCCAACTCGGTCGGCCCGATGACGTTCGCCGCGGTCAAGGTCACGGCCGCGGCCGACCCCAGCCTGATCGGGCTGCACGCCGCGCAGAACTCGGTCGCCTACGTGGGCCCGGACGTGACCGCCCCCGTCGGGGACCCGGGTGCTGGCTTCGACGGGTGCACGCCGTTCACGCCCGAGCAGGCGGCTGCCGTCGCCGGCAAGATCGCCTACCTGACCTGGGACTCCGACGACAGCACCCGCCGCTGCGGGTCCGCCGGCCGGATGAACAACGCCGCCGCCGCGGGGGCCGTCGGCGCTCTGCTCTCCGGCGACCGGCTGATCTTCGCGGCCGGCATCACGGGCAGCGCCCTGATCCCGGGCGCGCAGATGACGCAGGCCACCACCAACCTGCTGCTCCCGGAGATCCAGGCGGGCACGCTCACCGTCGAGATCGGTCCCGGTCTCGACGCGGCCGCGTCCGAGAGCGTGGCCGACGACGTCCTCGCCGAGAGCTCGTCCCGCGGCATCCACGGGTCGCTCGGCTGGGGCAAGCCCGACCTGGCCGCCCCGGGCACGCAGATCGCGTCCGTCCGGTCCGGCAGCGGCACCGAGTCGCTGACGGAGACCGGCACGTCGATGGCCACGCCGCACGTGGCGGGCATCTCGGCGCTCGTCATCGCGGCGCACCCGGGTTGGAACGCGGCGCAGGTCAAGTCCGCCGTCGTCAACACGGCCACGCACGACGTCACCACCGAGCCGAACGGGCAGGGCCTGGTCTACGGGCCCGAACGGACCGGCTCCGGCCGTGTGGACGCCCCGAACGCCGTCTCGACGGCCGTGATCGCGTACAACACCCAGGCGCCGGCGCAGACGTCGGTCGACTGGGGCATCGTCAACGTCGGCCCGTCGACCGTCGTCGCGAAGAAGACCGTCACGGTGCAGAACTTCGCCACGATCAGCCAGCGGTTCACCACCGGGGTGACGCACCCGACGACCGAGGGGGGCGCGACCATCACGGCCTCGCCGGCCTCGTTCGTCCTTCCGCCGGGTGGGACCTCGATCGTGACCCTGACGCTCACAGCCGACCCCGCGACCCTCGAGCGCGAGATCGACCCGACCATGGCGACCGAACAGCTCGGCGTCCCGCGCGAGTACGTGGCCGAGGTGACCGGTCGGCTCGTCCTGACATCCGGGAACCAGGAGCTCCGCGTGCCGTTGCAGGCCGCCGCGCGCCTCGTCTCGAACCTGTCCGCCGGACCCGTGGCCTTCGCCGACCCGACGACCACCACCGCGGGCCTGCCGGTGCACGGTGCCGGGGTGGCGTCCGGCGGGTGGTACTCGCTGACCACGCCGCTCGTCCTGGGAACGCTCAGCCCGCAGCTCGAGCCGACCCCGGGGATCCACACCTCGGCGTCCACCGTCGCGTCCGGAGACATCCGGGCCGTCGGCTGGACGTCGACGGCACCCGCGATCGCCGCCGCCGGTGGTGACCCGGCCGACGGCATGCTCGGCATCGGCATCGCGACCAACGGGGACTGGGCCAGCCTGGGTCTGGCGATGAACCCCGTCATCGAGATCGACATCGACGGCGACGGCACCACGGACCTGGAGACGGACGTCATCAAGGCCGACCCGAGCGCTGACGTCACGATCGCGCAGACGTACGACGTGGCCACGGGCGACGTCGTCGACACCGAGCTGATCAACGGGTTCGCCGGAGACATCGACGCGGGGGTCTTCGACTCCAACGTCCTCGTCGCCCCGATCTCACTGGCAGCGGCCGGGATCCCGGTCGGCGCCACGCCCACGGTCAAGGTCTGGACGTTCTCGGGGTACGCGCCCGACGGCTCCAACGTCGTCGACACGGCACCGACGTTCACGATCGACCCGTACGACCCGCCGTTCTGGTTCGAGAACAACATCGAGGACTCGTTCACCTCGCTGGGCGCCGACGGCGAGGTCCTTCCGGTGCACAAGGGCACCGGCGCCGCTACCGGCCAGCTCCTGGTGCTCAAGAACCAGAACCCCGACCCCGGGTCCCGGTGGCAGACGGTCGACGTCACGGTTCCGACGGCGACCGCCACCACCACCACGCTCTCCGTCTCCGGGGACAAGAAGGCCGGCAAGCCGCTGACGCTCAAGGCCACCGTCTCGCCGAAGGCCGCGACCGGCACCGTCACGTTCCTGGACGGCGCCACGCCGGTCGGGTCCGCGCCGGTGGCGGGCGGCAAGGCGAGCGTCACGGTCAAGCTCGGCGCCGGGACGCACTCGCTGACCGCGTCGTTCGCACCCAGCGACGGCGCCTACGCACCGTCCACGTCACCGGCGGTGAGCGTCGACATCAAGAAGTCGGCGTCCACGACGACGCTCAAGCTGTCCCGCAGCAGCGCGCCGTTCGGCACCCCGACGACCGCGACCGTCAAGGTCAAGGGAGACTCGGCTGCCCCGGCGGGCGACGTGACGATCAAGTCCCGTGGCGTCGTGATCGGGACCGGCACGCTCACCGTCAGCGGCACCACCGGCACGGCGACGATCACGCTGCCCGCCGACCTGGCCGTGGGGTCGCGCACCCTCACGGCGGTGTTCGCCGGCAGCCCGGACGTCTCCGGGTCGCACGCGAGCAAGTCGTACACGGTGACCAAGGCGAAGTCGTCGTCGGCGCTCTCCGCCGTCAAGTGGTCGGTGCCCAAGGGCAGCACCCCGACCATCACCGTCACCGTCACCGGGCCCTCGGGCGCACCCGCCCCGACGGGCACGGTGACGTTCACGCTCAACAGCAAGCGGATCGGGACCGCCCAGCTGACCGGCGGGGTGGGCACGATCACGCTGCCGGCCGTCCAGAAGACCGGACCGGTCGTCGCCACCTACGGCGGTGACCGTGGCTTCTCCGGATCGGCGGCGAGCCACACGATGACGGTCACACCGAAGAGCTAGGCGCCGTACGACGAAGGCCGCGCGATCCCGAGAGGGTAGGACGGCCTCGAGGTGCCACACCCGCACACCCCGGCAGACGAGAGCCGCGACGTCCGCGTCGAGCCCCTCAACGCTGCCGAGGCCGTCTGGGCTGCCCAGCACCGGGAGATCGTCGCGGACCTGTGCGGTGGGTCCGCCGACGCCCAGACCGTCAGCGACCTGTTCGACCGCGTCCAGGCGATGTGGCTGCAGGGCGAGGACCGCGCCGACTCGACCCCGCTGGTCCACGCCTTCGGCGTCGCGCTGGGCGACCTCGTCGCCGAACGCGTCCCCGGCCTGGTGTGGAGCACGGCGCACGGCGACGGCCCCCCCGAGCTGGTGCTCAGCCACCCCGTGCACGACCTGGTGATCTTCCCGATCGCGTCCGTGGGCAAGAACTGGGGTCACGCGCCGGGCGGCTGGCTCGCGGCCCACCTGCACGAGGCCGTCGGCGGCGCGCTGGCGATCCTGGCCGGCAACCGCTCCACGCACTGACCTAGAAGAGAACGTCGGGGTCCTCGTAGAGGCCGGCTCCGGGAGAGACCGGGGCCAGCACGACGAGCGGCCGGCCCGCGAACGACGGCGGCGCCGGGTCCACCCCGTCGCGCACGGCGCGGGCGGCGATGCCCGCCAGCTCGTCGGCACGCTCGTTGAACTGGTCGCCGCGGTGCCCGCGCACCCACTCGAAGGCGACACCGCCAGGTCGCGACGAGATCGCGGCGTCGATGTCCTGGATCAGCGCGAGGTTCTGCACGGGACCGCCCGACGCCGTCCGCCAGCCCTTGCGCCGCCAGCCGTGGATCCACTCCGACGAGCACTTGATCGCGTACTGCGAGTCGGCCTGGATGGTCAGGGGCTCGTCGCCGGGGTGCGACCGGATGGCCTCGAGGACGGCCATGAGCTCGGCGATCTGGTTGGTGCCCGAGGCGTGCCCACCGCTGTCGTGCGTGCCGTCGTGGTTGGCCCAGGCCCAGCCGATGGCTCCTCCCGGGTTGCGCAGGCAGGAACCGTCCGTGCTGACCGTGATCACAGGGAGCATTCTGCCGCGCCCGAGGGCCCTCCCGGACGACCGCATCGCCCGAACGAGGGACGAATCGGGACGATGGTGCGCGTGCTGCTCAGGTCGGGCGCCGGATCGGCCGATGATCGTCGGTATGACCACGTACGACGACGCAGACCTGTTCAGCGACGCGTTCACCGGCTTCGGCGCCGCGGCGCCGTCGCGTCAGCGCTCGAGGCTCCTGACGGTGCTCGCGCTGGCGGGCGCCGCGCTGCTCGTCGTCGCCGCGCTGGTCTGGGTCCGGCTGGACGGGGACGTCGTGGCACCGGCCGCCGACCCGGCGACCCTGGTCCCGGCGCTCGCCGAGACGCAGCGGTCCGCCGACGAGATCGCGCCGAGCGACCTGGCCGACCTGCTCGTCTTCCCGGAGACGACGCGGCTCCTGCTCTCCGACGACGCGGCCGCCTACTACGCGGCCGCCGCGCCCGGCGACCAGCTGTGCCTGGTCTCGGTCCCCCTCGGCGACCTCGTCCGGACCAGCTGCGCCTCGACGGCCGGCTCACCGAGCGACCTGGTCATCGACGACGTCATGCTGGTCCCGACGGGCGCCACCGCCCCGGCGGGCTGGCACGAGGCGGCAGCGAACGTCTTCGTCAAGGACTGAGCCGCCGTCGCGGACGGCCGGTACGCGGTGGGTTCACCCGGCCTCAGAGCATGAGGGCGTCCACCACGCGCTTGACGCTCGACGAGAGCCCCCACCGCTCGGAGAGCGCGACGAGCTCCTCGGCGTTCGCCACGACCGACGGCAACCGGTCGTCGAGCTCTCCCACCGGTGCGTCCGGCGCCACCCGCACGACCGCGGGCGCGACGGCCAGGTAGGACGACGACTCGACCAGCCGGCGGCGCTGCGTCGGGCTCAGTCCCGCGTCCCCCGCGTCACGGGCGACGAGCACCTCGACCAGTGAGCCGTAGCGGTGGATGAGCGCGGCCGCGGTCTTCTCGCCGATCCCCGGCACGCCGGGCAGCCCGTCGCTCGGGTCGCCGCGCAGCACGGCCATGTCGGCGTACCCCGAGCCCGTCGCGACGCCGTACTTGTCCTTCAGCCGGGCCTGGTCGACGGTCTCGAGGTCGCGGATGCCACGCGCCGTGTAGAGCACCCGTACGGGGACGTCGTCGTCGACCAGCTGGAACAGGTCGCGGTCGCCGGTCACCACCTCGACGATCGCGCGGTCCGCGGGCTTGGCCACCTCGCGCGCGACGAGGGTCCCGATGACGTCGTCGGCCTCGTACCCCGGCACCCCGACACGTGCGATGCCGAGGGCGGCCAGCACGTCGACGATCAGCGGGACCTGCGGCGAGAGCGTGTCCGGGACCTCCTCGAGACCGGTGGTCCCCGGCACCTCGACGGCGACCCGGTGCGCCTTGTACGACGGGATCGCGTCGACGCGGAACGCCGGCCGCCAGTCGTCGTCCCAGCAGCAGACGAGCCGGGAGGGCCGCAGGTCGGTGACCAGCCGAGCGATCATGTCCAGCAGCCCGCGCACGGCGTTGACCGGGGTGCCGTCGGGCGCGGTCATCGTCTGCGGGACGCCGAAGTACGCGCGGAAGTACAGCGAGGCGGTGTCGAGCAGCAGCAGCTTCTCGGGGCGTTCGACCATGCGGTCAGTCTGTCAGCCCGCGCCCACCTGGTCCCGGGTGACACGGACGCCGGTCCCGCTCGCAGACGAACGGCCGGCCCGCTCCCCCTCCAGGTGCGGGCCGGCCGTGGTTCGCAGGCGTCAGGACGTGAAGTCCAGGTCGTCGTCGGCGACCGCGATCACGGTCCACGTCATGCCGTCGGCGTCGGCGAGCTCGTACGTCGGGGCCAGGACGGAGGCGCCGTCGGGCAGCGTGGTGATGGCCACGCCGAGCTTCGCGGACACGAGGGTCACGTGCTGCACCGGCCACGCCAGCGGGCTGCCGGGGGCGGGCGTCGCCGGGACGGTCGGCTCGTCGGAGGGTGCCGGCGCGATCGCGTCGGCGGTCCCGCCCATGGCGGAGCGGGCATCCGCGGCCAGCGGCATGATGCCGCCGTACGACGAGCCGAAGCGGGGGTCGCTGAGCCGCGCGACGGCCTCCGTCGGGCTGATCACGTCGTAGTCGCCGAGGGAGACGACCGGCGCGAGCGACCCGTACAGCGACTGGACACCTGACGCGACGATCGTGAAGCTCCAGGACAGCCCGGAGCGCTGCCCGTCGACCACCTGGTACGCGGACACCGTGGTCATCTGCGCGCCCGACGAGTCGGTCATGGGCTCGAACTCGAAGCCGGACGGGTCGACACCCAGCGCGGACATCGTGTCCTTCGCCGTGGAGACGGCCGAGTCCGCGCTCGGCGCGGAGCCGGTGCTCGGGTCGCAGCTGGGCCCGGGGGCCGGGGCGACCGCGTCGGTGCCGGCGCCCGCCGCGCCGTCCGCGGGCGGCTCGACCGGTTCGGTGTCGAACTTCATGCAGGACCACGGGTCCCGCGTCGGGTCGTAGTAGGACACGCTCGTGAGGCCGTCGGACGAGATCGAGACGTTCTGACCGGTGCCGTCGTTGGTGCCGACGGTCCACTGGCCGTACTGCTGCGTCGCGGTGCCGGTCACCCCGAGCGCCGCGGCGACCCGCTCGATCGTCGCCTGCGAGTACGTGGCCACCGCGTCGAAGCCGTAGGCGGGCGCGCTGCCGCCGTCGGTGGACAGGCCCTCGGACGCGAACACGGTCCGCCCGAAGCCCCAGCCCGCCAGCTTCGAGTCCGCACCGGCCGCGAGCCTGTTCGCCGCCTCCGGGGCCGCCGCGGAGTCGGCCGCGCCGCCGCTCCCGGTGCTCCCGTTGTCGCCCAGGCTCATCGCAGGCTCCGCGACGGGCGTCGAGCCGGCGTTGGCGCCGCCGAGCGCGTAGCTCCCGCCCCCGATGACCGCGATCCCCGCGACGATCGCCGCGGCCTGCAGCCAGCGCGGTGCGCGCCGGGCGCGACGGGCCGAGAGCTCGTCGACCGGGATCGTCTCCTCGGTCACGACGACCCCCGTGGCCTCCGCGACGGCCGCGTACACGGAGGTGAGGTCCGGGGCGGCGCCGCCGGCGGGGTCGGCGGCCTGCAGCCGCGCGAACGCAGCGTCGTCCTGCGGCTGGGTCTGGTCGTCGTCGTTCATGTGTCTGCCTCCTGTACGGGGTGGTCCTCTGCCCCGTATGTGTCGCGACGGGCGCGGGGCTTGCAGCCAGGACGCCGGCAGACGTCAGGCGTCAGGCGTCCGCCGCGGCCCAGGCCTCGCGCAGCCGGGCACGGGCGCGGCTCAGCGCGGCGTCGGCGCCACCCCGGGAGATGCCCAGGACGGCGGCCAGGCCGTCGCCGACGAGGCCCTCCCAGGCGTTCAGCAGCAGGATCTGGCGGTCGCGCGGCGCGAGGGCGCCGAGCACGGTGCGCACCTGCTCGTCCTCGATGAGCAGCGCAGCCGGGTCGTCGCCGCCCAGGACGTCGTCCGGAACGTCCTCGACCGGCACGGGGCGGCCCTTGCGGCGGTGGTTCGCGACGACGAAACCGGCGGTGCGGTAGAGCCACGGCAGCTCGGCGCCGTCGGGGACGTCGTCACGACGACGCCACGCGGTGGTCAGCACGTCGGCCGCGAGGTCGTCGGCCTCGTCGCGACCCGCCCGTCGGACCAGGAACCGGTGCACCGCGGTCGCGTGCTCGCGCACGAGCGCCTCGAACCACGCGTCGTCGTGCGGCACGGCGTTCGCGACGAGGGCCAGTCGCGGCTCGTCGGCCGGGGAGCCGTCGGTGCCGGCTGCGTCCTGCGGCACGTCGTCGCCGGGCACGGCACCGGCAGACGCGGCGTCTGCGGGCGTGCTCGCGTTCTCGGACGTGGACGTGCTGCGCGGTGGCACGGTGCTCCCAGGGTCGACGATGGCCTACACCTCCCCTCTGTCGTCAGCCTGCGCGATCTTGCACGGCCGTCCCGACGAGATGCAGGCGGCCCCTCAGAGCCCGTCGGCGACGGTCGCGGTGACCTGCAGCCACGCGTCGCGGGTGCGCTGCTCCAGCGCCTCGTAGTCGATGGGTCCGCCGGCCACGAGGGCCCTGTCGTGCGGCACGTCGATGACGGTGCGCGTCAGCGCGCCGAAGTGCGTGCGCAGCCGCTTGTGCAGGTCCTTGTCCACCTTGGGCTCGGGCGCGGACAGCACCGTGACCGCGCGCCGGACCGCCTCCTCGTGCCCGGTGGAGCGCAGGGCGTCCAGGGCCCACGCGGCGGACTGGGCGGTGTCCTCGCGGATGGTGGAGACGACGACGATCTGGTCGGCGGCGTCGATCGCGGCCTGCCAGTTGGAGGCGCGCATGTTGTTGCCGGTGTCGATGACGAGCACCCGGTAGAACCGCGAGAGGACCTGGTGCAGGTCGGAGAACGACCGGGCGTCCACCGACGACGCCGAGGCGGAGTTCTCGTCGGACGCGAGCACGTCGAACTGCTCGGTGGGCTGCGTCCGCACGAACCCGTCGAGGTCGCCGATGCGCACCGTGCCCTGCTGGGACAGCGTCGGCAGCGCGTCCAGGAGGTCGACGGCCGTGCGGGTGTGGTCGGCGTGCGACGAGCGCCAGCCGAGCGTCCCGCGCGTCTCGTTGTTGTCCCACGCGAGCGTGTACCCGCCGCGCTGCAGGCCGAACGTCGCGGCCAGGAGCATCGTCGCGGTCGTCTTGTGGGCGCCGCCCTTGGGGTTGATGACGACGATCGTCTTGGGCCCGTCGAGCGTGCGCCGCACGGACGCGGACGCCGCGCGACGACGCCGCTCGACCTTGCCGGGCCCGGGGTGGACCGCCCCGAACGTCACGCGCCGGATGCCGTGCCGCCAGCCGTGCTCCGCGGGCCCGCCGTGCTCGACGGGGTGCCGGGCGGCGAGCAGGTCGTCGAGGGTCGGCAGCGGGCCGGTCGGGGTGGCGGGCTTCGCCTCGGCCGGGGCCGGGGCCACCGGGGCGTCGGCCCGCTTGGCCGAAGGACCGCGCGCTGCGGTCGTCGGCGGGGTCACCGGCGTGGCGGCCGGGGTCTCGGGCAGGCCGGCGACGGCCGCGACGGAGTCCTTCTCGCTCACTGCTGCTCCGTTCGGCTGCGGGGCCGCCGCGACGGGCGGGGCGGGCTGCGCCGGCGTCGGCTGCGGCGCGCTCGGTGCCTCGTCGACGACGCCGTCGGGGTGGATCATCAGCGACCAGAGCCCCTCAGGGTCGCGCACCTGCACCGGGACGGGCTGCCCGACGGACACGGCGAGCTCGGCGATCCGCGACGTGATCGCGGCTCCGGCCTCGGCCAGGTTCGCCTTGCTGACGCGCTCGATCACGCCGTCGATCGAGATCTCACCGGTGCCGTCCTCGCGGACCTCGGCGCTGATCTCGGGCAGACGGGTCGCCGTCGACCCCTTCTGACCCTCGTCGTTCATCGTGTCGCTGCCCCTCGTCGGCCGTGGTCGTCCCCCGAACTACGCCCCGAAACTACGCCGGACGGGCGATGCGCGCACCGTCGAACCGCAGGCCAGGGCCCGTCCCTTTCGTCTGGTTCACGATTGTGCCGCCTGAACGGGGTTCAGTCGTCGTCGCGGACCTCGAACCAGACGGTCTTCCCGTCCGGGCGGGGGAGCGTGCCCCAGTCCGACGACAGCGCCTCGACGAGGGCCAGCCCGCGACCGCTCGGGGCCGTCGGCTCGGGGTGCCCGACGACCGGGACGCCGCCGCCGCCGTCGCTGACCATGACCCGGACCACGGGCCCGTCGATGCGGACGCGGACCGTCACGGCGCCGTCGGGCGGACCATGCACCACGGCGTTCGCGACGAGCTCGCCGGTGAGCAGCTCGACCACCTGGTTGGCCGCGCCGCCGATCCCGGCGGCGGCGGCCGCGCGCATGACCCAGTGTCGCGCCGCTCGCGGGGCGGACCGCTCGGCCTCGACGACGAGCTGGGCGTCCACGACGTGCGCATCGCGCTGCCTCGCGCTCGCCGCGCTCCGGAGGTCCCGTACATCGCCCACCCGTCCAGAGTGCCCGAGTCGGGGGGGTCTCGCCCGAGGTGCCCCTTCGCGTCCGGGTGAAGACCGGTCGGTAACCCCCGCGCCAGGGGGTGCTCGCACCCGGGCCTGGGACGGAGGTCCCAGCGGTCAGCGGCGGTGGCTGACCAGCCCGACGAGGTTGTCCTCGGAGTCGCGCACGAACGCGTGCCACTCGTCGGTGCCGGCAGGGCCGAGCGTGTCGTCCTCGTGCCGGAAGATCACGTGCGGCTCGGACTCGACCGTCACGCCGTGGGCGCGCAGACGCTCGAGGGTGGCGTCGAGGTCGTCGACGTGCAGGTACAGCAGGGCGGTCGGCGCGTTGACGTCGAGGAGGAGCCGGACGCCGTCGAGGTCGTAGAACAGCAGGCCGGGCGGGTCGAACCTCGCCGTCGGCTGCGCGCCCAGCAGGTCCGTGTAGAACGCCGCCGCCCGGTCGAGGTCGGTCGCGCGCTGGGCGACCTGCACGAGTCCCATGCCCCCATCGTGCCCCCGTCTGAGGTACCTCAGACCACCTCAGAGCCACCTCAGAGGCGGATCCGTCCACATCCCGGGCCCAGGACCCGTCGGTCGACCGATCCGCCACCCCACCCCTCACGACGAAAGTCTTCGATGTCAGGAAGAAGCGTCGGACGCCCGTCCGGCGGTACTGAGGAGGAACACCATGGCTGAATTCTGGGGAACCGCCCTCGACGGCGAGCTCGCCTACCGCCACGACCGCATGTCCACCGCCCTGCAGCGCCCCAAGAAGGGCGACCGCCTGGTCCGTCCCGACGGGCGGCTGCGCCCGGTGCAGCCCGCGCACCCGCTATTCAGTGCCGCGCGTGGGTGGCTCCTGCGAGGATCAGGGGCATGGCACGTGGCTCGATGAGCACACCGTTCGTGGCACGCGCGCCGCAGGTCGACCAGCTCACGCTGGCCCTGCGGCGCGCCGATGCCGGCGAGCCCACCGCGGTCCTCATCGCGGCGGACGCCGGCGTCGGCAAGACCCGGCTCCTGCGCCATGTCGCGGAGCTGGCCGGGGCGTCCGGGGCCCGTGTCGTCGTCGCGCACTGCGTGGACCTCGGCGAGATCGGGCTGCCCTACCTGCCCTTCGCGGAGGCGCTCGCACAGCTGAGAGCGCTGGACGCCGACGCGGTGGATGCGGTCGTCGCCGACCGTCCCGCGCTGGCCCGGCTGCTGCCCGGGCCCACCGGTGTCGCCGGCCCGCTGGACGACCAGTCGAGCCGGCTGCAGCTGTTCGACGGCCTGGTCGAGGCGCTCGGCGCCGTCGGGGTTCCCGGGCACCCGCTGCTGCTCGTCCTGGAGGACCTGCACTGGGCGGACGCGTCGAGCCGCGACGTCCTGCGCTTCCTCGTCTCGCGGCTGCGCGACCAGCACCTCGTGGTCGTCGCGAGCTACCGCACGGACGACCTGCACCGCCGGCACCCGTGGCGACCGGTCGCGGCGGAGCTGGCCCGGCACCCGCGCGTCGAACGGCTGGACCTCGCCCCCTTCACCGACGCCGAGCTGCGCGAGTTCACCACCGCGCTCGCGGGCGCACCGCTGGAGGAGCGCACCCTGCGCCGCGTCATCGACCGCTCCGAGGGCAACGCGTACTTCGCGGAGGAGCTCCTGGAGGCCGGCGCGGAGGCCGACGAGCTGCCGTGGTCGCTGGCCGACGTCCTGCGCTCGCGGCTCGAGCAGCTCGACCCGTCCGTGCAGCGCCTCGCCCGGATCGCGTCCGCGGCCGGCCGACGCGTCTCGGAGCCGCTCCTGCGGGCCGTCGTGGCCGCGGACGGCGACCCGCAGCTGACGGCGCCCGGCGCGTTCGACTCGGCGCTGCGGGAGGCGGTCGCGCACCACATCCTCGGCGGCGAGGACGAGCGCATCGCGTTCCGGCACGCGCTGCTGGCCGAGGCCGTCTACACGGACCTGCTGCCCGGCGAGCAGTCGGCCCTGCACCGCACCTACCTGCGGGTGCTGAGTGCCGACCCGACGCTGGGCCCGCCGTCGCAGCTCGCCTCGCACGCGTTGCGCGCCCCCGACCTGCCGACGGCCGTGCTCGCGTCCCTGGAGGCCGCGCACCAGGCGCGCGAGGTCCTCGCCCCGACCGAGGAGGTCCGGCACCTCGAGGTCGTCCTGCGGCTGTGGGGCGCGGTGCCCGAGGTCACGGCGACGCTCGACCAGGACCACCCCGACGTCCTCGCCGCCGCCGCTGCGGCCGCCAGCCGCGCCGGGCAGTCCGACCGGGCCGTCCAGCTGTCCCGCGCGGCGGTGGAGGAGACCGCCTCGGACATCGAGCGCCAGGCCATGCTCCGCACCCTGCTCGCCCGGTACCTGCTGGCGACCGACGACATCGAGGATGCGATCCGGGAGGCGTCCCTGGCCGTCGAGGCGCTCCCGAGCGGCAACACCCCGGCGCGCGCGTGGGCGCTGGCCAGCTACGCCCGCGCGGCCATGAACGCCGACCTGGACGACGAGGCCCTCACCGCAGCGCAGGAGGCCGTCCTGGTGGCACGGGCCGCGGGTGCCGCGGACGCCGAGAGCGACGCGCTCACCTCGCTGGCGGTGCTCGTCGTCGACGACGCGGACCGTGCCGCCCAGCTCCTCGACACGGCGCTGGCCCGGGCGCGCGAGGCCTGCGACTACGGCACCGAGCTGCGCACGATCTACAACCTCACGTCCAACCGCTACTACGCGGGCGACCTGCCCGGTGCCGCGGCGATGGCGACCGAGGGCGTCGAGCGGGCCGCGGCACTCGGCATGACCTGGAGCGCGTACGGGCTCGAGCTGCACATGTTCGTCAACCTGGTCCGCTACGTTCGGGGGGACTTGAGCCCGGCCGGGCTGGGCGGGGTGCCCGACGAGCTGGCCGACATCCTCAAGTCGCAGGCGCTGTATGCGGCGGTCGCGCGCGGCGACGCCGACGCGGTCGAGCGCGGCCTCGCGCTCGAGTCGGTGTGGAACCGCGACGGGTTCATCGCGCTCGTCGCGGGCGGTTGCACGGTGGACGCCCTGACCTGGCGGGGCGACCTGGAGGGCGCCGTCACCCTCGCGGTGCGCCTGCTGGAGTACCTGTGGCGCACGTGGTCCGACTACTTCCTCGGCGGCATCTGGCTGGTCGCGCTGGCGCTCTCGGCGATTGCCGACCAGACGCAGCAGGACCGGCTGCTCGGCAAGGACGTGTCCGAGGCGGTCGCCACCGGCAACCACCTGCTCGCGCGCGCGGTCGAGACGGCCGAGCGGGGCCGGCCACGGGGCGGCCGCATGGGACCGGAAGGTCGCGCGTGGCTGGCGCGGGTGCACGCCGAGCACTCGAGGCTCGTCGGCACCAACGACCCGGCGCTCTGGCGGACCACGATCGACGAGTTCGACTACGGCTACCGGTACGAGCTGGCGCGCAGCCGGTTCCGGCTCGCCGAGGCGCTGCTGGAGGGCGGCGACCGCGACGGTGCGCTGGTCGAGGCCGGGGCCGCGCTGACCGAGGCCGACGACATGGGCGCCGTGCCGCTGGCCACCGCCGTGCGAGGGCTCGCGCGGCGCGGGCGGCTGGACCTTCCGGGCGTGCGGGTCGCGGGCGCCGACGTGCTGACCGCGCGCGAGGCCGAGGTGCTCGCGCTCGTCGCGCAGGGGCTGTCCAACCGGCAGATCGGGGAGAAGCTCTACATCTCCGGGAAGACCGTCTCGGTGCACATCTCGAACCTGCTGGCCAAGCTCGGGGTCTCCGGGCGGGCCGAGGCCGTGTCGGTCGCGCACCAGCGGGGGCTGATCGGTGCGGGGTGACGCTGCCCTGGGCGACTGTCGGAACCACGCCTTAGGTTGAGCAGCATGTCCCCGTCGAAGGTTCCCGCGGTCGAGCTCGAGGTGAACGGCCGGACCGTGCGCGTCAGCAGCCCCGACAAGGTCTACTTCCCCGAGCGCGGCCTGACCAAGCTCGACGTCGTGCAGTACTTCGTCTCGGTGGGCGACGGCATCCTGGGGGCGCTCCTCGACCGGCCGACGACGCTCGAGCGCTGGCCCAAGGGCGTGTTCGAGGGCGCCAAGCTGGCCACCCGGATGGACTCGACGGGCGACGCGTTCTACCAGAAGCGCGTCCCCCAGGGTGCGCCCGACTACGTGAGGACGGCGCGCATCGCGTTCCCGAGCGGCCGCACGGCCGACGAGGTGGCGCCCAGCGAGCTGGCCGTCGTCGCGTGGGCCGCCAACCTGGGCACGCTGACGTTCCACCCCTGGCCGGTGATCGGCGACGACGTCGAGTCGCCGGACCAGATCCGCATCGACCTCGACCCGCAGCCGGGCACCGACTTCACGGACGCCGCCCGCGTGGCGCCGCACGTGCGGGAGCTCCTGCAGGAGCACGGCATGGAGGGCACGCCCAAGACGTCCGGCGGCCGGGGCATCCACATCTTCGTCCCGATCGAGCCGCGGTGGTCGTTCGTCGACGCCCGCCGGGCCACCATCGCGTTCGGCCGTGAGCTCGAGCGGCGCCTGCCGTCCCAGGTCACCATGAAGTGGTGGAAGGAGGAGCGCGGCGAGAAGATCTTCATCGACTACAACCAGATGGCCCGCGACCGCACGATCGCGTCCGCCTACTCGATCCGCACCAACCCGCGCGCCACGGTGTCGGCTCCCCTGCGCTGGGACGAGGTCGCGGACGTCGCACCCGACGACTTCACGGTCACGACGATGCCGGCGCGGTTCGCCGAGGTCGGCGACCTGTTCGCACCGTTGGTCGCTCGGACGACACCGCGGTACTCCATCGAGTCGCTCCTCGAGCTGGCCGACCGGCAGGAGACCGACGAGGGGCAGGGAGACCTGCCGTACCCGCCGGAGTACCCGAAGATGCCGGGCGAGCCGAAGCGGGTGCAGCCCAGCAAAGACCGTGACCGACCCCGCGACGCCTGACGGCGGGTCCGCCGCCGGGGGCATCGTCTACGCGTCGGCCCGCGGCCGATGGGTCCTGTTCGCCACCGTGCTCGGGTCGGCGATCGCGTTCATCGACGCCACCGTCGTCACCATCGCCCTGCCCAACATCGCCGACGACCTCGGCGCCACGACCGCCGACCTCCAGTGGACCGTCAACGCGTACGCGCTGACCCTCGCGGCGTTCCTCCTGCTGGGCGGGTCGTTGGGCGACCGGTTCGGTCGACGGCGCATCTTCCTGTTCGGGGTGGTGTGGTTCGCGATCGCGTCGCTGGTCTGCGCGGTCGCACCCACGGTCGGGCTGCTCATCGCCGCGCGCGCCCTGCAGGGCGTGGGCGGCGCGCTGCTGACGCCCGGGTCGCTGGCGATCCTGCAGTCGACGTTCACCGGCTCGGACCGCGGCAGGGCGATCGGCGCCTGGTCGGGGCTCGGCGGCATCGCGGGCGCGATCGCGCCGTTCCTGGGCGGCTGGATCGTCGAGGTCACCTCGTGGCGCTGGGTGTTCGGGATCAACCTGCCGATCGCGTTCGTCGTCGTCGCGGTGACCATGCGGCACGTCCCGGAGAGCTCGGACGCGACCGCCGCCAAGAAGCTCGACGTCGCGGGGACGGTCCTGGGGGCGCTCGGCCTGGCGGGCCTGACCTACGGGTTCACGGCCTGGACCGAGTCGGGCAGCATTGACGCGGTCGTCGTCGGGACGCTGCTCGCCGGCGTGCTGCTCCTCGGCGCGTTCGTCTTCGTCGAGTCGCGCGCCGTCGCCCCGATCCTGCCGCCGGCGCTGTTCCGGTGGCGCCCGTTCTCGGGCACGAACGCCGCCACGCTGCTCATCTACGCCGCGATCTCGGGGATCTTCTTCTTCCTCGTCGTGACGCTGCAGGTGGTGGCCGGCTACTCGCCGCTCGCGGCCGGGCTGGCCCCGCTGCCGGTCACCGTGCTGATGCTCCTGCTCTCGCCGCGGGCCGGGGCGCTGAGCACGATCATCGGCCCGAAGATCCCGATGACGGTCGGGCCGGTCGTCTGCGCGGTCGGCGTGGTGCTGCTGCTCGGCGTCACGCCCGACACCCCCTACCTCACGCACGTGCTGCCGGGCATCGTGGTGTTCGGCCTCGGGCTGTCGGCCACGGTCGCTCCCCTGACGACGACGGCCCTGGCGGCAGCGCCGGACCACCTGGCCGGTGCGGCGAGCGGCGTGAACAACGCGGTCGCGCGCGTGGCCGGTCTGCTCGCGATCGCCGTGCTTCCGCTGGCAGCGGGCGTCGGCGCCTCGCTCACCGACCCGACCACCCTCGAGCCCGCCTACCGGATCGCGATGCTCATCTGCGCCGGCCTGCTCGCCGGTGGCGCGCTGATCTCGCTGCTCACCGTGCCGAGCAGCGCCGACGGGGTCCGGCCGCCGGACGAGAAGGCCCCCGCCGGCGCCGAGAGCGCCTAGACGCGCCAGACCTTGTCGTCGAGCGGGTCCGGCCGGTCCACGACGAGCCCAGGAACCGGGCGGTCCTCTGTGCCGTAGCTCACCGGGCCGACGTCGGGCCGCCCGAGGTAGAGGCCCTGCACCTCGTCGAGACCCTGCATGCCGGGCGCGACGACCTCGCGAGCGGACTCCCCACGCCGCACCAGCGCGCGGGCGACCCTCCAGGCGACGAGCACCGCGACGATCCCCATGCCCGACCAGTACGCGAACGTCCCGACGCGCTCGTTCCCGACGGCCGTGCTCCACGTCAGCACGCCGAGCATCGCCGCGATCGCGACGAACCAGATCCAGCTCCTGCTCATCGGCTCCCCCCGCCCTGTGACCCCATCCTGGCGCAGTGCCGACCACCGCGCAGGGGGTTCAGCCGACGTACTCGAAGTGCCAGTACTCGGGGTTGGAGCCGGTCCGCTGCGCCCAGCCCGGCGCGCGCCAGCCGAACGAGGGGCCCTTGCTCACGAGCCAGCTGCGCTGCGCGGTGTCCCAGCCGTACTCGCAGGGCAGCTCGGGCACGTCGAGCGCGAGCCCGGTCCCGTGGGTCGAGGTGCCCGGGGTCGCCGCGACCGTGCCGAGCGCGGCACGCATGGCGAGCTGCGTGTCGTAGTCGCGGTAGGTCAGGTCGAGGCCGAGGTTGTGCCCGAACTCGGCCCGGAACGCGGTGTTCAGCCGCTCGAGCGCGGCCGCCGCGACACTGCGCAGGTAGTACGGGGTGCCGTGCGGGTCCGTCGCCCAGCTGATCGCGGTCAGCGCGCTGGGCGGGAGCTTGCCGTTGGAGCCGTCGCCGCCCGCGGTCGGCGGGGACGTGTAGAACGGCGGGCCGTTGTAGGTGGTCTCGCACGAGGGCGCCCTGGGCGGGGCGGCGGCCTTGGGGGTCGTGGGCTTCACGGCCTTGGCGGCGGCCGCCGCGGCGTCCGCGGCCTGCTGCTGGTTCCACGCGTCGTGGGCGGCGACCACCGCAGCGTTGCCGCCCGCGAGCGCGCTCGTGAGCGCGCGCAGGTCGGCGGCGCTGTGTCCGGCGGGAGCGGCGAGGGTCGCGTCGGCTGCGGACAGCTGTGCCGCGAGCGCCTGCCGGACCGCGTCGTCGGCCACCTGCCCCGCGGTCGCGTCGAACGTCGCGCGCGCGCCGTCGGCACCCGCCTGGAGGCCGGCGCGGGCGTCGGCCAGCACGACGGCGGCCTGAGCGCTGTCGAGTGCGGCGTCGTGCCCCAGCGCGACCTCGACGTCGGAGGCCTGCGCGTCCGCGACGGCGGCGGCACGCTCGGCGGCCTGGGCCTGCTGCGAGGCCACGTCGTCCTGGTGCGAGTCCCACGCCCAGGCACCCCCCGCCACGCCGACGACCAGGGCGGCGGTCACGGCGGCGACGACGACGCGCGTTGGTCGGCGGATGCGGCACTCCGGGGACGGCAGGACAGGACACGCCCCCCGCGCCCCGCCAGGCTAGCCGCCGCACCCGCGAGCGCCACCCCCGGACGCGACGAGGCCACCCGGGCGGACCAGCCCCGGGTGGCCTCGTCGGAAGACCGCGACGGCCCTCAGCGCACGAAGCGCTGCACGAAGTCGAGGGCGGTCTGCGCGACCGCCTCCCAGCCGTGGTCGATGACGAGCGAGTGCCCGACGCCCTTGATCTCGACGATCTCGGTCACGCCCTCGTTGCGCTTCTGGCGCTTGAACGACGCGTGCGCGATGGCCCACGGGACGGTGTGGTCGTACTCGCCGGAGATGATGAGCAGCGGGCCGCGCTCGGGGTTCTTGGACTTGACCTTGGCCTCGCTCCAGGGGTTGAAGTTGGCCGCGGCCGCCTGGAACAACGGCTCCCCGGACCCGGGCACCGCGTAGGTCTCGTACAGCTCCTTGGCCTCGACCTCGTCGACCGCGTTGGCGAACGCGTACCGGAACTGGTCGTAGGTGAGCGGGACCGCGCGCTGGTAGTTGGCCGGGTTGGTGAGCACGGGCGACGCCGACTTGAGCGCCGAGATGGGCAGCGGCAGGACACCCTGGAACGGGGCCGGGTCGGCGGCGACGGTGACCGCGGACATCCCCCGGCCCGCGATGATCTGCGCCAGCAGCCCGCCGAACGAGTGGCCGACGACCGCCGGCTTGATCCGCAGCCCGGCGACGGCCTCGGCGACGTGGTCGGCGATGTCGGTGATCCCCTTCTTCGCGAACGTCGACGGGTTGGCGTTCGCCTCGGCGACGGTGTCGGGGTCGTCGGGCCAGCCCGGGGCGATCGTCGCGTACCCAGCGGCCTCGAAGAGGGTGCGCCAGCGGTCCCAGCTGCTCGGAAGGAGCCACAGCCCGTGGACGAAGACGACCGGGGTGAGCCCGGTCGCGTTGGCCTTCTCGATGTCACTCTGCTCGTGCTCGGTGAGGGAAGTCATGGGACCAATCGTGCGCTCCGGACACGCGTTCCACCAGAGGTGTGAGGCATCGGGTGGAATCGCGACCAGGGGGCTCAAGGAGCGGGTCGGCGCGGTCGATCCCGCCCCCATGAACGATGCGCGCTCGACGCTGCCCACCTCCGCGTCCGGCGCCGTCGACATCGCCCCGGGGATCCGCACGCTGACGCCGGGCGAGGTCGCACACCTCGACCGTGCGCGGGCGCACCTGCGCTCCGCCGGGATCGACATCACGGACCCCGCCGCGATCGGCGCGCTCCTGCACCACGCGCGGACCTCGTGGGCGGCGGCGCCGTCGTCGGCACCGCCCGCGGCGATGGTCCTGGCCCTCGGGGTGGGCGTGGGCGACCTGCTGATCTCACGCGTCCCCGGTGCCCGGTGGGCGCTGCACCACGGTTCCGACGACCCCACGCCCACCGTCGTGTCGGCCTCCGGGCTCGATGCCGCGCTGCCCCTGACCGACGTCCGCTCGCGCTGGGTGGGCGGGTGCACGCCCGAGTGGGTCGGCGAGTACGTCGCCGCCGCGGCCGCGCACCTGGTGATGGCCGCGGCGCCCGAGGTCGCTGCGTTCCCGAACCCGCGGCTGGCCGGCGACGACCTGCCGCGCACGCCCGGTGAGCTGCCCTACCCGCCGTCGCCCGCTGCCCAGGACATCGCGCTCGGCGCGCTCGAGCACGCGCTCGAGGTCGTGCTGACCGCCCCCGCCGACACCCAGCCGTTCGCCCTGGTCGACGGCGGCGCCGGACCGGAGGTCCGCTCCTTCGAGGGTGACCCCACGCACGCCCAGCACGTCGCCCGCGAGTGGGTCCGGTCGTCGGGTGCCGCCCGCGGAGCGGTCGCCTGGTACGGCTCGCTGCCCTCTCCCGAGGCCGGCGACGCACCCGCGGTCCTCGTCGAGGCCTCCGACGCCCAGCAGCCGAGCCTCGTCGTCGCGCACCGCTACGTACCGGCCACGCCGGCCGGACAGGGCCGCGCCCGACCCGCCCGTCCGCTGGGCGACCCGATCATCCTGGGTCAGGGCGACGCGCTGCTCTGAGGGAACACCACGGCCGGCCGGGCCGTTGAACCTTCTCCCGACCAGAGAAGGAGCCCATGGGCGTCCCCGTCACGACCATCGACCCGTCCCTGCCGACCGTCACCGCTCCCCCGTCGCCCGCGTCGACCGCGTTCGACCCGACGTCGTCCTTCGCCGACGAGCTCGAGCGCCAGACCACCGCGTACGTGGAGCTCGGCATCCCCGCGCTGCTGGGCACCGACGAGGCGACGTTCCGGGCCTCGGTGGAGCCGTTGCGCGGCACGGCGCCCGGACCCGCACCGTCGGCCGTCGTCGACGGTGACGCCGTGCCGTTCGTGCTCGTCGTGCCCGGGCTGGACGTCAACGACCTGGCCCCGGCGATGCGTCGCGGCAGCAGGCTCGGCGTGAGCGTGATCGACCGCGAGGAGGCGCCGACCTACCGGGCGCTCGTCGACGTTCCCGACGGCCCGTACCTGCTGTGGGCGATCGACACCGGCTCGGAGTTCTGCAACGTCACGCCGGAGACGGCCCTCGCGACCGTGACCGCCCGTGGCCGGACCCCGCTGACCATCGACGAGGGGGTCGCGCTGACGATCGTTCGGCCGGACATGCTCCGGTCGAACAAGTGCTTCTCGCTCATGGGCTCGCGCACCGGCACCAACCAGCGCGTGCCCGCCGTCTGGATCAGTGAGCGGCGCGCGAAGCTCGGCTGGTGCTGGGACCGCAACCCGCACACGTGGCTGGGCGCGGCCTCGGCAGCCGGGCGGGCTGGGCTCTAGTCTCGGCCCATGCACTTTCGGACGGTTCTCGAGCTCGGCGGCAAGTCCGCGACGGGTATGCCGGTTCCCGCCGAGGTCGTCGAGGCGATGGGCCGCGGCGCCCGATTCCCCGTCGTCGTGACGATCAACGGGTACTCCTACCGCAGCACGGTCACGCCGTACGGCGGCAGGACCCTCATCCCGGTGAGCGCCGAGAACCGGGCCGGCGCGGGGGTCGCGGCGGGCGACGAGGTCGACGTCGACATCGAGTACGACGACGCCCCACGCACCATCGCGGTCCCCGACGACCTGGCGGCGGCCCTCTCGGACTCCGGCAGGGCCGCCCTGGAGGCCCTGTCGTTCAGCCGCAAGCGCGCGATCATCGAGCCGATCGAGGCCGCCAAGACCGCGGAGACCCGGTCACGCAGAATCGCGAAGGCTGCCGAGGAGCTCGGCGCTCAGTAGGTCTGCGTCCGGACCGGGTACCAGCGCGACCCGAACCGACGCGTCACCGACCGCCCGCTGATCTCCGCCAGCTCGTCGAGCCGCGCGAGCACGGCCCAGCCGACGCGCCGCGCGTACTGGTCGTCGACGGCCTCGTAGCGGACGGTCACACGCGCCTGACCTCGCACGACGGCGACGTCGAACGCCTCGACGGTGGTGAACGACTCGGCAACCTCGACGGCCGCGGGGAGCACGTCGGGAGCGTCGACCCCGGGCTGCAGCAGCCCGACGTTGGCGGTCACGCGGTAGGACGGCACGGGTGAACGGTAGTCAATGAGGACGTCGCGGACGCCGCTCGGCGGGTGACGTCACGGACTGTGCCACGTGCCGTGCAGCAGGGCGGGTCGCCGTCTCTTGGTGCGGCGCCGTCGTCGCGCTACTTCTCGCAGTTCGTGCCGTCGTGGTCGGAGTCGCGGTACCAGTCGTACTCGGGGTCGACGCCCTGCACGTAGGGGCCGTAGCCCGCGGCCTTCGCGTCCTTGCAGGTGTCGAAGCGGGGGTCCGTCTCGGCGGCCGGCGCCGGGGCGGGTGCGGGCGCGGGGGCCACCGGGGCCGGGGCGGCGGGCGCCGGTGCGGGGG
>NZ_JBFUHG010000030.1:0-15927 GCF_056402515.1 Cellulomonas sp. P4_A2
GTCCGGGCCCGCGCCCGCGCCACCCGCACCCGTCGCGTGCCGCGCCGCGCCCTGCGCCCGCTGCAGGCAGGCCTGCGCGACGTGTGGTCCCAGTCGCGCGACCGCCGGCTCGCGCGCGCGGAGGTCCGTCGGGTCGTCCAGGCGCCCAGCGAGCTCGAGCTGCGCGAGCTCGCGGCCCTGGCGACCAAGCGCCGCACGACGCTGGCCGTGCTGGTCGGAGGGCTCGCGATCGTCACCGCCGTCGCCCTCGGTTCGCTGGTCGCACCCGTGGTCGGCGGCGCGCAGCTCGTCGGCGACGCGCTCGTCCCCACCACCGCGCGGCTCGGTGAGCTGTGGAGCGCGGCGACGTCCGGCTGGGTGGCCGGGGGGCTGGGGACCCCGGGGCCGGCCGACGCGCTGCTGACCGTGCTGGTCGGACCGACGGCCGCGACCGGTGGGTCGTCGTCCGCGGCCGTGGGTCTGCTGCTGCTCGGCTCGATCCTGCTCGCCGGGGTCGGCGCCTGGGCCGCTGCGGGCGCGGTGACGCGGTCCGTGGGCGTCCGCGCATGGGCCGCCGTGGCGTGGGCCGCGGCGCCGGCGCTCCTGCTCGGACTCGGCGCGGGCCGGCTCGGCGCGGTCGTCGCACACGTGGCGATCCCGTGGGTGGGCCTGGGGGTCGCGCGTGCCGTCGGGGTGCAGCGCGTCGACCAGGTGCTCTCGGGGTTGGCGACCGCCCGGCGGGCCGACGACGAGGACGTCGACGCCGACGGACCGGCCGCGGCCGCCGAGATCCCGCACCCCCGCCTCGCGACCGACTCCGGTCAGACGCCCGCCGTGCCGCTCGCTCGCGTCGGCGCCGCCGACCCCACCGGCTCGATCGCCGCAGCCGCAGGTGCCGCGCTCGCCTTCGCCGTCGTCGTGGCCGGGGCGCCGGTCCTGCTGGTCCCCGGTGTGCTCGCGCTCTGCGTCGTCGCGCTGTGCGCCCCGCGGCGCCGCGGACGCATCCTGCTCGCGACGATCCCGGCGATCGTCCTGCTCGCCCCGACGCTGCTCGAGGCGGCACGGCGGGGACTGCCCGGCTGGCGGCTGCTGGTCGCCGACCCCGGGCTCCCCGTCCCGACCGGCGCGTCCGACCCCGTCAGTCGCCTGCTCGGCGTCCCGAGCGACGCCGGCGCACTCGTCGGCCCCGGCGTGCCGTCGGGGATCGCCCACGTCCTGCCCCTCGCCCTCGGCGCCGTGGTGCTCCTGCTGGCCGTCCTCGCGCTCCTGCGCGGCGCGCCGGTCGCGCGGGCCGTGCGTGGTGCCTGGGCGGTCGCCGTGATCGGGCTGGCGACGGCCACGGTCGTGGTGGCCGTGCCGGTGGCGGTCGACGACGGCTCGCTGGTTCGTGGCTGGTCCGGCCCCGCGCTCTCCCTGGCCGGAGCGGGTCTGCTCGCGGCGGCGCTGATCGGCACCGACCGGCTGCGCGAGCGGCTCGGGAGCTACACGTTCGGCGTCCGCCAGCTGCTCGCCGCTCTGCTGACGCTCGTCGCGGTGGCCGTCCCGCTCGTCTGGCTCGGCTCGTGGACGTGGCAGGCACGCACCGGCGACGCCGTCGCGCTGCGCACCCTCGACGGGCCGATCGTCCCCGCGGTCGGCCAGCAGGCGCAGGAGTCCCCGTCGGCGTCCCGGGTGCTGGCGGTGAGCGCGGCACCCGAGCAGGGCGGCGGCGCGACCGCGACCTGGCAGCTCATGCGCGGTGACGGCCCGGCCCTGGTCGACCAGGCCGCCGCGGCGTGGACACGCACCGTCGAGGGCGACCTCACGGACCCGACGCCGACGCCGGCCGACGCAGCGACGCAGGAGGTCGACGCGCTCGTCGCGCGCCTCGCCACCGCGGCCAGCGGCGACGTCGCCGGCGAGCTCGGCTCGCTCGGCGTCGCGGACGTCCTGGTCCCCACGCTCCCGGAGCCCGTCTCCGACGACAGCGCGGCCCGGGCCGCCCGCGACGAGCTGGTCAGCCGGCTGGACGCCACCGCGGGGCTGGAACGCGTCACCGCCAACGCCGCGGGAACGCTCTGGCGCGTCCAGGCGACCGCCCCCGGCGCCGGAATCGCCGCACCGGTGGTCGTGACCTCGTGGGCCCGGCTGCTGCCCTCGGGCGCCGACGTCGCCGACCCCGCCGCTCCCGCGGTAACCGTCCCCTCGGCGGACCGGTCGGTGGACACCACCGTGCCCGCGGGCGACGCCGGCCGGCTCCTGGTGCTCGCCGAGCGCGCCGACCCGCACTGGCACGCCTCGCTCGACGGCGAGCCGCTCCGCTCCCTCGAGGACGGATGGCGTCAGACGTTCGACCTCGGCGCCGGCGGCGGTGACCTCGTCGTGCACTACGACGACCCCGACCGGACCCCGATGCTCGTGGTCCAGTCGCTCGTCCTGCTCGTGACCCTGCTGCTCGCGGTGCCGGTCCGCCGGCGTCGCGGCGGCCGCACCTGGAGCGGACGCTCATGACCGACCCCCAGCCCTCCCGCTCGCGCGTCTGGCTCGGCCGGACCGCGCGCGCCGCCTCGGGCCTCGTCGTGCTCGGGCTCACCGTCGTGGTGGTCGCCGCCGGTACCCGCGCGCCCCAGGGCGACGACACCGCGGTCCCCGCGACGCGGGTGCCCGTGCCGCCGTCGGCCACGACGCTCGTCTGCCCGGGGCCGCTGATCCTGCCCGACGACACCGGCCGCGGGGACTCCGCGTTCGACCCGACGCCCGTGGACCCGATCACCACGGTCGTCGCCGTCACCGCGTCCCCGAGCGGCGTCGGGTCGCTCGCCCCGCTGGACCGCTCGACCACCTGGGCGGCGCTGGAGGCCGACGGCGGTGCCGTCCAGGCTCCGGCGCCCGGGCCCTCGATCGTGCGCGCCGAGCCCACCGACGTCCCGGCGCGGGTCGCCGCGGCCGTCGGCAGCCTGGTGAGCGCGGGCGACCTGCGCGGGCTGTCCGCGGCCTCGTGCCAGCAGCCGGTCGCCGACGCGTGGCTCCTCGGCGGCGCGACGGACCTGTCGAGCACCGCCCAGCTCGTCCTCGACAACCCCGGCACCACGCCCGCCGAGATCGCGCTCGAGGTCTGGGGACCCAACGGCCAGGTCGACCTGACGGGCGAGCGCTACCTGGTGGCGCCCGGGACCTCGCGGGTGATCGTGCTCGGCGGCATCGCGGCCGAGCAGCGCAGGCTCGGGCTGCACGTCGTCGCCACCGGCGGCCGCGTCGGGGTGCACGTCCAGGACTCGGCGCTCGACGGCTTCACGCCGGGCGGGACGGACCTGGTCGTGCCCGGTGCGGCGCCGTCGACGCGGCAGGTCGTCACCGGCATCTCGGTGGTCGACTCGACGGTCGACGACCCGAACGCACCCGCGCTGCGCGTGCTGGCGCCCGGCGACGCCGCGACGACCGCCACGGTGACGCTGCTCGGCCCCGGCGGGGTCATCGACCTGCCCGGCGCCGAGTCCGTCTCGCTCGCGCCGGGCGAGGTCACCGACGTCCCGCTCGGCGGCCTGCCCGCGGGGGCCTACACGGCCCTCGTCGACGCCGACGTGCCCGTGATCGCGTCGTCGGTGATGTCCCGGCCGGGCTCCCTCGGGGAGCTCGACGACACCCCGAGCGTCGAGCGTGCCTGGGCGGCCTCGACCGTCCCCGGCCGCAGCGGCGTCGCGGCGTTGCCCGCAGGCACGCAGGGCACGCTCGTGCTCGCGGGGGTCTCGAGCGCCGACGACGCCGAGGACGGCGGCTCGGCCACGGGCAGCCTGCGGCTCCTCGGGGCGGGCGGCGCCGTGCTGTCGGAGCGCACCGTCACCATCCCGGCCGGCACGACGAGCTCCTGGACGCTCGACGAGCTGGCGGCCGGCACGGGCGAGGTGGCGCCGCACGACCCCGCGGCCGCACCGGCCCCCCGCTCCGACGTCGCCGGCGTCGACCTCGTCACGGACGACGGCTCGACGGTCTCGCTCGCCTGGGCGCTGGTCGCTCAGGTGCCGCAGGCCGACGGCACGGTCCTCTTCTCGGTCCTGGACCCGATCCCGGTCCCGCGCACGGCGCCCGACGTCCCCGTCCGCGAGGACCCGCGGCTCGGCACGCGCTAGCGACGGTCAGGACGCCGCGCGCAGCTCCGAGCGCTCGCGCAGCCGCAGACCGAGGACGGCCGCCTGGCGGACCGGCCACTGGTACCAGTGCGGGTAGCGACGGCCCACGTAGCGGGCGGCGCTCGCATGGTGCGCCGAGATCATCCGGGCCGGCTTGGCGCGCCAGGAGGTCCCGCCGACGTGCGTCACCCTCGCCTGCGGCACGTAGAGGTTGGTCCAGCCCGCGCGGCCGAGGCGGTCGCCCAGGTCGACGTCCTCGAAGAACATGAAGTAGTCGTCGTCGAAGCCTCCCACCGCCTCGAACGCCTCGCGCCGCACCAGCAGGCACGCGCCGGAGAGCCAGCCCGCGGCCCGCTGCTGCCCGGTGCTCTCCTGCTCGGCCCGGTACCGGCGGGTCCACGGGTTGCCGGGCCACACCCGCACGAAGACCGCGTGACCGGCACCGTGCGTGAGCGACGGCAGCGCCCGCGCGGACGGGTAGACGGTGCCGTCGGGGTTGAGCAGCGCCGGTCCCGCCGACCCGGTGCGCGCGTCGGCGGCCGCCGCTGCGACCAGGACGTCGAGCGAGCCGGGCTGCCACTCGAGGTCGGAGTTCGCGACGACGAGCCAGGGCGACTCGCACCCCTGCGCGCCCGCGTTCGCGCCGCCCCCGTAGCCGAGGTTCGCGCCCGTGACCAGCAGTCGCGCACCGAACTCGTCGGCGACGGCCCTCGAGACGGACTGGTCGGTGCCGTTGTCGACGAGCACGAGCTCGACCGGCTGGGTCGACGCGGTGGCCAGGGTGCGAGCGAACGTCGCGAGCTCGTCGCCGGGGTGGAAGACGACGCAGACGACGCGGACGGCGGGCGCAAGGACAGGGTTCGGGACAGCGGGGCTCATCGTCCGGACAGGTTAGTGCGCGTCGCGATAGTCCGGGTCCACGTCGTCCGGGGAGCGGCCGAGCATGTGGGCCACCTGCTCGACGACGACGTCGCGCACCAGGTCGGCCATGTCGAGCGCGTCGCCGGCGCGCGACTCGACGGGGCGGCGGTAGATGACGATCCTGGCCGGCAGGCCGGCGTCCGCCGGGAAGTAGCGCCCCAGCGGCACCCCGCCGCGCTCCCACGGCGCGGGGTTGGACGGCGGAACGTCCTCGACCGCGAACTCGGTGCCGGACAGCTGCTTGGCCCAGCGGCGCTCGATCCGCTCCACGGCGTCGAGGACGAGGTCGTCGAACCGCTCCGCACGGGTGCGGTAGGCGGGCATCGAGCTGGGCATGAGCGGTCCTCGCGGACCACGGCCGCGCCTGTCCCGACGGCGGACCGGCTGCACCGCCACGGAGGGCAGCGCCATGGTCCGTCGACCGGCTCCGGCGGTGCGCCGGGCGGGTGGTGGGGGCGAGGTGCTCACGCCTGAACTCTAGATCGCCCGCCGACGTCGGCGTGGGGGAGCGCGGCGTGTCGGGAGCCGGGGGTACCGTCAGCCCGTGAGATCTGTGAGGCAGTGCACGCGCACGGCGTGCGGCCGTCCGGCGGTGGCGACGCTGACCTACGTGTACGCCGACTCGACCGCGGTCCTCGGCCCCCTGGCGCAGCAGGCGGAGCCGCACTCGTACGACCTGTGCATGGAGCACGCGGAGCGCCTCACGGCCCCGCGCGGCTGGGAGGTCGTCCGGCKGACGCCGGAGTTCACGCCCGCGGCGCCGMGCCGCGACGACCTGCTCGCCCTCGCCGACGCGGTGCGCGAGGCGGGCCGGCCACCCGAGCAGGAGCCGCTCCCCGAGGCGGTCGGGTCCGTGCTGGCCGAGGCGCCTCGCCGCGGTCACCTGCGGGTGCTGCGAGGAGAGGGCTGACGTGGCTCGTCGCAAGGGGGAGGCGGCTCGTGCACGGGCTCAGCAGGCGGCCGAGCCTCTCGGGTCGATCAGCCAGCCCGGCGGGCCGGCGGTCCCGGGCACCGAGGCGTGCCTGCGCTGCGGCGAGACGCAGATGACGCGGATCCGGATGGCGCTGGCCTCGGGCCGGCAGGTGCTCTTCGTGTCCTGCCCGGCGTGCGAGCAGCGGAACTGGTTCCCGCTCGACGGCAGCGGCGCGCCGCTGTCGCGCGACGAGGTCATGGGTACCGATCCCGCGGAGTAGAGACGCCTGAAGCGCACGCCCCGTGCCGGGTAGCATGACGCCCGTGACCTCCCCTGCAGCTGACCGTGTCGATCTGTCTGCCCTGATCAAGGCGTACGACGTCCGGGGTGTCGTCCCCGAGGAGCTGAACCCGGCGGTCGCGCGAGCGATCGGTGCCGCGTTCGCGGACGTCGTGGTGCTCCCGGAGGCCGACGGCCGACCGCGCGTCGTCATCGGCAACGACATGCGCCCGTCCGGACCCGAGCTCGTCGCCGCCTTCGCCGAGGGCCTCGCGCTGCGTGGCGTGGACGTGGTCCGCATCGGGCTGGCCTCGACGGACGGCCTCTACTACGCGTCGGGCGCGCTCGACATCCCCGGCGCCATGTTCACGGCCAGCCACAACCCGGCTCAGTACAACGGGATCAAGCTCTGCCGCAAGGGCGCGCGTCCCGTGGGCCAGGACAGCGGGCTGACCCAGGTCCGCGAGCTCGCGGGCGACTACCTGGCGAGCGGCGAGATCCCGCAGGTGGGCCCCGAGGACGTCGGGAACATCACCGACCAGGACATGCTCACCGACTACTCGGCGTTCCTGCGTTCGCTCGTGGACCTCTCGGGCATCCGGCCGCTCAAGGTCGTCGTCGACGCGGGCAACGGCATGGGCGGCTTCACCGCCCCGGCCGTGCTCGGCACCGGAGCGGGCCTGCCCGAGCTGCCGCTCGACGTGGTCCCGCTGTACTTCGAGCTCGACGGCACGTTCCCCAACCACGAGGCGAACCCGCTCGAGCCGGAGAACCTGCGCGACCTGCAGGCGGCCGTCGTCGAGCACGACGCGGACATCGGCCTGGCGTTCGACGGCGACGCGGACCGCTGCTTCGTGATCGACGAGCACGGCGACCCGGTCAGCCCGTCGGCGATCACCGCCCTCGTCGGCCTGCGCGAGGTGGCCCGGGAGCTGGCCGAGGGCCGCACGCCGACGGTGATCCACAACCTGATCACGTCGCAGGTGGTGCCCGACCTGCTCGGCGCCGCGGGTGCCAAGACGGTCCGCACGCGCGTGGGCCACTCGTTCATCAAGGCGCAGATGGCCGAGAACGAGGCGGTGTTCGGGGGCGAGCACAGCGCCCACTACTACTTCCGCGACTTCTTCTTCGCCGACACCGGCATGCTCGCCGCGCTGCACGTGCTCGCCGCCCTCGGCGGCCAGCCGCACCCGCTGTCGGCGCTCGCCGAGCAGTACCAGCCGTACTCGGCGAGCGGCGAGATCAACTCGCGCGTCCTCGACGTGCCGGCCGCCCGCGCGCGGGTGGTCGACGCGTACGTGACGCAGCAGGGCGCCGGCCCGGTGGTGGTCGACGAGCTGGACGGCCTGACCGTGTCGCACTGGGACGGGCAGCCGCAGTGGTGGTTCAACCTCCGCGCCTCCAACACCGAGCCGCTGCTGCGCCTGAACGTCGAGGCCGCCGACGAGGACATCATGGAGAAGGTGCGCGACGACGTGCTCGCCCTCGTCCGGCAGGACCAGTCATGACCGACGACGGCCGGGTCCTCGAGCCCTGGGCACGTGACCTGCTCCGCTGCCCGGTGACCGGCGCGACCCTCGTGGACGGCGTCGGGCCGGACGGCGAGCCCACCCTCGTGTCGACCGACCCGGAGAACCCGCTGGCCTATCCCGTGCGCGATGGCATCCCGGTGCTGCTCGTCGACGAGGGTGTCCCGGTCGGACGCGGCTGATGGCGCACGAAGGCGGCGGCACCCGGGCCATCCTCGCGGCCCTCGCGGCCAACCTCGGCATCGCCATCACCAAGTTCATCGCGTACCTGCTCACGCTCTCCAGCTCGATGCTGGCCGAGTCGGTGCACTCGCTCGCGGACTCGGGCAACCAGCTGCTCCTGCTGGTCGGCGGCAAGCGGGCGCGGCGCGAGGCGGACGTCGAGCACCCGTTCGGCTACGGCCGCGAGCGGTACGTCTACTCGTTCATCGTCTCCATCGTCCTGTTCTCGCTCGGTGGCCTGTTCGCCCTGTACGAGGCGTGGCACAAGTGGCAGGACCCGCACCCCATCGAGGGTCGCTGGTGGTGGGTCCCGCTGGTCGTCCTGGGCGCGTCGATGGTGCTCGAGGGCTTCTCGTTCCGGACGGCGATCAAGGAGTCCAACCACGTCCGGGGCAAGCAGTCGTGGGTCTCGTTCATCCGGACTGCGAAGGCCCCCGAGCTGCCCGTCGTCCTGCTGGAGGACTTCGGCGCCCTGATCGGCCTCGTGCTCGCGTTCTTCGGCGTCTCCCTGACGCTGATCACCGGCAACGGCAAGTTCGACGCCCTCGGCACCGCCGGTATCGGGCTCCTGCTCGTGCTCATCGCGATCGTGCTGGCGCTGGAGACCAAGTCGCTTCTGCTCGGGGAGTCCGCGACCGTCAAGGACGTCGAGGCGATCAACCTCGCGCTCGTCGGCCCCGGCGTCACCTCCGTGATCCACCTGCGCACCCTGCACCTGGGTCCGGAGGAGCTGCTCGTCGCCGCCAAGATCGAGGTCGACGGTGCGACGAGCGCCGCGGACGTCGCGGCGGCGATCGACGCGGCGGAGCAGCGGGTGCGCGAGGCGGTCCCGATCGCGCGGGTCATCTACCTCGAGCCGGACCTGCGACGGACCGTCGAGACCACTGTCTGACGCGTCCGCCCGCGGCTAGCATGGCCGGGACGGCGTGGGTGATGCCCGCAGACCCAGAGGGGTCGCGCCGGCGTGCGGCTCCCTCGTCCCGAGGGTCGGCCCCGCCCTGCCCACCCGTCAGGAGTGCCATGTCCACGTTCTGTGAGGTCCCCGGCCGCTACAAGGTCCGCGACCTGTCCCTGGCCGAGGCCGGCCGCCACCAGATCCGCCTCGCCGAGCACGAGATGCCCGGGCTCATGGCGCTGCGCGCGGAGTTCGGCCCGACGCAGCCCCTGGCCGGCGCACGGATCGCGGGCTCGCTGCACATGACCGTGCAGACGGCCGTGCTCGTCGAGACCCTCGTCGCGCTCGGCGCGCAGGTGCGCTGGGCGTCCTGCAACATCTTCTCGACGCAGGACGAGGCGGCAGCAGCGATCGTCGTCGGTCCCGCGGGTTCGGTCGAGTCGCCGGACGGCGTGCCGGTGTTCGCCTGGAAGGGCGAGTCGCTGCCGGAGTACTGGGACTGCACCGAGCAGATCCTCGTCTGGCCCGGCGGCGACGGGCCGAACATGATCCTCGACGACGGTGGCGACGCGACGTTGCTGGTGCACAAGGGCGTCGAGTACGAGGCCGCCCGTGCCGTCCCGCCGAACCCCGTGCCCGGCGACGCGGACTACTCCGAGGAGCTCACGGTCATCCTCGACACGCTGCGCGCGTCTCTGGCGGCCGACCCGACGCGGTGGACGTCGATCGCCGCGCGGATCAAGGGCGTCACCGAGGAGACGACCACGGGCGTGCACCGCCTGTACCAGCTCGCCGAGGCGGGCGGGCTGCTCTTCCCCGCGATCAACGTGAACGACTCGGTCACCAAGTCGAAGTTCGACAACAAGTACGGCATCCGCCACTCGCTGCCCGACGGGATCAACCGCGCCACGGACGTGCTGATGGGCGGCAAGGTCGCGTTCGTCGCGGGCTACGGGGACGTCGGCAAGGGGGCCGCCGAGGCGTTCCGCGGGCAGGGTGCCCGGGTGATCGTCTCGGAGGTGGACCCGATCTGCGCGCTGCAGGCGGCCATGGACGGCTTCCAGGTGGCCCGGCTCGACGACGTCCTCGACCAGGCCGACTTCTTCATCACGACGACGGGCAACAAGGACGTCGTCTCGGCCGCGCAGATGGCGGCGATGAAGGACAAGGCCGTCGTCGGCAACATCGGGCACTTCGACAACGAGATCGACATGGCCGGCCTCGCGGCGGTCCCGGGCATCACGCGGACGGAGATCAAGCCGCAGGTGCACGAGTGGACGTTCCCTGCCGACGACACGCGACCGGAGAGGTCGATCATCGTGCTGTCCGAGGGGCGCCTGCTCAACCTCGGCAACGCGACGGGCCACCCGTCGTTCGTCATGAGCAACTCGTTCTCGAACCAGGTGATCGGCCAGATCGAGCTGTTCACCAAGCCCGACGAGTACGCCCGCGAGGTCTACCGGCTGCCCAAGGTTCTCGACGAGAAGGTGGCGCGGCTGCACCTCGACGCGCTCGGGGTCCGGCTCACCGAGCTGACCAAGGCGCAGGCCGAGTACCTCGGGGTCGACGCGGCGGGCCCTTACAAGCCGGAGCACTACCGGTACTGAGCTCAGTCGAGCGGGTCCGGGATGCCGTGCGGGAGACGGTGCAGCTGCGACGCCTCCACGAAGTCCCGCTGCCCGGCCCTCTGCAGCGCCACGTACTCGCGGTTGCGGCGCTCGGTGAGCACCGCGGCGAGGAACGCCTCCGGGTGCGTGCCCGGCGGCGGCAGCGGGTTGACGTAGCGCTCCAGCTCGGTGCTGAGCCGCGTGCCGAGCTGGACGCGCGAGGTCGGGTGCAGCGTCGCGGTGCGGCCCAGGAACTGGCGGGCGGACAGGGCGAGCCCGTCGGGCAGGCGGGCGATGTCCGCGCTGTGCGCCCACCCCGCGAGGTGGGGCGGCATCATCATCGGCGCGCGCTGCGGGGCGCTGCCCCGGACGCGGACGGCGTAGGTGCCGGCCAGGATGTCCCCGACCCGCTTGCCCTGCGGGTTGACGGTCGACGTGATCAGGGCGACCGATCCCAGGGTGAGCCACAGCTCGACGATGCCGACCAGCGCCCGGACGAGCGACTGCCGGAACACGATCGGCCCACCGTCGTCGCGCACGATCCGGATGCCGACGGCGAGCTTGCCGAGCGACCGACCGCGCGTGAGCGTGTCCACGGTCGTCGGGATGATCACCATGATCGTCGCGATCGTCACGACGAACGTGATCCGCGCGGTCTCCTCGTCGGTCGAGAGCAGGGCCGAGACCGGGATGAACACGATGAAGACGACGATGCCGAGCACGACCAGGTCCAGCAGGGCCGCGAGGAGCCGAGCGACGGACGACGTGGGTCGCGAGTCGAGGACGACGCCCTCGCCGATGATGATCCCGTCCATGAAGCCCCCGTCCGTGCGGCCCGCCCCGGTCGGGCTCCTGCGGCAGAGTAGCCGCTGCACGGGGGCTCGGGATGGCAGGCTGTGCGCATGGACCTCGATGCGTACGAGCGGGCGCGCGCCGGCGCGTGGGCGCGGCTCGACGAGCTCGCAGGTCGGCGTCGCCTCACGGGAGCCGAGGCCGACGAGCTGGTCCGGCTGTACCAGGCCGCCGCCACCGACCTCTCGGTGATCCGCTCGAGCGCGCCGGACCCGGTGACCGTCACCCGGCTGTCGCAGCTGGTCGCGCGCGGTCGCGCGGCGATCGCCGGTTCGCACCAGGCGGGGTGGCGGGACGTGCGGCGGTTCCTCGTCGTCTCCCTGCCCGCGGCGCTGTACCGCATCCGCTGGTGGACGGTGGCCGTGATGCTCGGCTTCATCGTCCTGGCGACCGTGTCGGGGGTGTGGGTGGCCACCCAGCCCGAGGCCCTCGCGCTCATGGGCACGCCCGCGCAGCAGCAGCAGTACGTGGACCAGATGTTCGAGCAGTACTACGACCCGGGCGCGGGATTCGCGGCGATGGTGTGGACCAACAACGCCTGGCTCACGGCGGTCTGCATCGGCTCGGGGATCACCGGCGTCGGCCCGCTGTTCTTCCAGGTCAGCAACGCGATCGCCGTCGGGTCGACCGGCGGCATGATGGCGGCGCACGGGTCGCTCGACGTGTTCCTCCAGTCGATCGCCCCGCACGGCCTGCTCGAGCTGACGTCGGTGTTCGTGGCCGGTGCCGCCGGGTTGAAGCTCTTCTGGACCTGGTTGGTCCCGGGCCCGCGCACCCGGTCGCGGGCGCTCGCCGAGGAGGGCCGCGCCCTGGCCACGGTCGCGATCGGGCTCGTCGGCACCCTGGCCGTCTCCGGCGTCATCGAGGGCTTCGTGACGGGCTCGACGATGCCGTGGGCCGTGAAGATCGCGCTGGGCGTGCTCGCGGTGGGCGCGTTCTGGGTCTACACGATCGTGCTCGGCCGCCGAGCCGTGCGCGACGGCGAGACCGGCGACCTCGAGACGGACCGGGCCGGGTACACGCTCGCGATGGTGGGCTGACCTCGATCAGTCGACGACGACCACGCGATGGTCGTCCGCGTCGTCGGCCATGAACCGCACGAGCCCCTCGGCCTCGTCCTCGAGGCGACGACGGTCGGCGACCGTGACGGGCGCGAACGGGCGGACCGTGAGCGTCGCGGGCTGACCACGCTCGCGTGACACGGCCCAGGTGCCCGCCACCCGTCCGTCCAGCAGGAACGTGGCCGGGATGACGCCGTTCGGGCTGCCGAGCGAACGGCGGTGCTCCTCCGAGACGATCCGGGTGCGGTCGGCGTGGCCGAGCAGGACGTTGTCGTAGTCCGGGAGGAAGCGCACCGGCGCGGGCGTACCCGGGTCCGGCAGCAGCCCGTCGGGAACGTCCAGCAGCTCGCGCGGCCGGACGCCGCCCGGTGCCGGGTCGGCGCGGTAGCGCACGAGTCGGTCGCCGAGCCGGTCGACGACGGCACGCAGGCCGCCCAGACCCGACCAGCTCTGCACGTCCGCGACCGAGGCGGGGCCGAACGCGCGCAGGTACCGCAGCACGAAGCGCTCCTGCTCGCGGGCGAGCACGTCCGGGTCGGACAGGTCGGCGGACGCGGTGCCGAACCAGGTGTCCGCCGTGGTCCAGGTGGTCGCGCCCGAGCGGCCCCACACCCCTCGTGGCGGCACCTGGACGAGCGGCAGGGTCCCGCGGGCGGCGTAGGCGAGCGTGCTGGTCGCGATGTTCGGCCAGCGTTCGGCGAGCAGACGGCCGAGCTCGGTGGTGACCCGCGGCTCGTCCTCGACCAGGGCGCGTGCGGCGGCCGTGACCTGCGTGACGTCCAGCGTCCGGAGCGCCGTGGAGTGCTGGGCGTTGACCAGCAGGTCGCGCACGTAGATCGGCGCGACGAGGGCCGGCAGGAGCAGCGCGTCGTCGCGCGTGACCAGGTGGATCGTGCCGCGCATGACGGCGATGCGCGTGACCGTGCGGTCCCAGAAGGCGTCGCCGAGCTCGGCGTGCCGGAAGCCGGCGACCCGGCTCCACAGCCCCACGTAGGGCGACCAGGCGTTCTGCGCCTGCTGGCCGACGAGGTGCTCGACCACCTCGAGCGCCGGCCCGTCCCGGCGGTCCAGAAGGTGCTGCCGGGCGAGGAGCGCGCGGTTGAGCTGGGCGGGGGAGAGCAGGTCCCCGGGAGCTGGTGCGGCCACCGTCAGAACGTATCCGCCGCCGCCCACATGCTCAGAGCCGCCCCGCCGCCTTGAGCGCGAGGTAGAGGTCGGCCAGCTGGGGGGCCAGGTGGTCGGGCAGGGCGTCCAGGACCTCGACCCCGCGCTGGCGCAGGCGCACGGCGACGGCGGCGCGCTCGAGGCCGACGCGCTCCGCGGCGGCGGCGTCGAACATCGCGGCCGCGTCGTCCCGGGCCGTGCGCAGCGCGTCCACCTCGGGGTCGGCGACGGAGGCGAGGACCACCTGGTGGCGTTCGGTCAGCTGGTTCACGACGCCCAGGAGCCCGTGCTCGACGGCCGCCGGGTCCAGCGCGCTCAGCAGCACGACGAGGGCGCGCTGGCTCAACCGCTGCCGGACCTCGGACACGATCCCCGGCCAGTCGGCCTCGATGAGCTGCGGCTCGGCCAGGGCGAGGGCGTCCGCGAACGCCGGCATGACCCGCGGCCCGCTCTGACCCGCCACCCGGCCGCGGACGGTGCGGTCGTAGACCACCAGCTCGACCCGGTCGCCGGCGCGCGTCGCGAGGGCGGCCAGCAGCAGCGCGGCCTCGATCGACGCGTCGATCCGGGGTGCGTCCTGCACGCGGACCGCCGAGGTCCGCGAGGTGTCCAGGACGATCAGCACCCGGCGGTCGCGCTCGGGACGCCACGTGCGCACGACCACGTCCGCCCGCCGGGCGGTCGCCCGCCAGTCGATCGAGCGCACGTCGTCGCCGATGACGTACTCCCGCAGCGAGTCGAACTCGGTCCCGGGTCCGCGCACCTGGACCGCGGCGCGGCCGTCGAGCTCGCGCAGCCTGGCCAGGCGGCTCGGCAGGTGCTTGCGGGACGCGAACTCCGGCAGCACGCGCAGGCGCCCGGGCACCGTCAGCGAGGCCTGGCGCCCGGCGAGGCCCAGCGGTCCGACGGTGCGGATCGTCACACGGTCCGCGTGCGCGTCGCCCCGCCGCGACGGCGTCAGCGTCGTCGTCACCCGCCGTCCGTCGCCCSGCGCGACGACGATCCGGTGCCGGTTGTCGTCCGCGCCGGTCGACGGCGGCCACGCGTCGCGAACGAGCGCGCGCAGCCGCCGACGACCCAGGTTGGTCAGAGTCAGCGTCGAGCGCGCGGACTCGCTCAGACGCACCGACGAGGGGACGTCCCGGCTGACGGCGACCTGCCGCGGCGACGCGGAGAGGACCGTGTCGAGCGCGCACGCCGCGATCACGAGCAGCGTCCACAGCAGCACCGTGCCCGTCGCGGGCAGCAGGACGACCGCGAGGATCCCCGCTGCCGCGAGCGCGACCGCGCGCCACGTGACCGCCATCAGCGCTGCCTGTTCGTCGTCGTCATCGTCGGGACCGCGACGTCATCGAGGGACGGGCACCGACGCGAGGACGGTGTCGAGCACGCTCTCGGTGCTGACGCCCTCGAGCTCGGCCTCGGGTCGCAGCTGGACCCGGTGCCGCAGGGTCGGGTGCGCGAGCGCCTTGACGTCGTCGGGCGTCACGAAGCTGCGACCCGAGAGCCACGCCCACGCCCGGGACGTGCCCAGCAGCGCCGTCGCACCGCGCGGCGAGACGCCCAGCGAGAGGGACGGGGAACGCCGCGTCGCCCGGCACAGGTCGACCGTGTACCCGAGGACCTCCGGGGCGATCTGCACCTGGGCCACCTCGGCGCGCGCCGCGGCGAGCATCGAGGCGGACGCCACGGGCCGCACCCCGGCGGCGCGCAGGTCGCGCGGGTCGAAGCCCGCGGAGTGCCGGCGCAGGACCTCGATCTCCTCGTCGCGCTCCGGCAGGCCCAGCACCAGCTTGAGCAGGAAGCGGTCCAGCTGGGCCTCGGGCAGCGTGTAGGTGCCCTCGTACTCGACCGGGTTCTGCGTGGCGATCACCAGGAACGGGTCCGGCAGCGGACGCGGCGTGCCGTCGACCGAGACCTGCCGCTCCTCCATGGCCTCGAGCAGCGACGCCTGGGTCTTGGGCGGCGTGCGGTTGATCTCGTCGGCGAGCAGCAGGTTGGTGAACACCGGGCCCTCGCGGAACGAGAACTCAGCGGTGCGCGCGTCGTAGACGAGCGAGCCGGTGACGTCGCCGGGCATGAGGTCCGGGGTGAACTGGACGCGCTTGGTGCTCAGGTCCAGGGCGGCCGACAGGGTCCGCACGAGCAGCGTCTTGGCGACGCCAGGGACGCCCTCCAGCAGCACGTGCCCGCGGCACAGCAGCGCGATGACGAGGCCGCTGATCGCGGCGTCCTGCCCGACGACGGCCTTGGACACCTCGGCGCGCACGGCGCCCAGGGCGGCGCGCAGCTCCTGCGACGGGCCGGACTGAGCAGGTCGCGGGGCGGCAGGGGCCGGCGGCCCGGGTGCCGGGGCGTACCCGCTCCCGGCGGGCGCCGGGCCGGGCGGGGTGCCGAGC
>NZ_JBFUHG010000031.1:0-41804 GCF_056402515.1 Cellulomonas sp. P4_A2
GTGCAGGTAGGCGCCGACGAGCCCGTCGTCGAGCGCCGGCCGCCCGGCGTCGAGCAGGGCCAGGCCCGCCGCGGACCACCCCGCGACGCCCGCGTGCGCGACCACGTCGCCGGGGCGGGCGCCCGAGCGCAGCACGGGAGCACGTCCCTGCAGGTCCCCGTGCGCGGTGACCGACACGACGACCGCGGGACCGCCGGACAGGTCGCCGCCGACGACCCCGACGCCGAGCGGCCCGCACTCCTGCGCCAGCCCGCGGGCCAGCCCTTCGACCCAGGCCACGGGCAGGTCGGCCGGGATGACGAGAGCGACGACCAGGCTCGTCGGGCGGGCACCCATCGCCGCGACGTCCGCGAGGTTCTGCACCGCGGCTCGTCGGCCCACGTCCTGTCCCGAGGACCAGGCGCGCCGGAAGTGCCGGTCCTCGACCAGGACGTCCGTCGTCACGACGAACCGGCCGTCGGGGGCGGCCACCACGGCCGCGTCGTCGCCGGGGGGCAGCAGCGTGGCGGTGCCGGCGGGCAGGAGCGGGAAGATCCGGGCCAGGAGCGCCTCCTCGGACAGCTCCGAGACGAGGGGGCCGTCGCTGGTGGTCACCCGGACACGGTAGAGGGTCGAGCGCGCTGCCGGGTTACCGTGACCCCGTGCAGATCCGACGACTGGTAACTCCCCCGGCCGTCGTCGCCACCCTCGTCCTGCTGGCCGGGTGCTCGAGCGCGGTCGCGGCCGACGTGGCCCCGCACGCGACGGACCCGGTGTGCGCGAGCGTCGTGCTGGCGATGCCCGACTCGCTGGGCGACGGCCTGCCGCAGCGCGACACGACCGCCCAGGCGACGACCGCCTGGGGCGACCCCGGGGCGCCGATCGTCCTGCGCTGCGGCGTCGAGCCGCTGGGCCCCACGACGGAGCACTGCCAGACCGTCGACACGCCCGGCGGACCCAGCATCGACTGGGTCACGGTCGAGAACGAGGACGGCAGCTGGACGCTGACGACCTACGGGCGCTCACCCGCGGTCGAGCTGCACATCCCCGCCTCCGTGGCGGCGGACGGCACGTCGTACGTGGACCAGCTGGGACCGGCCGTCGCGATGACGGACAAGCAGCGCTCCTGCCTCTAGCCGTCAGCGTCCGTACGTGCCCGCGATCGGGCAGTCGAACGCACCCCGGTCGGCCAGGCCGACGTTGTTGAGGTACTTCACGATGATCCGGTACGACGAGAAGAAGCCGACCTCGGTGTACTTCACACCGAGCCGCTCGCAGTACTCGCGCACGACCGGCTGGACGTGCTTGAGGTTCGGGCGCGGCATGCTCGGGAACAGGTGGTGCTCGACCTGGTAGTTCAGGCCGCCCATCGCGAAGTCGACGGCCGCGCCGCCGCGGATGTTGCGGGACGTGAGCACCTGGCGTCGCAGGAAGTCGACCTTCATCCCGGCGGGGATGATCGGCATGCCCTTGTGGTTGGGCGCGAACGAGCCGCCGAGGAACACCCCGAACAGGGCCATCTGCACGAAGAAGAACGCGACGGCCTTCCCGGGGGGCAGCAGGACCAGCAGGATCGCGATGTACAGGGCGAGCCGGCTGATCACGATCGTCGCGTCGACCTTGCGGTTGGGCACCGGGCCCTTGGCCAGCAGTGCGCGGACGCTCGAGATGTGCAGGCTCATGCCCTCGAGGGTGAGCAGCGGGAAGAAGAACCAGCCCTGGTTGCGGCCGAACCAGCCCTTGAACCCCGGGCGGCTCTCGACGACGTCCGACGTCCAGGCCACGACACCGGGGGCGATGTCGGGGTCGGCGCCCTGCTGGTTGGGCACGGCGTGGTGCTTGTTGTGCTTGTTGCGCCACCAGGACGCCGACAGGCCCGCGAACCCACCGGCGAAGATGCGGGCGGTCCAGTCGTTCCAGGCGTTCGACTCGAAGATCTGGCGGTGCGCGCTGTCGTGGCCGAGGAACGCGACCTGCGTCAGGACGATCGCGAGCACCGCGGCGACGGCCAGCTGCCACCACGAGTCGCCGACGACGACCACGGCGACCCAGACGGCGGCGAAGGCCACGACGACCGCGATCATCCGCGTCCAGTAGTACCCGTAGCGGCGGCGGAGCAGGCCCGAGTCACGCACGTGGGCGGCGAGAGCGGAGTAGTCCTGGGCATTGTTGCGCTGCGGCGTCGACAGGACGGCGCCTGCAGCGTCGGGGCTCACGCGGACACCCCGGGGGCGGTGTGGCGGACGGGCGGTGCGAGATGCACGACGCTCAAGAAGGTCACAACCGATCTGCGTGGGAGCCGCCCGTGCTGGACGACCGAGCTGTGTACCCACCGCTCGGCGGGTACGAAAGACGCTGGTGGGCGTCCCGACGGTGATGGAGACGCCTGCCGATCCGTCACGTCGTTGTCACGGCCGGTCCACCACGAATGCCCAGACAGTACGGCACCCACCTGAACTTTTCCGGAACTGTTGCCCGGGGAACGCAAACTCGTGGGCGAGCCCGAGGACCGGCCCGGGGGTATGCCCCCGTGCGGCTCTGGACCGGGCGTCAGCGCAGGCCGGTCGGGCGCTCCAGCGCGAGCCGGATCAGCTCGTCGACGAGCTCCGGGTACGTCACGCCGGACGCCTGCCACATCCGCGGGTACATCGAGAACGGCGTGAAGCCGGGCATCGTGTTGATCTCGTTGACGACGACCTCACCGGACGGGGTCACGAAGACGTCGACGCGCGCCAGGCCCTCGCAGCCGACCGCCTCGAACGTGCGCACGGCGACGTCGCGGACCTCGGCCGTCTCCTCGTCCGTGAGGTCGGCGGGGCAGGCCAGCGTGACGCCGGCCTCGTCGAAGTACTTGGCCTCGTAGTCGTAGAACGCGTGCCGGTCGGCGGTCACCAGGATCTCGCCCGGAAGCGACGCGCGAGCACGCTCGCCGGCGCGGCCGCCGAGCACACCGCACTCGATCTCGCGGCCGACGATCGCCGCCTCGACGATGACCTTCGGGTCGTGGAGCTGCGCCGCCCGGATCGCGGCCGACAGGTCGGCCAGGTCCGTGACGCGCGTGATGCCGAGGCTGGAGCCCGCACGGGCGGGCTTCACGAACAGCGGCAGCCCGAGGGCGGCGACCCGGTCGGCGACACCCACGGGGTCGCGGTCGAGCGCGCCCGGCAGGACCACCTCGAACGGTCCGACGGGCAGGCCCTGGCCGGCCAGGACGAGCTTCATCATGTGCTTGTCCATGCCGACGGCCGAGGCCAGCACCCCGGCACCGACGTACCGCACGTCGGCCAGCTCGAGCATGCCCTGCAGCGTGCCGTCCTCACCGAACGGCCCGTGCAGCAGCGGGAAGACGACGTCGACCTCGCCGAGGACCCTGGGCAGCTGCCCGGACTCCAGCACCTGGACCTCACGGTCGTCGACGGCCTGAGGCAGCAGCACGTGCGCGGCCGTGTCCTCGACCTGCGGCAGGCGTCCGTCGGTGATCGCCCAGCGGTCGGGGTCGTCCTCCGCGAGCACCCAGCGGCCCGACGGCGTGATGCCGACGGCGAGGACGTCGTAGCGGTCACGGTCGATCGCGCGCAGCACGCCGCCTGCGGTCGCACAGCTGATCGCGTGCTCGCCGGAGCGGCCGCCGAACAGCACCATCACCCGCGGTCGACGGTTCGGGAGGTCTGTGGGGATGTCCATCGGCCCGAACCTTACCCGGCGGTCGTGACCCCGGGTGCCGCTGTGACGGACGCCCGCCGGAGCGGTCTCGCGGGACGCCTCCCGGTAATCTGCGACCGTGACCTCCTCGCCGCCTGACGACCTGTCCCCCGCGACCCTCGTCGTGAGCGCCGGCCGCCCGGCGCGGAACCAGGGCGCGTCGCTGAACCCGCCCGTCGTGCTCTCGTCGACGAACGTGTCGCAGGGCGTCCCAGGCCCCGGTGAGCTGCTCTACGGCCGCATGGACACCGACGCGTGGCACCCGTTCGAGGAGGCCCTCGGTCGGCTGGAGGGATCGGCGCACCCCGCGCTCGTGTTCGGCTCCGGCATGGCGTCGGTCGCGGCCGCGTTCTCGCTGGTCCCCGACGGGGGACGCCTCGTGCTGCCCCGGCACGCCTACCAGGTGACGATCGGCTACGCCGAGGACCTCGCGCAGCGGCACGGCGTCGACGTGGTGCTCGTGGACATCGACGACACCGACGCGGTCGTCGCGGCACTGCCGGGCACCTCCATGCTGTGGATCGAGTCGCCGACGAACCCCATGCTCGAGGTCGCCGACCTGCCGGCGCTCGTCGAGGCGGCCCACGCGGCCGGGGCGCTCGTCGGCGTCGACAACACGTTCGCCACGCCGCTGGTCCAGCGCCCGTTCGAGCACGGCGCCGACGTCGTCATCCACTCGGTCACCAAGTACCTGGCTGGCCACAGCGACGTGGTGCTGGGGGCGGCGCTCGCCGACGACGACGCCCTGCACGCCCGTCTGCACGCCTACCGCACGATGCACGGCTCCATCGCCGGGCCGTTCGAGGTCTGGCTCGCTCTGCGCGGGCTGCGCACCCTGGCCCTGCGCGTGGAGCGCGCGCAGTCCAACGCCGCCGAGATCGCCCGCCGCCTCGCCGACCACCCCGCCGTCGCCGAGGTTCGTCACCCGAGCCTGCCCGACGACCCCGGCCACGAGCGGGCCATCCGCCTCATGGACGGCTACGGCTCGATCATCGGCCTGCGCCCGCACGGCGGCGCCGCGTGCGCCGACGCCGTCGTCGCGGCACTCGAGCTCTGGGTGCCCGCCACGAGCCTGGGCGGCGTCGAGTCGAGCCTGGAACGCCGCCGCCGCTTCGCCACCGAGTCGGTCACCGTCCCCGAGGACCTGCTGCGGATGTCGGTCGGCATCGAGGACGTCGAGGACCTCTGGACGGACCTCGACCGCGCCCTGCGGTCGGCCGCGGACGCCTAGACGGCGGGCGGGCGTTCGCACCCGGTGCGGGGGGCTGGGGGCGTGTCGACCTAGCCGCGCTGGGGACAGGTGGGACTGGCGTGACGCGTGAGGTACCTCACCAGTCCCACGCGTCCCAAGAGCCGCGAGATCGGCACGTCCGGGGATCCGAAGCGGACCGGAGCGGCGACGGGCTAGACGCCCTCGGCCTTGTGCGGCCGCGCGAGCAGGAGCGCCGCGAGCTGCTCGATGGGCAGCCCCTCGTGCAGGACGCGGACGACGGCGGACGTGATCGGCATCTCGACGCCCAGCGACGTGGCCAGCTCCAGGACGGACCGCGACGACTTCACGCCCTCGGCGGTGCCTCCCGTGGCGGCGATGGCCTCGTCGAGGGTCATGCCGCGGCCGATGTGCCCGCCGAGCGCGTGGTTGCGCGAGTCGGGCGAGGCGCAGGTGGCCATCAGGTCACCGAGGCCGGCGAGGCCGGGGAACGTCTCGGCGTCAGCGCCGAGGGCGAGGCCCAGGCGCGTGATCTCGACCAGCCCGCGGGTGATCACGGTCGCCATGGTGTTGTAGCCGAGGCCGCGACCCTGCGAGATGCCGACGGCGAGCGCGATGACGTTCTTGACGGCCCCGCAGAGCTCGACGCCGACCACGTCGTCGTTGGTGTACGGGCGGAAGTAGGCGGAGGCGCAGGCGTTGGCGACGAGCTGGGCGGTCGCCTCGCTGGTCGACGCGACGACCGTCGCGGTGGGCTGCCGCTGCGCGATCTCGAGCGCAAGGTTCGGGCCGGAGACGACGGCGACGCGGGAGGCCGGGATGCCGAAGGACTCGGCGACGACCTCGCTCATCCGTCGGTCGGTCGAGAGCTCGACGCCCTTCATGAGCGAGACGGCGACGGTGTCCGGGCCGACCAGCGACGCGAGCGGCGTGAGGAGCTCACGGGCGGACTGCGACGGGACGGCGATCGCAACGAGGTCCGCGCCGGCCAGCACGACCGCGGGGTCCGTCGACGCCGTGATCCCGGCGGGCAGCGTGATCCCCGGCAGGTACGCCTCGTTGCGGTGCTCGTCGGAGATCTGCCGGCACACCGCCTCGTCGCGACCCCAGACCGAGACGGAGCACCCAGCGTCGGCCAGCACGGCGGCGAAGGTGGTGCCCCAGGAGCCGGCGCCGAGCACCGCGGCGCGCAGAGCCGTCACGGGAGCTCGGGCTTCGTCGCGTGGTCGCCGCCGACGCGCTTCTCACCGGGGGCGAGCGGCTTGCGCATGTCGTAGCGGACCTCGGGCGGCTGCTCGCCACGGATCTCGACCAGCAGCGCCGTGATCGCGGCCATCACGCGCTCGGTGGCCTCGCGCAGCGTCGCGGTGTCCTGCGGGTTCTCGTACAGGTCGCTGAGGTCCACGGGCGGCCCGGCGACGATGGTGATCGTCTTGCGCGGGAACGGCCGGAGAAGCTTCTCGTAGCGGCGCAGCAGCAGCTGCGGCCCCCACTGGGCGACGGGCACGACGGGCGCCCGCGTGCTGAGGGCGAGCCGCGCGACGCCGGTCTTGCCGACCATCGGCCACAGGTCCGGGTCACGCGTGAGTGTGCCCTCGGGGAACACGGCCACGCAGTCGCCGTCGTTGATCGCGTCGATCGCGGCGGTCAGCGACTCGGCGGCCGAGACGGTGTTGCGGTAGACGGGGATCTGCCCGGTCGCGTGCAGCACGTTGCGCATGACCGGCACCTTGAACAGCGACGCCTTGGCCAGGATCTTCGGCGCGAACCCGCTGTCCCACAGGAAGTACGCGAACGTCAGCGGGTCGATGTTCGTCATGTGGTTCGACGCGGCGATGAAACCGCGGTCGGTCGGCAGGTTCTCCTCGCCGGACCAGTCCTTGCGGGTCATCGCCCGGAGCAACGGACGGACGATGTGCGCGACGGTGCGGTAGGCGCGGTTGGACCTGGCGGGGGGCTGCACGGGAGCCGATGCTACCGGGCTCAGGCGTGCGTCAGCTCGCGGCTGAACTCCGCGCCCAGCGCCTCGAGCTTCTCGGTGAACCGCTCGTACCCGCGGTCGATCAGGCTGATGCCGCGCACCGACGACGTGCCCTTGGCCGTCAGCGCCGCGATGAGGTGGCTGAACCCGCCGCGCAGGTCCGGCACCTCGATGTCAGCGGCGGCCAGCGGCGTCGGGCCCGAGATCACGGCCGAGTGGAAGAAGTTGCGCTGCCCGAACCGGCACGGCCTGCCACCGAGGCACTCCTTGTAGACCTGGATCGTCGCGCCCATCCCGACCAGCGCGTCGACGAACCCGAACCGGTTCTCGTAGACCGTCTCGTGCACGATCGACAGGCCCTTGGCCTGGGTGAGCGCGACGACGAGCGGCTGCTGCCAGTCCGTCATGAAGCCCGGGTGGACGTCGGTCTCCAGCTGGATCGAGCGCAGGTCGCCGCCGGGGTGGAAGAACCGGATCCCCGCGTCGTCCACGGCGAACTCCCCGCCGACCTTGCGGAACGTGTTGAGGAACGTGGTCATCTCGGGCTGCGTGGCCCCGCGGACGTACACGTCGCCACCGGTCGCCAGCGCTGCCGCGGCCCAGGAGGCGGCCTCGATCCGGTCGGACAGGGCGGTGTGCTGGAAGCCGACCAGCCGGTCGACGCCCTCGATGCGGATGACCCGGTCGGTGTCGACCGAGATGATCGCGCCCATCTTCTGCAGGACGTTGATGAGGTCCATGATCTCGGGCTCGATCGCCGCGTTCGCCAGCTCGGTGATGCCCTCGGCGCGCACCGCCGTGAGCAGCAGCTGCTCGGTGGCGCCCACGCTCGGGTACGGCAGCGCGATCTTGGTGCCCTGCAGGCGGTGCGGCGCACGGATGTGGATGCCGTTGTCGGTCTTCTCCACGACCGCGCCGAACTGCCGCAGGATGTCGAGGTGGTAGTTGATCGGCCGGTCGCCGATCCGGCAGCCGCCCAGGTCCGGGATGAACGCCTCGCCCAGCCGGTGCAGCAGCGGACCGCAGAACAGGATCGGGATGCGGCTCGAGCCCGCGTGCGTGTCGATGTCCGCGACGTGCGCCGACTCCACGTCCGTCGGGTCCAGGTGCAGCGTGCCCGCCTCGGCGTCGGCGTCGACCTTCACGCCGTGCAGCTCCAGCAGCCCCGTGACGACCGCGACGTCGCGGATCTGCGGCACGTTGCGCAGCACGCTCGGGGTCTCGCCCAGCAGGGCGGCCACCATCGCCTTCGAGACGAAGTTCTTGGCCCCGCGGACCGTGATGTCTCCCGACAGCGGGTTGCCCCCGTCGACGTACAGCAGATCGCTCATCCGACCATCGTCTCCCACAGGTCCTCGTGCACCTGACCACTCGGGGTCAGGCACGCCGTAGCCGTGCAGGACATTCACACGGCGTCTGGCGAAGGCCTACTTCTTCTTCTTGGTGTCCTTGGACTTGCCGGACTTCTTCTTGCCGACGACGGCAGCCTTCTTCGCGGCCTTCTTGGTCGCCGGCTTCGTCGCCGGCTTCTTGCCCTTGGCCGCGACCTTCGCGTCCGCCTTCGCCTTGGCCGGCGCAGCAGCCTTCGCCTTCGTGGGCGCCTTCGCCGGGGCCTTCGCCTTCGACGACGACTTCACCGGGGCCGCCGCCTTCGCCGGAGCAGCTGTCTTCGGCTTCGCAGGGGCAGCTGTCTTCGCCTTCGTCGGCGCCGGGGCCAGCGGGGCCGGGGTCGTCGCGACCTCCGCCGGAGCCAGGGCCCCGACCGGCGTGCCGGAGAGCGCGGGGAGCGGCGCGGCCGTCCCGGACGCCACGCGGGACCGCAGCGTCGCACCCGGGTGGAACCGGGCCACCGTCGTCGCGGCGACGTCGATCGACGCGCCGGTCTGCGGGTTGCGGGCGGTCCGGGCCGCGCGAGCGGCGGACTCGAACGTGCCGAAGCCGGTCAGCGTCACGCGCTCACCGGCGACCAGCGCGGCCGTGATCTCGTCGAGGACCGCGTCCACGGCGCTCGATGCCGCCGCCTTGCTCCAGCCGCGCGCTGCGATGCGGTCGGCGAGCTCAGACTTGCCGGGCATGGTCGTCCCCTCCGTCGGCCGACGCACGCGCGCGTCGGGCTCGGACCTCACGCTAGTCATCTGCGGCGGATCCGCAGGTGGGACCCGCCGCAGACGGACGTCAGGGCCTGCGGCCGAGCTCGACCGGCACGCCCACGGGCCGCGCGGCGACGATCTCGACGGGCGGCAGGTGCTTGGCCGGCAGGGTGGCCGGACGCCACGACTCGCGCGTCGCCTCGAACGCCGAGATCTCGTCGGCGTGCTCGAGGGTCAGGCCGATGTCGTCGAGGCCCTCCATGAGGCGCCAGCGCGTGTAGTCGTCCACCTGGAACGGCACGACCACGTCGTCGCAGACGATCGTCTTCGCCTCGAGGTCCACCGTGACCTCGGTGCCCGGACGGGTCTCGAGGATCTTCCAGATGAGCTCGATGTCCTCCTGCGACGCCTGCGCGGCGAGCAGGCCCTGCTTGCCGGAGTTGCCGCGGAAGATGTCCGCGAAGCGGTTCGAGATGACGACCTTGAAGCCGTAGTCCTTGAGCGCCCAGACGGCGTGCTCGCGCGACGAGCCGGTGCCGAAGTCGGGGCCCGCGACGAGGACCGAGCCGGCCTTGTACGCGTCCTGGTTGAGGATGAACGCCGGGTCACCGCGCCAGGCGGCGAAGAGCGCGTCCTCGAACCCGGTGCGCGTCACGCGCTTGAGGTAGACGGCCGGGATGATCTGGTCCGTGTCCACGTTGCTGCGGCGCAGCGGGACGCCGACGCCGGTGTGCTGGCTGAACTTCTCCATGACGAATGTCTCGCTTTCCTGTGGTTCAGACCGTCTGGAGGTCGGTGAGGGGGCTGCCGTCCGGCGTCGGGACGCCCGTGTCGAGGTCGCTGTACGACGACAGCGTCCCGCGGATGGCGGTGGCGGCGGCGACGAGCGGCGAGACGAGGTGCGTCCGGCCCCCCTTGCCCTGGCGGCCCTCGAAGTTGCGGTTCGACGTGGACGCCGACCGCTCCCCCGGTGCCAGCTGGTCGGGGTTCATGCCCAGGCACATGGAGCAGCCGGCGTTGCGCCACTCGGCACCGAAGTCGAGGAAGATCTTGTCGAGCCCCTCGGCCTCGGCCTGCAGGCGTACGCGCGCGGACGCCGGGACCACCAGGACGCGGACCTCGTCGGCCTTGTGCTTGCCCTGCACGACCTTGGCGACGGAGCGCAGGTCCTCGATGCGGCCGTTGGTGCACGAGCCGATGAAGACCGTGTCGACCTTGATCTCGCGCAGCGGCTGGCCGGGCGTCAGGCCCATGTACTCGATGGCCCGCTCGGCGGCGCCGCGCTCGTCGGCGTCGGCGATCTGTTCGGGGACCGGGACCGAGCCGGACAGCGGCAGGCCCTGGCCGGGGTTCGTGCCCCACGTGACGAACGGCTCGAGGTCCGCCGCCGCCAGCACGACCTCGACGTCGAACTCGGCGTCGTCGTCGCTCTTCAGGGTCGACCAGTACTCGACGGCGGCGTCCCAGTCGGCACCCTCGGGTGCGTGCGGGCGGCCCTTGAGGTACTCGAAGGTGGTCTCGTCGGGCGCGATCATGCCCGCGCGGGCGCCGGCCTCGATCGACATGTTGCAGACCGTCATGCGGGCTTCCATCGACAGGGCGCGGATGGCCTCGCCGCGGTACTCGAGGACGTAGCCCTGACCGCCACCGGTGCCGATCTTGGCGATGATCGCCAGGATGATGTCCTTGCTCGTCGCGCCGGCCGGCAACGCGCCGTCGACCGTGATCGCCATCGTCTTGAACGGGGCGAGCGGCAGAGTCTGCGTGGCGAGCACGTGCTCGACCTCGCTGGTGCCGATGCCGAACGCGAGCGCGCCGAACGCGCCGTGCGTCGAGGTGTGCGAGTCGCCGCAGACGACCGTGAGGCCGGGCTGCGTGAGGCCGAGCTGCGGGCCGACCTGGTGGACGATCCCCTGGTCCGCGTCACCGAGCGAGTGGATGCGCACGCCGAACTCGGCCGCGTTGTTGCGCAGCGTCTGGATCTGCGTGCGGCTCGTCTCGTCCGCGATCGGGCGGTCGATGTCCAGCGTCGGGGTGTTGTGGTCCTCCGTCGCCAGCGTGAGGTCGGGCCGACGCACCGGGCGTCCGGCGAGCCGGAGCCCCTCGAACGCCTGTGGGCTCGTGACCTCGTGCACCAGGTGGAGGTCGATGTAGAGCAGGTCGGGTGCACCGTCGGTGCCCTGTCGCACGACGTGCGCGTCCCAGACCTTCTCTGCCAACGTGCCGGCCATCTTCTCGGTCCGTTCTCTCGTCGATCATTCGTCCGGGAGTGTGGAATTTCCCGGCTCTCCGTTCGTCGTACTTGCATCTCAGCCTTCGAGACGCCAATATCGACCTATGGACAACTCTAGCGGAGTCGGCGTGCTGGACAAGGCCGCATCCGTTCTCAGCGCCCTGGAGGCCGGTCCGGCCACCTTGGCGCAGCTCGTCACCGCCACCCATCTTGCTCGCCCGACGGCCCACCGGCTGGCCGTGGCCCTCGAGCACCACCGCCTCGTCGCCCGCGACATGCAGGGTCGGTTCGTGCTCGGACCGCGCCTCTCGGAGCTCGCGACGGCCGCCGGCGAGGACCGTCTGCTCGCCGCCGCCGGCCCGGTGCTCGCCGCGCTGCGCGACCACACCGGCGAGAGCGCGCAGCTCTACCGCCGCCAGGGCGACCAGCGCATCTGCGTCGCCGCCGCCGAGCGGCCGATCGGTCTGCGCGACTCGATCCCGGTGGGCGCGACGCTGACGATGCACGCCGGGTCCGCCGCGCAGATCCTGCTCGCGTGGGAGGAGCCCGACCGGCTGCACCGCGGCCTGCAGGGCGCCAAGTTCACCGCCACGATCCTGTCCGGCGTCCGCCGCCGCGGCTGGGCGCAGTCGGTGTCGGAGCGCGAGGTCGGCGTGGCGTCGGTCTCCGCCCCGGTGCGCGGGCCGTCGGGCCGCATCGTCGCTGCGGTGTCGGTGTCGGGTCCGCTCGAGCGCCTCTCCCGCCAGCCCGGCCGCCTGCACGCGGCCGCGGTCGTCTCGGCGGCCAACCGGCTGACCGAGGTCCTGCGCCGCACGGCGGACTGACCGTGGCCGTCCGCGGCGCTGCCGCGGCCCGACGCCGGCAGCGTCGGCGCGCGGCCCTGTGGTCGTTCGTCGGCGGGTTCGTCGTCGGCGGTGTGATCAGTGCCATCGGCGGCGGCTTCCCCATCGGGTCGATCATCGTCGGCCTCGTCCTCGGCGGGTTCTGCGCCGCGGTCGCCGCGCTCGTCGTCAGCCTCCTGCCGACGACCTCCGGCGGGCCGCGCGGCCAGCACTGAGCCATCGGGTGAAACGTGGTCCGTCCCGCAGGTTGAGACGTTCCCGCTCAGCCCTGGCCACGTCCCACCGGGTGGCCCACACTCCCCGCCGTGAACCTCACCCTGGACATCGGCCCGCTCCGCAGCCTCGTGGCTGTGGCGGACTGTGGTGGGTTCCACCGGGCGGCCGCCTCGCTGCACCTCACGCAGAGCGCGGTGAGCCAGCACATCCGGCGCCTGGAGAAGACCGTCGGTCGCCCTCTCGTCGAGAAGGACGGACGCGGTTCCCGGTTCACCGTCGCCGGTGAGGTGCTGGTCGCCGAGTCGCGCCGGGTCCTGGCGGCGCACGACGCCGCGCTGCGCAGCCTCGGCGTGCGCGTGCCGGTCGCCGAGCTCGTGTTCGGCTCGACCGAGCACGGTGCCGACGACCTGCTGCCGGCCGTGAGCGCGGCGCTCGGCGACCTGCACCGCGGGACGCTGCGCTTCCGGCTCGACCGGACGACCGCGCTCAACCAGGCGGTCGACGGCGGGAGCCTCGACGCCGCGCTGCTGCTCGGGAGCACGACCCCTGCCGGGCACTCCGCCGGCACGATCCCGCTCGTCTGGGTCTCCGCGCCGCAGTGGACACGCGGGTCGACCACGTCCTTCGTCGCGTTCGACGAGCCGTGCGCGATCCGTCGGCGGGCCGTCCAGACGCTCTCGTCGGAGGGCCTGAGCCCGCACGTCGCGGCCGAGTCGCCGCACCTGGCCGGGGTGCACGCCGCCGTCCGGGCCGGCCTCGGGGTCACGCTCCTGCCACTGATCGGCGAGCCGCCGCTCGGGCTCGTGGTCCGCGACGACCTCCCGCCGGTCGAGGCCCTCGAGCTCGAGGTGCGCGTCCGCCGCGGCGCCGACCCCGAGATCGGTCGTGTGGCCGCGGCCGCGGTCCGTCGCCTCGTGGACGACCGCGCCCTCGTCGCCGCCTGACCGGTGCACCGCAAGCCGACGTCCGCACTCGTGGTCGCCAGGGGACCCACGAGGTCCTCGTAGGCCAGCAGCTTCTCGGCGACCTGCTCGGCCGTCCCGACGAGCCCCGGACGCAGCCCGCGGGTGCCCACCGAGTACTCCTGCAGGCTCACCGACCGCTCCAGCTGCGAGTGCTGCACGAACTCCTGGTACGACGCGTACGACGCCCCGGCCCCCGCGGACGGCACCGTCGTGATGCGCTCGAGCTCAGCCTGGGCCTCACGCTCGGTGTCCCGCACGATGACGTAGGCGGCCATCCCGGTCTCGACGAACGGGTCCTTGCCGATCGCCTCGCGCCGCCGGGCCATCTCGGCGATCTTGCCGCCGACCTCGTCGACGGTGCCGCCGTGCATCACGTACGCGTCGGCGAAGGTCGCGATGGACGCCTTGCCGCCCTCGCTCTCACCGCCCGCCCAGATCGGCGGCGTGCGCCGGGGCTTGGGCTCGAGGATCGCGTCCTCGACCGTGTAGTAGCTGCCCTCGTACCGGAACGGCGTCTCGCGCCAGAGGCCGGTGACGACGTCGACCCACTCCTGCGTGCGCGCGTACCGCTCGTCGTGCACGCCGAAGATGCCGCCGTACTGCTGGGCCTCCTGCGCCCACCACGCCGAGACCACGTTGAGCGCGAGCCGACCGTTGCTGATCTCGTCGAGGGTGGCCGCCCGCTTGGCGAGCACGGCCGGGAGGTGGAACCCGGGCCGCACCGCGACCATGATCTCGACGTGCTCGGTCACCGCGGCGATGCCGGCGGCGAGCTCCCAGGCCTCCAGGCTCGGCGCCGTGACGCCCTTGCGGTCGTTCAGGTACAGCTCCGGCACGAGGGTCAGGTCGTAGCCGAGGCGGTCTGCCGTGCGGGAGACCTTCTTGACGTACTCCCAGGTCGCGGGCATGCCCTCGTCGCCCACGTTGCGCAGGAACCCGCCGTAGATCGGCGTCCAGTAGCCGTAGCGCATCAGATGCCCGTCCCGTCGGACTCGACCGAGTTCCCCAGCGGGACCCGGACCACGATGGAGCGGTGCGGGTTGCCGGAGCGGACGCGCTCCAGGAACTGCACCACGGAGGCCGCCACCGACCGGTGCGACGCGTCGTTGAGCACGTCGTGCACCCCGTCGCGGACCACCAGCAGCTCGGCGTCCGGCCACCAGGACAGCGCGCGGACGACCTCACGCAACGGCGACACCTCGTCGTCGGTCCCGTGCAGCGCGAGGACCGGGATCCCGACGTACCAGGGACCGTTCGCGGTGCCGGACGGCTCGCGCGAGGCGACCGAGACCCCCCAGGCCCGTGCCGCGTCGGTGACCTCGCCGAACGCTCGTGCGTACCGCGGGTCCTCGCCGAGCAGCCCGCGGTGCACCGGGCACGACGTCCGCAGCGCGATCTCGGAGGCGTCGTCGGCCGCCTCGGACACGGCCTCCCCCACCACCGCGCCCGCGACGATCACCGCGGCGGGGCTGACGAGCCCCCGGCGGACCGCGTCGACGACGACGGCCGCGCCGGAGTCCACGCCGACCAGCACCCGCGGGCCGTCGATCGCCGACTCCTCCACGTCGATCTCGGCGAGCAGGTCGCTCAGTGCGGCGGCGCCGGAGGGCAGCGCGTCCAGGACGTCGACGACGTAGCCGTCGGCGGCGATCCGCTGCGCGAACCGGCCGTAGTGGCCGAGGTGCTCGCCGCGGCCGGGCACGACGAGCAGGGTGCCGCGAGGCCGGACGGTCGACGGAGGCAGGACCCGGACCCGGGTTGCCGTCAGAGTGCTGGTGGACATGGTGGGGAACCGTTTCTGTGGGGAGGACTGTCAGAGATGGGCGAGAGCGCGTTGACCGAGCACGACGTCGAGCACCGCGTCGGCGCCCTGCGGGACGTGGTCGCCGCGCCAGGCGACGTGGTGGTCGGGGCGCACGAGGACCAGATCGGCGCCGTAGAGCTCCCGGACGTGCTCGTCGTCCAGGTGCACGACCGACAGGGCCAGACCACGCTCGGCGGCTGCCTGCTCGAACGCCGCGCCATGTCCGCCGAGCACCAGGAGCGTCAGGTCGTGCCCGATGCGGTCGTAGAGGGTGTCGCCGAACGGGTCGATGTACCCGTCGGGCGCCCGGTGGCCCGGTCGCGGGTCGAGGACGTACCGCTCGGCGGCCCACGGGTGGTCGTCGGCGGCCTGCCCAAGCTCGTACGCGACGACCGGTGAGTCGTCGTACCGCTCGTCGAACGTGACCCCGGGCGACGGTGAGTACTGCGCCGAGATGAGCCCGCCGATCAGGGCGCGGGTGGCCACCGCCTCGGCGCCGGTGTCCGCGTCGTCGGGCACCCCCAGCCGGCGGATCTCGGCGAGCGTCGACGCGGCCGCCTGCGAGCGGGCCAGCGCGTGCTCGGCGACCCGCCAGTTGTGCGGCCGCCGCTCGCGGTCGTACGAGTCGAGCAGGGCGTCGCCGCCGTGCCCGTGCAGCACCGCTGCCAGCTTCCAGCCGAGGTTGACCACGTCGCCGAAGCCCTCGCCGAGGTTGCCGCCCGGCGTGCGGACGTGCGCGGCGTCGCCGGCGAGCAGGATCCGCCCCTGGCGGAACGTGTCCGCGATCCGGGTGGCCCGGAAGAACGACGTCGCGGACAGCAGCTCGAGCTCCAGGTCGGGCAGTCCGAACGCGGCGCGCGCCGTGGCGAGGAGCTGGTCCTGGCTCGGCTCGGCGTCGAGCGCGAAGGGCTCGGAGTAGACCCGCCAGTCCGTGCTGCTGATGGCCGCGAGGAACCCCGAGGCGTGCTGGTTGAACACGATGTTCACACCGCTGGGCGCGTCCCCGAGGACGCCGGGCTGGGTGCGGACGACGAGCCGGTAGTGCTTCTCCGTCGCGTACTCGCCCGACCGCCCGATCCCGGCGAGCCGCCGGACCGTGCTGCTGCCGCCGTCGGCACCGATCACGTACCGCGAGCGCACCTCGCGCCGCTCCCCGTTGCCGACGACCGTCGTCACGACCCCGTCGCCTGTGTCCCGCACGTCCTGCACCCGCCAGCCGCCCGTGACGCTCACGCTGTGCGCCTCGAGCCGCTCCAGGAACACCTTCTGCAGCGCCGACTGCGGCCGGCGGATCGAGTCCGCCAGGGAGAACGGGGTCACGCTCGACTGCGCGAAGCCGCGCCGCGGAGGCGCGACCAGCACGTGCCCCGCGAGGGACGTGCGGAACTGCGTGCCGCGGTTCCACTCGGGCGGGAACGTCCACTCGTCGCGGATCTGCTGGAGCAGCCCCCAACGCCGGAAGAGCTCGACCACCCGGGGCGTGTGCCCGATCGCGCCGGCGCGCGCCAGCGAGGCGGAGGTGGCGGCGTCGACCACCGCGACCTCGACGCCGAGGCCGGTGAGCTCGACGGCGGCGGACAGGCCGACCGGGCCCGCGCCGACGACGAGCACGTCGACCTCGCTCGGCGGCCGTCCGATGGGGAACCGGACGGTGTCGACCTCGCGGCCGCCGGTCGCCCGGAGTCTGTCGTCGGTCATGGTCGATGTCCTCTCAGGAGACGAGTGCGCGCAGCTCGTCGCGGCGGGCCCGGTCGAGCGAGCCGGTGGCCAGGGTGGGTGCGGAGCCGACGAGCAGCCGCGTGTACTGGTGCTGGGGTCGGTTGACGATCGCGTCGGTCGCGTCGACCTCGACGACGGCGCCCTGGTACAGCACGGCGACGCGGTCGGTGATGCCGGCGACCGAGCCGAGGTCGTGGGAGATGAAGACGAGCGCGACGCCGCCCGCGCGCAGGTCGGAGAGGATCTCCAGGACCTGGACGCGGTTGGCCGAGTCGAGCGCGCTGACGGGTTCGTCGAGGATCACGAGCTGCGGCCCGGTGACCAGCGCACGAGCAACGGCGATGCGCTGGCGCTGGCCGCCGGACAGCTCCCCGGGCAGCCTCCCGAGCACGTCCTCGTCGAGCCGGACCCGCGCGAGGTGCGTCCGGATCACGTCCGCGATCTCGGTCCGCGACGACCGACCCTGCAGGATCAGCGGCTCAGCCAGCGAGGAGCCGATCGTCAGGTCCGGGTCGAGGCTGCGCAGGGGGTCCTGGAACACGAGCTGGACCACGCCGCGGCGCCGGAAGTCCCGCCACTGGCGGCCCGTGAACGCGGACACCACCTCGCCGCCGATCGTCACCGAGCCGCCCGACGAGGCGACCAGCCCGACGGCAGCGCGAGCGAGCGTCGACTTGCCCGAACCGGTCTCGCCGATGATCCCGACGGTCTCGCCGCGGTGGACGTCCAGGGACGCGCCGTGCAGCGCCTGGGTGCGCCCGTAGTGGACGTCCAGGTCGGTGATCCGCAGCAGCGGGACGTCAGGCGACACCGGTCAGCTCCTTCGCCTGGACGGGGACGGCCTCGGGCGTCAGGAACCGGTCGAGGCCGTACAGGTTGTGCTCGTCGATCAGCAGGCGCGTGTACTCGTGCTGCGGGTCGAAGAGGATGTCGTCGGTGCGGCCGCTCTCGACGATCTCGCCGTCGCGCATGACGAGCACCTCGTCGCACAGCTGCGCGACGACGGCCAGGTCGTGGGAGACGACGACCAGCGACAGCCCGGTGCGCTCGGTCAGCTCGGTCAGCAGGTCGAGGATCTCGGCCTGCACCGTGACGTCGAGGGCCGTCGTCGCCTCGTCGGCGATGAGGATCTGCGGGTCCAGCGCGACGGCCGTGGCGATCAGGACGCGCTGCAGCATCCCGCCCGACAGCTCGTGCGGGTACTGGTCGTACACCCGCCCGGGGTCGCGCAGCCGCACCGCGGCGAGCAGGTCGAGCGCCTCAGCCTTGGCCACCTTGCGCGACACACGCTTCTTGACCCTCACCACCTCGGCGATCTGCTTGCCCACCCGGATCGACGGGTTGAGGTAGGACGCAGGATCCTGGAAGACCGCCGTGATCTCGGTGCCGCGCAGCCGCTGCCAGTCCCTCGACGAGAGCCCGGCCACATCCTCGCCGAGCAGGTCGATCTCGCCGCCGGAGACCTCGAACCGCGGCGGCAGGATGCCCAGGACCGCGCGGCACGTGAGCGTCTTGCCGCTGCCGGACTCCCCCACGATGCCGAGCACCGCGCCGCGGCGCAGCGTGAGGTTCACGCCGCGCACGAGGTCGCGGCCGTCGGCGGTGTTGGTGATCGTGACGTCGCGCAGCTGCAGGACGATGTCGTCGTCGGACATGGGTCTCTCCTAGGCGGTGGCGAGAGCGGGACGGGTGCGGGCGCGGCCGGCCTCGCCGGTCACGTCTCGGATGGCGTCGGCGAGCAGGTTGAAGGCCCAGACGGTGAGCATGATCAGGACCGTCGGCACGAGCGGCGCCCAGGGCTGGTAGCTCAGGTACTGGAGCTCCGAGGCGAGCACACCGCCCCACGTCGGCGCGGGCGGCTGCACGCCGATGCCGAGGAACGTGAGGCTGGAGACGACGACGAAGCCGGCGCCCATGGTCGTCGCGAGCGCGATCGACAGCGGGGGCAGGACCTTGCCCCACACGTGCTTGCGCACGACCCAGCCGACGGACGCGCCGGCCAGCAGCGCCGCCTCGACGTACTGCGACCGGGACACCGTCAGCGCCGCGGCCCGGGACACCCGGTAAAACAGCGGCGACACCAGGAGGCCGACCGTGAACATGGCCTGCGGGATCCCGTTGCCCAGCAGCGCGGTGACCGCCACGGCGAACACCAGGAACGGCAGGGCGATCAGGGTGTCGACGAGCCGCAGGGACAGCCACTCGAACGTCCGCCCGAGGTAGACCGACAGGATGCCGGGCACGGCGCCGACGACGAGCGCGATGAGCGCGACCTGCACGGCACCCAGGACGCTCACGGTCGACCCTGCCAGGATCCGGCTGAGCACGTCCCGGCCGAGGTAGTCGGTGCCGATCCAGTGCTCGGTCGACGGTCCGGCCAGGACGGCGTCGCCACCCTCGAGCGGGTCGTAGGGCGCGAGCGCGGGCCCGAGGACCGCGAGGAACAGGACGAGGACGAGGATCCCCAGCCCGAGCCGGCCGGTGGGCAGTCGCAGGATGCGTCGGAACACGGTCAGACCCCTCTCGCCGAGGCGGGCGTGATCTTCACCAGCGCGGTGTTGACCAGGAGGTTGAAGACGACGACCACGACGATCGAGATGACGAGCACGCCCTGGACCGCGGGCACGTCGCCGCGCTGGGCCGAGTCGGCGGCGTACTTGCCGTAGCCGGCCAGGCCGAAGATCGCCTCGGTCACCACGGCCCCGCCCAGCAGGTTCGGGAACTTCATGCCGAGGACCGTCAGGGCCGGGCCGACGCCGTTGCGCAGCACGTGGACGAAGAAGATCCGCCGCGGTCCGAGGCCGCGCACCACCGCGCCGACCACGTAGTTCTCGCGGTACGCCCCGATGAGGCCGGCCCGCAGCTGCCGCGCGACGTCCGCGATCGTGTCGAAGCTGATGGCCAGGGCGGGCAGCCAGATGTGCTCGAACCACGGGGTCACGCCCTGCGAGACGGGCACGTACCCCGCCGACGGGAACCAGCCGAGCGTCACCGCGAACACCGCGACGAGCGCGATGCCGACGACGAACGAGGGCATCACCGAGATGACCGTGGTGAACCCGGTGATCGCGCGGTCCACCCAGGTGGTCTGCCACAGGGCGGCGAGCGTGCCGAGCGCGAACCCGAGCGTCACGCCGATGACGAGCGCCAGTCCGGCGATCGACAGGCTGACGATCGCCCGGCCGACGAGCGCCGACGAGATGGATGTGCCGTCCACCCAGCTGAGGCCGAGGTCACCGTGCAGCACCGACGTCAGCCAGGTCCAGTACTGCGTGAGGAACGGCTGGTCGAGGCCCCACTGCGCCTCCAGCTGCGCCACCTTGTCGGGTGTCGCCGACTCGCCGAGCTGCAGGTGCGCGGGGCTGAGCCCGCTGAGCTGGCGCAGGGCGAACGTGATGAACGTGCCGAGGAAGAACACGGGGACGAACACAGCCAGGGTGCGTCCCAGACCGCGCGTGATGCCGTGCGCCCGTGCCGTGGTGGTGCTGCTCATCGAGTCCCCTCCTCCCGGGGTCCGTCCCCGGGGGCGCGTGGCGCGCCCCCCGGGGGTCGGGCTACTTGTCGGAGACCGTGACGCCGGTCCAGTGCACCTGGCCGGGGATGGCCGGCAGGTCGGAGACCCGCGGGCTCTTCACGAACAGGTTGGGCTGGCTGTACGTGAAGACCAGCGCCTGGCTCTCCAGGCCCGCACGCGTCGCCGCCTGCAGGTTCTTCGCGTAGTCCGGCGAGTCGAGCGGCGTCTGACGGGCCAGCGCGATCGCCGCGTCGAACCCCTCGGGCGTGTACGGGCTCGACAGGTTCAGCGGACCCTGCGGACCGAAGTGGGCCGTCAGCGTCTGCACCGGCGACTCCCGGCCCGTCGTCCCGTAGAGCGACAGGGCGAGATCCTTGGCGAAGAACGGCGTCGCCCAGTCCGGCTGCACCTTGATGTTCACCGTGATGCCCACCTCGGCCAGCTGGGACTGGACGATCTCGGCCGCCGGCTGCTCGGTCGGGATCACGAGGTCGACGGAGATGTCGTTCGGGTGGCCCGCCTCGGCGAGCAGCTCCTTGGACTTGTCGGGGTCGTACGGGTACAGGTCCTCGGACTGCTTGTCGTACGCGATGTACCCCGCCGGGAACGGCTGGTCCGTCGCCGAGCCGGTGCCGAACGTGACCTTGCTGACGAACTCGTCGCGGTTGATCGCGTAGCGCACCGCATCGACCACCACGGGGTCGTCGAACGGCGGCTTGTTGATGTTCAGGCTGATGTTCGCCGCGTTGTAGCCGGGCTGCTTCACGACGTCGAGACCGGCAGCCTCGGCGGCCTTGACCTGGCTCGGGGCGAGGTAGGCGAAGTCGAAGACTCCCGTCTGGATGCCCGAGACCACGGTGGCGGGGTCCGGGGCGGCCGAGAGGTCGACCTCGTCGATGTCGATGTTCGCCGCGTCCCAGTAGTCCGGGTTCTTCACCAGCACCGCGTGCGAGCCGGCGACGAGCTCCTTGACGACGAACGGTCCGGCGCCGACCGGCCAGGTGGTGAGCTTCGCCGGGTCCTTCGCCGCCTCGGGGCTCGTGATCTGGGCGACGCGCTGGCCGAGCAGGAGCGGGAGCTGGTAGTCGGTCTGTGTCAGGTGCACGACGACGTCCGTGGCGCTCGCGGCGTCGACCGACGCGATCGAGCCGAGGTCACCGTCGAGGGCCGAGTTCTCCTGCGTCTTGGCGCGCTCCAGGTAGAGCTTGACCGCCTCGGCGTCCAGCGGCGTCCCGTCGCTGAACTTCAGCCCGTCGCGCAGGTGGAACGTCACCTCGTCGCCGGTCGCGTTGTAGTCCCAGCTCTCGGCAAGCCCGGGCTGCGCGACGCCGTCCTCGTCGATCTCGGTCAGCGAGGCGTAGGCCAGCGACAGGATGCGGAACTGCGCACCACTGCCGGAGACCACCGGGTCCCAGCTGGCCGGGAAGTCGATGGCCCACTTGAGGACCTGGGGCTGGTCAGGATCGGGCGTGTGCGAGGCATCGGCCGGGGCGGCTCCGCCGGCGGTCCCGCCGCACGCCGCGAGCAGGAGCGACGCGGTGAGTGCGGTGGTCAGGGCTGCGGCTGTTCTGAGACGTCTCATGGGACTTTCCGGTTGGTGTGGGTGGGACTTCAGACGAGGGACGGCTGGCGCTGCGCCCGGCGGGCGGCGGTGTGCACGTTCTCGGGGATCGGGAGGCCGAGGTTGCCGCGCAGCGTCGTGGACTCGTACTCGCTGCGGACCACACCCCGCTCGCGCAGGATGGGGAGCACCTCGTCGGTGAAGCGGGTGAACTCGCTGGGCACGCTCGTGTGGATGTTGAGACCGTCGAAGGCCCGGCCCTCGAACCAGCGCTGGATCTCGTTCGCGACGGTCAGTGCCGAGCCGACGAACGGCGAGCGGTGGCTCGTCGAGACGACCTGCACGACCTCGCGCAGCGTGTAGCCGTTCTCCTTCGCGAGCGCCTTGATGCGCTCGGCCTGGGTCTTGAAGCTGCGGTCGCCCAGGTCGCCGACCTCGGGGAACGGCGCGTCCAGGTCGTACTGCGAGAAGTCGTGCCAGCCGAACGGTCGGCCGAACTCCGCGAGTGCGCGCTCGAAGCTCTTGCTGCCGAGGATCGCCTGCTCCTTGGCGCGGGCGTCCTCGTCGGTGTCGCCGATGATCGGCGAGACGCCGGGCAGGATCAGGACGTGCTCCGGGTTGCGGCCCTGGGCGACGGCCCGCGCCTTGATGTCCTGGTAGAACGCCTGGCCGGCCTCCAGCGTCGGCGCGTGGGTGAAGATCGCGTCCGCGATGGTGGCGCCCAGGTCGCGACCCTCGTTCGAGTCGCCCGCCTGGAAGATGACCGGCTGCCCCTGCGGCGAGCGCTCGATGTTCAGCGGACCGACGACCGAGAAGTACTCGCCCTTGTGGTTCAGCTGGTGCTGGCGCGACCGGTCGAGGAACACGCCGGCCTCCTTGTCGCGCGGGAAGGCGTCGTCCTCGTAGGAGTCCCACTGGCCCTTGACCACGTTGACGTGCTCGAGGGCCCGGCCGTACCGGGTGGCGTAGTCGAAGTGCTCGTCGCGGCTGTAGTTGCCCGCGGTGCCCCCGTCGCCCGTCGCCACCACGTTCCAGCCGGCCCGCCCGCCGCTGATCAGGTCCAGGCTCGCGAGCCGGCGGGCGACGTTGAACGGCTCGTTGTACGACGTGGTCAGGGTGCCGACGAGCCCGATGTTGCTGGTGCTCACGGCCAGGGCGGACAGCAGGGTCAGCGGCTCGAGGCGGTTGAGGTAGTGGTGCGGGGAGTCGGGGGTGATGAACTGGCTGTCGACGATGAAGACGAGGTCGAACTTCGCCGCCTCGGCCTGCCGGGCACGCTCGATGTACCAGTGGATGTCGACGGAGGCGTTGCCGGGGATCTCGGGGCTGAGCCAGGTGGCGTGCTGCCCCGGGCCGCCGACGCCCATGAGGACGGCGCCGAGCTTGAGCTGACGAGTGGTCACGATGGAGCTCCTGGTGGTGTGGTTTTCGGGTGTGCGCGCACCACCGGCGCCCGACTGCTCGGAGGCAGACGGGTGTCGGTGCTCGTGCGGAGGTGGCCCTGGCAGAGGGCGGGAGGTCGGGAGGTCGGCTCAGCCGACGGGCGACAGCGGGCGGCGCGAGGTCAGCGACGCGCGAGGCTGCGGCTCGACATCGAGTCCGGACAGCGTCGACACGCACGCGGCACGACGACCAGCGCGGGGCTGGTCAGCGCCGTGCGGCGCGGGGCGAGGCTGGGGACCGAGGTCATGGGACGAGTCTGGTGCCGGCATCACGGCACGTCCAACGACGCGTGCGCATCGCCACCGATCACGCAGCGCGATCGGTGTCGCGATCGCGCGCCTTCGTCGCGGTCCGAGAATGCAGAAAGGCCCGGTCCAGTGGACCGGGCCTCTCGTGATGTACCCCCGACCGGATTCGAACCGGCGCTACCGCCGTGAGAGGGCGGCGTGCTAGGCCGCTACACAACGGGGGCCTATACGCTGCGAGGCCCGTGGGCCCTGCTTGCGGTTGAACACTCTACCCGATGCACCTCGGTGCACCGAACCATCCATCAGTACGGCATGGCCGCGCTGGGGTACCAGGACTCGAACCTAGACTAACTGAACCAGAATCAGTCGTGCTGCCAATTACACCATACCCCATGGGGGTATAACGCCCGGCGCTCGCGAGCCGCCTGGCGGGGCGGGTGTGCGTGCGACCGGACGTCGTACCGGCGGTGAACACTACCCGGTCGCGGGGACCGGGTCCAACCAGCTCCGTCGGCCGTGACGAATGCCACGCTCAGCGCGGGATCGCGCTGAGCTGACCGAGCTCCGAGGCGTCGTACCAGAGCAGGTCGCGCTCGTCGAGGCGCTCGATCGCCGCGTCGTCGCCCGTGATCGCGGCGTCGACGTCGGCGCCCACCCCCGGCTCGTCCACGTGCACGCACGCGATGTCGTCGCGGTCCACCGCACGCAGGAGGTCCAGGGCGCTCGGCACCTCGTCGTCGTCGAGCAACGGCCGTACGTCGTCCTCGGAGACATCCACCGAGACGACGAGCCGTGCCCGCGGTGCGCCCCGCAGCTCGCCGAGCAGGGCGAGCGAGTCGTCCGCTGCCGCGAGCTGCGCCGCGAACTCGAGACCCTCGTCGTCCTCGTCGGGGAACATCGCTCGCAGCGCCGGCGTGACGGCGTGCACCCGGCGTGGCGTCAGCGGGCCTGCTGCGGGCTCGATCTGGTCGAGGGTCGCGGGAACGTAGATGCGCACGCCTCCAGTGTGCCGGGCGGAGCCGAGATCGGTCCGCTCCCGCGCCCGGGCACGTCCGGTCAGCCGGCCGGCACTGCCGCCAGGACCGAGTCCACCTGGACCGCCACGGCCGCGAGCGCCCGTCGGGCCGGCGAGCCGGGCGCGACCTCGCGCAGCGTGCGCGCCGCCAGGAGCGCCGCGTCGAGGGACGGGCGGTCGTCGGGGACCACGTGGGCGTCCGTCACGCCCGCGTACCGGGCGAGCGCCTGCTGGACGGCCTCCCCCGGGTGCGCCCCGGCGACGGAGGCTCGGACGCGGTTGACCAGGACCATCCGCGTGCCGCCCAGGCCGAGGTCGGCCAGCTCGCTCAGTCCGCGCACGAGACGCTGGATGCCGACCGGGTCACCCGAGCCGACGACGATGACGACGTCGGCGGCCCCCAGTGCGCTGAGGGTCGCGGCGTTGCGGCGCGGGGCGCGGGTGTCATAGCTCAGCAACTCGTCCTGCTCAAGGTTGAAACCGCAGTCGACCACCGTCCACTCCGACAGGGAGCGGGCGACGGTCCAGACGGCGTCCAGCGACGACGACGGCAGCTCGGGCCAACGGTCCGCCCGCGAGATGCCCGACAGCACCCGCAGGTCGGGCGCGATCTGCGGGGTCAGCCGTGCCAGCGCCATCAGGTCGAGGGAGCCCTGACCGGCGGCGCGGGCCGCGGCGGCCAGTCCCGGAGCCTCGTCGAGCATGCCGACCACCTGCGCGACGCAGCCGCCGTACGTGTCGGCATCGACCAGGAGCGTGCGACGGCCCGCGGCGGCGAGCTCCGCGGCGACGTTCACGGCGACGGTCGTGCGTCCGGGCGCGCCGGTGGGACCCCACACCGCGACCACCAGACCGGCGGCCGGCCAGCGGACGGGGACCTCCTCGGGCGGCGGCACCGCACTCTCGGGTGTGCCTGTCGCGTCCAGGATCGCGAGCGCCTCGCGCACGACCGTGCCGCCGGCGTCCTCGTCCTGCGGCGCCATGACCACCAGGTCGGCGCCGAGGGCCGACAGCCGTTCCCCGAGCCAGGGCCGCGTCGCGTCGCCGACCCCGACCACCCGCACGCCGGCGCGGTGCAGCAGCTCGACGGCCTCCCGGTCGAGCAGGTCCAGGTCGCCCGAGACGACCGCCAGGCGCCCCAGGCCCGCCTCCGCGGCCGCGAGCAGCTCGGTGAGGTCGACACAGCGGCGCGTCACGCTCAGCCGGCCGCCGGAGCGCTCGACCGCCTGCACGATGATCGACTCGGCGGAGCCGTGGACCGCGCAGAGCACCCCGACCGGCACGTCAGCTCCCCGAGCCGGGGACAGGAACCACGTCGAGCGTGCCGTCCGCCGCGAGCGCCGCGAGGATGTCCGGCAGCCGGCCGCTCGGCACGAGCACCTGCACCTGGGCCCCGCCGCCCACGCTGAACGCACCGTCCTGGGAGGTCACCTCGGCCACGACGAGGTCCGTCGCGAGCTGCACCGGCTCGGCGGGCTCGGCATCCTCGCCGGACGGCGGCGTCGGCGTGAACCACAGGTCCACCTGCGCACCCTCGGTCACGTCCCTGGACGGGGTCCGCTCCAACGTCACCGACACGGGCCGCAGGTCCAGGTCGCCGGCATCCCCCACCGCCGAGGCCGGGACCAGCTCTCCGCGGCCGACGACGCGCACGACGACCGCGTCCTCGAGCGGCTGGTCCGCGCGCAGGTAGTGGTCGAGGTCGACCGTGCCGAGGCGGACGTCCACGACGGCGAGCCGGCTCGGCTCGAGCCGGTCGCCCGGGACGAGCGCGCTTCGCGACACGTAGACGGGCACCGTCGCCTGCGCGGTCCGCACGACCCACGAGCCGAGCAGCACGGACGCCGCGACCATCGCGATGCCGGCGAGCAGCCGCGGGTCACGCCAGCCCGGCCGACGCAGCCTGGCCGCGACGGGCGCGGGCAGATCGATGACGCTGGTGTCCATGACTCCCCTGTTCGTCGGCAGACCTGTGCATCCTGCCGCGCCGAGCACCCCCCGTGGGCGGGAACGGTGCATTGTGGACAAACCGGTTCTGGCGTCCGTGCGTGCCAGACTGCGGTCATGCCTTCGCGGTTCCTGACCCTCGCGGACGTCACCGAGGTGCTCAACATCTCGGCCCCGCAGGCCTACGCCCTCGTGCGCTCGGGCGATCTGCCCGCCATCCAGATCGGCGGGCGGCTGCAGTGGCGCGTCGAGTCCGCCGAGCTCGAGAAGTACATCCAGCGGATGTACGAGGAGACCCGCGCGCGCAACACCTCGGACGCGACCTCGAGCGCGGACGCCTGACCTCAGGCTTCGTGCACGACCTGGAGCCGGTCGAACGGGACCGCCCACAGCGCCCGCCCCTGCGTCCCGAGCTCCGCCACGTCGAGGTGGTCCGCTCCGACGCGGTCGATGCGGCCGACGACCTCCGCGCCACCCGAGACGACCCGGACACCGAGCCGGTCGCGCGACAGCGCGCGCAGCACCTGACCGAGCCCTAGGCGGGACTCGACGACGCCGGCCGCAGGCGCCGCGTCGATGGCGAGCCCGTCGACCGCGACCACCGCCGAGAGCGGGACGAGCGCCCGCCTCGCCGGCGGCGTGGCGAGCAGGAGCCACTCGGGCGCCGCCTCCAGCAGCGTCCCGGCAAGCGGTTCGGCGCCGTCGAGCCGGATCCGCAGCGTGTGCCCGACTGATGCGCGGACGCGCGCCGAGAGGGTCACCGAGGCGCGTTCGGCCCGCGCCAGCTCGGCGACCTCGGCGCGCAGGTCCGCCGACCGGGCCGCCGCGAGCTGGGCCTCCATGTCCGCGAACAGCTGCTCCCATCGCATCCGAGCACCGTAGGGCCCGCGACCCGATCGTGGGACAGCACTGGACATGAATCGGACATTCAGGTACATCTATGACGCACAAGCGAGATCAAACGGCATCAAACGACACGATTGAGGGTCAACCATGGTGATCGATACGGCGCCCCGGAGCAGGACCGCGCCCCTTCCCCCGCGCCGGCCCTCCGTCGCCACGGCGGCGCTCGGACTCCTCGTCGCGACGGTCGCCGGTGGCGCCCTGGCCCTCGTGCTCGCGATGCGCGTGCTCTCGCTGGTCACCGGCTCGTCGATGCGGACGGTCGACGCGCTCCTGGAGGTCGCGGTCTGCGGTGTCGGGGCGCTGGTTGCCGCGTGGCTCGCCGTCTCCGCCCTGCTCGCGCTGGGCTGCCTGGCCGTGCGGCTCGTCGGGTCGAGCTGGCGGGGCGGGGAGCGGCTCGTTCACCGGTGCGCTCCCGCGGTCGTGCGTCGGGCGCTCGTGCTCATGGTCGGCGCGACCGTGGGGCTCGGTTCCGTCACCGGTGCCTCCGCGGTGGCCCCCGCACCGACACCGCCCCCGGCGACGGTCACGGCTGACGACCTCGGCTGGCCGGTGACGACCCGCGCCGATGCGGAGTCGGCCGGTCACGGCGTACTGCCGACCACCACGAGCGCGGAACCGACGGCGACCGGTCCGACCGCCGCCGTGCCGCCGCTGGTTCCCGTCGCCGAGCCGGTGGTCGATCCGCCCGCCGCGATCGCAGCGGCTCCGTCGACGCCCGCGCCCGCCCTCGCACCCGCGGAGTCCGAGCCCGTGGTCGTCGTCGCCGGCGACAGCCTCTGGGCCATCGCCGCGCGACATCTCGCGCCCGACGCCACCGACGCGGAGATTGCCGCGTCGTGGCCGCAGTGGTATCACGCCAACGCGTCGGTGATCGGGTCGGACCCCGGTCTGGTCGTCCCCGGTCAAGAGCTCGCGGCGCCCGTCGTGCAGGACGAGGCGGCGTCATGAGCTCGGTCGCCGTCGAGCTGGCGCAGTCGAGCGCGGAGGACGCGTTCGCCCGGGTGCGCCAGGAGGAGCCGGCCGCTCCCGAGCCCCGGATCCGCCTGGTCGCCTCACCGGAGAAGGCGCTCGTCCCGCGGGCGACCGGCCCCGCCCAACCCGTCCATCCGACGGTCGCCGCGCGCATCTCGGTCCTGCGGGCGCGCGAGACGTCGGCGGCCGCGGACGACGAGGACGTACCGAGCGCGGTCCCGTCGGCCGACCCCGGTGCCGTGGGTTGCTCCATCGCGCTCGCCGCGCTGGAGGTGCTGGCCGGTCGCCGCCCGGTGGCCCAGCTCGCGCGCTGGTTGGCGCCGGGCGTCTACGAGGCGTTGCAGGTCCGCAGCAGCCTGACCGCGCGCGTGCTGCGCACCCCGCAGGGAGAGCGACGCCCGGTGGTCCGGCGCGTGCGGCTGACGCCGATCGTCGCGACCGCGCACGAGGTCAGCGTCGTCACAGACGACTCCGGCCGGGTGCGGGCCGTCGCTCTCCGGCTCGAGGCGCACCGCGGCGCCTGGCGCGCGACGGCCCTGGAGATCGGCTGACCGAGTACGCCGACGGCCCGCCGGTGGGCGCACCGGCCGTGGGCGCTGCGCCGCCGTTCTTGCCCGAGGGGTTCGTCCCGCGGGTGACCACACCGCCGTCACCGTCCACCGACGGGGCGGAGTACTGCAGCGGCGCCTGCTCGGCGGGACCGTCGATGCCCTTGGCGACCAGCTTGCCGGCGGCGGGCCGGTCGGCCGCCGCGGCACCTGCGGTCGTCTGGGCGTCGGCGATCGAGTCGAGCGTGATCGGCGAGGAGGGCGCGGACTCGTCCTGGACCTGGACCTGGACCTCCAGGTTGAACAGGTAGCCGACCGTCTCCTCCTTGATCGCGTCGTTCATCGCGTTGAAGAGCTGGAACCCCTCGCGCTGGTACTCGACCAGCGGGTCGCGCTGGGCCATCGCCCGCAGGCCGATGCCCTCCTTCAGGTAGTCCATCTCGTAGAGGTGCTCGCGCCACTTGCGGTCGAGGACCGAGAGGGTGACGCGACGCTCGAGCTGACGCATGTTGTCCGCGCCGATCGACTCCTCGCGCTCCGCGTAGGCGACCTGGGCGTCCGAGAGGATCTCCCGCGTGAGCTGGGCCGCGGTCAGGCGGGTCGCCCCGCCCGCCTCCTCGACCACCTCGTCGGGCGTGATCGAGATCGGGTACACCGCCTTCAGGGCGGTCCAGAGCGCGTCGAGGTCCCAGTCCTCCGGGCGACCCTCGGACGTCGCGGCCGTGACGTAGTCCGTGAGGACGTCCTCGCGGAAGTGCGTGATCTGGACGTGCAGGTCCTCGCCCTGCAGGACCCGACGACGCTCCTTGTAGACGACCTCGCGCTGGCGGGACATGACGTCGTCGTACTTGAGGACGTTCTTGCGGATCTCGAAGTTGCGCGACTCGACCTGCGACTGCGCGGACTGGATGCCGCGCGTCACGATCTTCGACTCGAGCGGCATGTCCTCGGGGAACCCGGCGCGCTTCATCATCGACTCCGCCAGACCCGAGTTGAACAGGCGCATGAGGTCGTCCTGCATCGAGAGGTAGAACCGGGACTCGCCCGGGTCGCCCTGACGGCCGGAACGACCGCGCAGCTGGTTGTCGATGCGACGCGACTCGTGCCGCTCCGTCCCGAGGACGTACAGGCCACCCAGGTCGGCGACCTCGTCGTGCTCGGCCGCGACGGACTCCTTGGCCTTGGCCAAGGTGGTCGGCCACGCGGCCTCGTACTCCTCGGCGTTCTCGGCGGGGTCGAGGCCACGCGCCTCGAGCTCCTCGACGGCCATGAACTCGGCGTTGCCGCCGAGCATGATGTCGGTACCGCGGCCGGCCATGTTCGTCGCGACGGTGACGGCACCCTTGCGGCCCGCCTGAGCGACGATCGACGCCTCACGCGCGTGCTGCTTGGCGTTCAGGACCTCGTGCGGGACACCCTGCTTCTTGAGCTTGGCGGAGAGCAGCTCGCTCTTCTCGACGCTCGTGGTGCCGACGAGCACCGGCTGACCCTTCGCGTGCCGCTCGACGATGTCGTCGACGACCGCGTCGAACTTGCCGTTCTCGCTCTTGTAGACGAAGTCGCGCTGGTCGATGCGCTGCATGTCGCGGTTGGTCGGGATGGGCACGACGCCGAGGTTGTAGGTGCCCTGGAACTCGGCGGCCTCGGTCTCGGCGGTACCGGTCATGCCGGAGAGCTTGGTGTACAGGCGGAAGTAGTTCTGCAGGGTGATCGTGGCGAGCGTCTGGTTCTCGGCCTTGATGGCCACGCCCTCCTTGGCCTCGATCGCCTGGTGCATGCCCTCGTTGTAGCGACGGCCCGGCAGCGTGCGGCCGGTGTGCTCGTCGACGATCAGGACCTCGCCGTCCTTGACGATGTAGTCGACGTCGCGCTTGAACAGCTCCTTGGCCTTGATGGCGTTGTTCAGGAACCCGATCAGCGGCGTGTTGAGCGACTCGTAGAGGTTGTCGATGCCCAGGTAGTCCTCGACGCGCTCGATGCCGGGCTCGAGGACGCCGATGGTGCGCTTCTTCTCGTCCACCTCGTAGTCGCGCTCGGCCTGCAGGCGGCGCACCACCTTGGCGAACTCGGCGTACCAGCGGTTGGCGTCGCCCGTGGCCGGTCCGGAGATGATCAGCGGCGTGCGCGCCTCGTCGATGAGGATGGAGTCCACCTCGTCGACGATGGCGAAGTTGTGGCCGCGCTGGACGAGCTCCTCGGTGTTCCACGCCATGTTGTCGCGCAGGTAGTCGAAGCCGAACTCGTTGTTGGTGCCGTACGTGATGTCGGCGGCGTACTGCTCGCGGCGCTCGGCCGGACGCTGCGACGAGAGGATGACGCCGCTGGTCAGGCCGAGGAAGCGGTAGACGCGGCCCATGAGCTCGGCCTGGTAGCTGGCCAGGTAGTCGTTGACCGTGACGACGTGCACGCCCTTGCCCGCGAGCGCGTTGAGGTACGCGGGGGCCGTGGCGACGAGGGTCTTGCCCTCACCGGTCTTCATCTCGGCGATGTTGCCGAGGTGCAGCGCGGCGCCGCCCATGAGCTGGACGTCGAAGTGCCGCTGCCCGAGCGTGCGGCGTGCGGCCTCGCGCACCGCGGCGAACGCCTCGGCGAGCAGATCGTCCAGCGACTCCCCGTCCGCCAGGCGGGCGCGGAACCGGTCGGTCTCCTCGCGCAGCTCGGCGTCGGACAGCGCGACGAAACTGTCCTCCAGGGTGTTGACCTGCTGGGCGATGCCCGACAGCTTCTTGACGATCCGGCCTTCACCGAGGCGCAGGACCTTCTCGAGGATCGCTGGCACGCACTACTCCCGACGTGTTCGCACTCCGGGCGCGCGCGGCGTCGGAGCGGCTTGGGTGCCGGCCGCACGGCCGGGCCCGTCCATCGTAGGCGAGCCTGCGGGGCGTGGGCGAAGAACCACGACCGCCGTGCCCAGAAGGACCGCCCCGACCACGCCTGCGACGCCGAGCTGCTCCCCGCGCAGCAGGACCGCCCCGACCGTCGCGGTGAGCGGTTCGAGCAGGGCGAGCAACGTGGCCGTGGTGGCCGGGACGCCCCGCAGACCCGTGAAATACGCTCCCCAGGCGGCCGCGGTGGGCACGATCGCGAAGTAGGCGAGCAGCAGCCACCCCTGTGCGTCGTCCGGCAGCCCGACGGTCGGGCCGACGACCGCGGCGACGGGCAGCAGCAGGATTCCGCCGAGCGTGAACGCGGTCGCCGTCATGGGCAAGGGGGACAGACCGGGCACCGGGCGGCGGTTCAGCCCGGTCATCGTCGCGAACGCCGCCGCCGCCACGAACGCGAGCGCCGCGCCCGCGGGGGCGCCGCCTCCCGCGTTGCCCGGCCGCCCGACGAGGAGCAGGAGCCCGACCAGGGCGAGCGCGAGCGCCACGACGGTGCGGGCGGCCGGCGCGCGGCGCGAGCTCACGGCGGTACCGATCGCGACGAGCAGTGGCGCGGCCCCCAGGGCGATGAGCGTGGCCACCGCAACGCCGGCCCGCACCACGGCCGCGAAGTAGGCGCCCTGGTAGACGGCGAGGAGCAGCGCCGTCACGACGATGCGCACCAGCGCCGGGCGCGTGCGGGCCAGGCCGCGCAGCCGGCCCGTCACCGCGAGCGCGACGAGCAGGACGGCGCCACCGCCGAGCAGCCGGTAGGACGCGACGACGAGCGGCGCGAGGCCGGCGGAGTCGGCCAGAGCGGCCCCGGCGAGGCCACCGGTTCCCCAGAGGATCGCGCCCAGAGCGACGAGGCCGAAGTCCCGGCGGCTGCTCACGTGGCTCACACGACGGCTCGCAGAGCGGGGGCGAGGTCGCCGCGGTCCGCGACGACCACCTCCCCGAGCCCGAGCCACCCGGCCAGCTCGTGCAGCTCCGCGGCGAGCTCCTCCACGACGTGCGACTGCGAGCCCGGGGTGCGGTGGGCGGCCTGGACGCGCAGGACGCCGGCCTGGCGGTCGGCCTTGAGGTCCACCAGGGCGGGCATCGACTCACCGAGCAGGAACGGCAGCACGTAGTAGCCCCAGACGCGCTTGGGCTCGGGGACGTAGATCTCGATGCGGTACCGCAGCCCGAAGAGCGCCTCGAGGCGGCGGCGCTCGAAGACGAGCGGGTCGAACGGGTTGAGCAGCGCCCGACCGGTCGCTCGCCGCGGCAGCGTCGCGTCGCGGTGCCGCCAGACCTGGCCCTCGTTCCAGCCGTCCACGGTGACCTCGGTCAGGACGCCCTCCTCCACCAGCTCGGCGATCGCGCGGGCGGCGGGGGCCAGCTTGATGCGGAAGTAGTCGGCGAAGCTGCGCACCGTGCCGATGCCGTGCGCACGCGCGCCGATCTCGACCAGGGCGCGGACGCAGTCGTCGCGGGGCAAGTCGGGTGCGTTGAGCAGCTCCGGCGGCAGCACGCGCGACGTCAGGTCGTACTGGCGCTCGAACGCCCCGTTGCGACCCGACGAGGTGACCTCGCCGGTGAAGAACAGGAACTCGAGCACCCGCTTGGCGACGGTCCAGTTCCAGCCCCACTCCGTCCGGGTGGTGGGGTGGTCGGCCTCGAACGTCTCCTGGACCTTCGACGCCGTGATCGGGCCGCGCGCCGTGATGATTGCGCGGATCTCGTCGACCATCGAGCTGTGCTGCAGGGGAACGTCGGCGATCGCGCCCCACGCCTCGTCGAGGTAGGCGCGCTGCCGCCAGACGAGCAGCCGGTAGGTCTCGGGCGGCACGAACGAGGCCATGTGCGCCCACGTCTCGACGAGCCGCCGCGGCGCCCGCCCCGACGCCCGGTCCAGCAGTGCCGGGTCGTAGGCGCCGAGGCGCGAGTACGCGGGCATCAGGTGCGCTCGGGCCAGGACGTTGACGGAGTCGATCTGCAGGACGCCGAGCCGGTCCACCACGTGCTGGAACTGCCTCATGTTCGCGGGCGCGGCCCTGCTGGGGCGGGGCGCGTCGAGCCCCTGGGCGCGCAGGGTGATGCGGCGGGCCTGCGACAGGCTGAGGCGCTCGACGGTCACGGGGCCATCCTGCCGTCCACCTCCGACATGGGACGACCACACGGCACGTCGCCGACGGACCCAACGGGAACGACGACGCCCGGCCGGTTGCKGCCGGCCGGGCGTCAAGGTGTGCAGATGGGGAGGTGCGTCAGCCGACGCCGACCGCCTGCGGGACGTGGTTCGTGGCGACGGCCGTGTCGAGCTTGATCACGCCGTAGCTCCAGCCACGCCGGCGGTACGCCACGGACGGCTGGGCGGTCTCCGCGTCGATGAACAGGAAGAAGTCGTGCCCGACGAGCTCCATCTCGTAGAGCGCGTCGTCGACGGTCATCGGCTGGGCCGCGTGCACCTTCTCGCGGATGATCACCGGCGAGTCGCCGAGCGTCGTCTCCACGGCGGCCTGCGGGTCCACGGGTGCGGCCGCCTCGGGCTCGGGCTCGGGGGGCCGGACGTCGACGGGGGCGATCGGAGTGTGGTTGCGGTGGTCCTTGCGCCGGTCACGGGTGCGACGAAGCCGTTCGAGCAGCTTGCCGAGCGCCATGTCCAGAGCGGCGTACCTGTCGTCTGCGCACGCTTCGGCGCGGATCACGGGACCTCGGTCCACCACGGTGAGCTCGACGCGTTCGGAGCTTCCGGACTGGCGGGGGTTCGTCTCGTGCGACACGACGACATCGATCCGCTGGGCGCGGGGGGCCAGCTGCTCGACTTTCGCGAGCTTCTGCTCGACGTGCGTCCGGAACTTCGGAAGCACCTCGGTGTGCCGGCCGGCAACCACGATCTCCATGTGAGCCTCCTGCGAGGGTCGGGGGCGGAACTTGACTCGCCCGCCCGGGGTGACATGCGTTGGGCTGCCCTGAGGGCAGTCGGGCGGCGTCACCTCCTCCCGCAGCCGAGCCCGGACGACCTTTGAGGTCCCCCCGGTTCGGCGCCGGCTCTGGCTCCCCACGTTAACCCCGTGACCCATCCGTGACCACTCCCACGCCGGTGATCACCCCCATGCGTCCGAGGGGCGGACAACCGGCCGGTCCGGCAGCGCCGGCGACCGCGCGGGGCCCGGTGTGGAGGCGAGCGTGAGGCCGGCCACGACGGCGCCGCCGGCCCGCTCGAGCGCGCTGCGTGCCGCGGAGAACGTCGCTCCGGTGGTCAGGACGTCGTCGACGAGCAGGACGCGACGACCGGCCACCGCACCGACGCAGCGACCGGGGACCCACAGCCGGCCGGAGAGGTTGCGGGCGCGTTCCCGCGCGCCGAGCCCGACCTGGTCGCCGCCACGGGCCCGGCGGAGCACGCGCCCGATCTCGGCCGGGACCCCGCCGTCGACGAGCCCACCGACGACCGCCGCGGCGAGGGCGTCGACCAGGTTGCCGCCGCGTCGCCGCCGGGAGGCGGGAGTCGACGGCGCGGGGACGACCAGGAGCGGCGCGACCGGCGCGAGCGCGCCCGCGACGTGCCGCGCCTCGTGGGCCATCGCGTGCGCCAGGACGCCGGTCAGGTCGACCCGGCCCCGGTCCTTCCAGGCGATGACCGCCCGCCGGACGTCCCCCGAGCAGTCCGCGAGCGTCCACACGGGCAGCGGCCCGCGCCCGTCCATCCGGTCGAGGCGTGGGGCCCGGTTCTCGCACCGCCACGGCTCGCCCGCCAGCAGCGCGGCGCAGTTCGGGCACCAGGCGACGTCGTCGCGACCGCACCCGGCGCACTCGACCGGCAGCACCAGCCCCACGAGGTCGCGCAGGACGGAGAGCACCCGTCGAGCATGGGCCGACGACCCGTCCGTGACCCGCCCGCGCGACTGTTTCGCCCGCCGCCACGGGCTGGGGACGGATCAGCCGGGGTAAGAGGGATAGGACGCGCCCGTGACCCCGGCCACCGGCGCCCAGGTGCTACCGACGTTGCGGCTCAGGCCCCCGTCGAGGGTCGTCACGTAGATGACCGTGCCTCCCGCCATCGCGGTCGGGTCAGCGACCTCGGGCAACGACTCGGTCGGCCCGGACACAGGAACCTTGTGCACGGTGGCCTCGCCCGTGCTGCGTCCGAGGACCCCGAGCGTCGACTCGTCAACCCAGTCGACGGCGGTCGCGTCCACCATCGATGCACCCGCCCGGAGCGGTATCCCGAGCTGCTGCGGGGACCCGGACTCATCGCGGATGATGCCCGCGACGTCGATCGCGACGCCGTCGGCTCCCGCCGAGACCACGGCGATGCGGGTGCCGTCCGCGGCGACCCGGACCGCCCGCACGGTGCGGCCCACCAGCCAGTCGGCCTGGACGGACACCGTCGACGAGCCCGCCCTGACCGCCACGATCCCGTCGTCCGACGAGGCGGTCCAGGTCCAGCCGAAGCGGTCGATCGAGGGCGCGGCGAGCGCTGCCCCCGTGTAGAGGGTCGTCGCGGGCGCGACGGCGGTCGGTGCGCTGACGAGTTCGTCCGGCCCCGACAGGAGCACCCGGAGGCTGCCGTCCGCGCTGCTCGCGGGGCTACGCGGGTCGAGGTCCTCGAGCGAGCCGACCGACGGAACCGGCGTCACGTTGTCGCGGGAGAGCGAGACCAGCCGGTCCGCCTGGAGGAACTCGACGTTGCCGGACGGAGCCGAGCCGCGCTCGAGCTGGGCTGCCTCGCCCAGTGGCACGCCGTCGGTCACCGCGTTCCCGCCCGCCGCGACGGCCACGACCTGGACCGACCCGACGCCCGGCACCGTCCGTAGGCTCTCCTGGATCTGCGCGAGCAGCAGCGGCCGGTTCGCCGAGGTGACGACCGACTGCGGACTGAGTCCGACGAGCACCTCGCCGTCGGAGTCGACGGGCACTGCCTCTGGGTTCATCGCGACACCTTCGGGGATCGCCGTGGTCACCGCGTCACTGAGCCACGCCGACGGGCCGCCGAGCAGTTCGCGCACCACGGCCGTCGGGAGGTTCTTCTTGGGCAACCACCGGGTGTCGGGCACCAGGTACGTCTCGTCGGGCGACAGGAAGTACAGGGGTGTGGACTGGAAGGTCCGCTCGAAGTCCTGCTCCTGCAGGATCAGGCCGTCCGGGACCCCGGAGATCCGCCACTGCTCGGCGTCGTCCTGTACGAGGTCGAACGTGACGGACTCGATCGCGTTCGGTGGCGCCTCGACGTACAGCCCGTCGCCGTCCACGCGAGCGATCACGGGCACGTTCCCGACGATCTGCGCGTCGCTACCGCTCGCGCCCCACTCGATCGGACCGGCGACGACCACGCCCGACAGCGGCTGCCACTCCGTCTTGGCCGCCCCGGCGAGGTACTCCCGGGCGCGGACGAAGCCGTCGGAGGTCCCCGCGGCGCTCGCCGTGAGGAAGCCGTCGACGATCTCCTGCGGCGTGTCGTCGATCTCAGGCCCCGGCGCGAGCACGTCGACGTCGCCCTGCGTCGACACTTTGATGTCACTCTCCTGCACGGGGCCGGACGTGGGCATTGCGACGCACGCGCTGAGGAGCAGGACGACGGTCGCGGCCCAGCCCGCGACCCTTGCCCGACGACTGTTCGTGCTCATCGGACTTCCTGCCGCTCGTCGACGGGTCCAGTGGCGCGGTCGTCCGGCTCCTGGCTGCCGAGCTCCGGGAGTGCTGCGGGGTCGGTGCTCGCGCGGACCAGTGGGACGCGCACTGCCTCGACCGTCGGCGTCTCGTCAGGGACGAGCGGCAGCGGGGAGTCCGTGAGCCGGATGCCTGCCCGGCGCGGCAGTGTCAGCCGGAAGCTGGCCCCACGACCGGGCCGGCCCCACGCCTCCAGCCAGCCGCCGTGCAGGTGGGCGTCCTCGAGCGAGATGGCCAGCCCGAGCCCGGTGCCGCCCGTCGTGCGCGCCCGCGCGGGGTCCGCCCGCCAGAACCGGTCGAAGACGTGCAGCGCCTCATCGGGGGTCATGCCGACGCCCCGGTCGCGCACCGTCACCGCGACCGCGTGCGCGTCGGCCCCGACCGTCACCTCGACGGTGGTCCCCTCCGCGTGCTCGATGGCGTTGACCAGCAGGTTGCGCAGGATCCGCTCGACGCGGCGCGGGTCGATGTCAGCCACGCACGACATCTCGGGCACCGTCACCCGGAGCCAGGTGCTGCGGCGCTCCGCCAGCGGCGTGGCGTGGTCCACGGCCGAGACGACGACGTCGCGCACGTCGCGCCCGCCCGCCTCCAGCACCGCGGCGCCGGCGTCGAACCGGCTGATCTCGAGCAGGTCGGCCAGCAGCTCCTCGAAGCGGTCCAGCTGCGTCTGCAGGAGCTCGGCCGAACGCTTCACGGCCGGGTCGAAGCTGCCGCGCGCCGTGTAGATGACCTCGCCCGCCATCCGGACCGTCGTCAGCGGCGTCCGCAGCTCGTGGGACACGTCGGACACGAACCGTCGCTGGAGCAGCGAGAGCTCCTCCATCCGGTGGATCTGGTCCTGCAGGCTCGCGGCCATCTCGTTGAACGAGCGGGCCAGCGTCGCCATCTCGTCCTCGCCGCGCTCGGGCATCCGCTCGGAGAGGTGTCCGTCGGCGAGACGTTCCGCCACCTCGGCGGCCCGGCGCACGGGGCGAACCGCCTGCCGAGTCACCAGCCACGTCATGCTGCCCAGGAGGGCGACGAGGGCCACGGCGGCGAGCAGCAGCGTGCGCTGGAGGAAGTCGAGGCGGTCCTGCTCCGACTGCAGGCTGTACAGGAAGAAGAGCTGGTACGTACCGACGACCCGGACGTCCACGTCCTGACCGACCATCACAGCCGGTTCCTCACCGGACTCGACCGGCCATGCGACCGACTGCCAGTGCTGGCCGCCGGTCGCCGTGGCGACGCGCAGCTCCCCGGAGACGAGCGGGATGAGTGCCGGGTCGGACGCCGCGCCGACGGTCGCGACGCCGCCGCCCTTCTGTCCGGGCGCCCGCAAAAGGAAGACCTGCCGCTCCCCTGAGCCGCCTGCACGCTGCGCGCGCACGACGGCGACGAGCAGGTTCTGGACGTCGATGCCCGAGGTGGCGGTCGAGGCGTCGAGCGTCGCCTGCGCCGCGAGCGTCGAGCGGGCGCTCTCCTCGAGCACCTGGTCCACCCGCGCCGTGAAGAGGCCGTCCCGCATGCGCTCGCTGACGTAGACGCCGATCACCGCGAGCGCGACCAGGCCGATCGCCATCGTCGTCGTGATGACCCGGACCTGCAGGGAGCCGCGCCACTTGCGCGCGCCGGAACGGACCCGCCGCATCGTGCGGGCCCGGAACAGCCGCCACGCGCTGTTCACACGCACGACGGCGCCGCCCCCGCCAGGATCACGTCGAAGCCACGCCCGCCTTGTAGCCGACGCCACGCACGGTCACGACGATCTCCGGCTGCTCCGGGTCGTTCTCGATCTTCGAGCGCAGCCGCTGCACGTGGACGTTCACCAGCCGGGTGTCCGCGGCGTGCCGGTAGCCCCAGACCTTCTCGAGCAGCACCTCGCGCGTGAACACCTGCCACGGCTTGCGCGCCAGGGCCACGAGGAGGTCGAACTCCAGCGGCGTCAGCGAGACGGGCTTGCCGGCGCGCGAGACGCGGTGACCGGGGACGTCGATGGAGACGTCGCCGATCGAGAGGTGCTCGGGGGCCGGCTCGTCGCTGCGGCGCAGGCGGGCACGCACCCGCGCGACGAGCTCCTTGGGCTTGAACGGCTTGGAGATGTAGTCGTCGGCCCCCGACTCCAGGCCCAGCACGAGGTCGACGGTGTCGCTCTTGGCGGTGAGCATCACGATCGGCACGCCCGACTCGGCACGGATCTGGCGGCAGACCTCGTTGCCGTCCTTGCCCGGCAGCATGAGATCGAGCAGGACGAGGTCCGGCTGGGTCGCCCGGAACACACCCAGCGCCTCGTCACCGTCCTCGCAGAACACCGGGTCGAAACCCTCCGAGCGCAGCACGATGCCGATCATCTCGGCCAGCGCGGTGTCGTCGTCGACCACCAGCACGCGTCCCTTCATGCGCGCATTCTCGCACCACAGCGGCCTACCGATGGCCAGTACGTGTCCGCGATGCGGCACGCCGCTCACAGATCACCCGGTCGCGCCTCCCGCGCACCGGCCGCCGTGGCACGATGATTCCTCCGCGGGGGCCCGGAGAAGGCTCCCGCGCGAACGCACACCGAGCCGAGGGAGCAGTGCTCGCATGACGAGCCCGCACGACGAAGTGCCGCAGGAGCCGACCTGGGCCTCCCCGACCGGTCCGAGCAGCGACGCCACCCCTCCGGCTCCCCCGGTACCCACCCCGCCGCCGCCCTACGGACAGCCGGCACCCACCCCGCCGGCCCCCGGCTACCCGCCCGCCTACGGCCAGCCCGCGCCGGGCTATCCCCAGCAGCCGCCGCCCCCCGGCTACGGCCAGCCTCCGGGCTACGGCCAGCCTCCGGGCTACGGCCAGCAGCCCCCGCCGCCCCCGGGCTGGGGCGGACCTCCGGTCGCGCCCGGGTGGGGTCAGCCGATGGCTCCTCCGCCCGGCGCCTCGTGGCGGCCCCCCGCGCTGCAGCCCGGGATCATCCCGCTGCGGCCGATCGGCCTCGGCGAGATCTACGACGGCGCGTTCCGCGCGATCCGCGCCAACCCCAAGGTCATGTTCGGCATGTCGGCGCTGGTGGTCACCATCGCCGTCGCGCTGCAGTCGCTCATCGCCTGGTACGTCCAGGGCGTCGTCGCGGGTCAGATCGCCGACATCGCGAGCGAGGCGGACCCCCAGGGCACCATGGGCCTGGAGAACCAGTGGAGCGCCAGCACCGGCTCGATCGCCGGGCTGCCGATCACCTCCCTGGCCACGACCATCCTCACCGGACTCCTGATCGTGTCGGTCAGTCGGTCCGTGCTCGGCCAGACCGTGTCGATCCGCGACGTCCTGCGGTCCAGGCGCGTGTGGCTCGTCGTCGCGTTCTCCCTGCTCCTCGCCCTGGCGTCGATCGTCGTGGTCGGGATCGTCGTCGGGGTAGTGGCCGTCCTGGCGGTCAACGGGAGCGTCGGTCTCGCGGTCGCGCTCGGCATCCTGAGCGCCGTCGCCCTCTTCGTCGTCGCGATCTGGTTCACGGTCCGGACGCTGCTTGCCGCTCCCGCGCTGATGCTCGAGGGCAAGAAGTTCTGGCCGACGATCGCCCGCGCGTGGCGCCTCACACGCCGCAGCTTCTGGCGGCTGCTCGGCATCTGGCTGCTGACGGCCATCCTGGCCTCGATCATCAGCTACGTCTTCACCGTGCCCGCCGCCCTGTTCTCGGCGCTCTTCCTCGGCGACGAGGCGGGCAGCTCGTTCGCGTCGATCGTCATCCTCGGGATCGCCGACATCATCGCGCTGACGCTGTCGACGACGTTCGTCGCCGCCGTCACCGCGCTGCTGTACATCGACGTCCGGATGCGTCGCGAGGGCCTCGACGTCGAGCTCGCGCGCGCGGCGGAGCAGACCGCGTGATCCTGTCGGCCTGGGCGGTGAGCGGTGCGGTACGGCTGCCCGTGTCCGTCCCGGTCGACCCCGACGCCGCCACCGCGCGCCGCTGGGCCACGGAGGAGCTCCTCGATCCCGTGTACCACCGGCAGCCCTCCCTGCTCAGCCGGATCCTCGAGTGGCTCGCCGACCAGATCTCCGGCGTTCGGGCGCCCGGCGTCCCCCGGCCGCTCGTCCTGCTGGCGGTCGTCGCCGTCGTCGCGATCGTCGTCGCCATCGCCTTCGTCCTGAACGGTCCGGTGCGCCGTGCGCGCAGGGTCGCGTCCGAGCGCGGCGTCCTCGMCGCCGACGACTCCCGGACCTCGGACCAGATCCGGCGGGCCGCGGACGCCGCGGCGGGTGCCGGGGACTGGACCCTGGCCGTCGTCGAGCGGTTCCGCGCGATCGTGCGCGGGCTCGAGGAACGCACGGTGCTCGACGAGCGCGCAGCGCGCACCGCCCACGAGGCGGCCGACGCCGCGGCCGCCCGCCTGCCCGACCTGGGCGCCGAGCTCGTCGCCGCCGGGCGCCTCTTCGA
>NZ_JBFUHG010000032.1:0-7358 GCF_056402515.1 Cellulomonas sp. P4_A2
GGCCTGCGCGGCGCGCTCGAGCGACTCCGCACGACCCGACAGCGCGCGGGCGCGCTCCTCGCCGGTCCGCAGCGTCAGCCGCGCCTCGGTCTCCCGGGCGCGAGCGCCGGACGCCAGCTCGGCCAGGCGGTCGCGACGGGCGCTGCCCTCCACGATCGCGGCCTCGGACTCGGCGGGCTCGACCTCGGCCGCGGCCAGCCGCTCGGTGAGCTCGGCGAGCTCGGCGGTGTCCGCCTCGAGCGTGTTCGACGCGCCGTCGAGCGAGGTCTGCAGGCGCGCGGCCTCGGCGTTCGCGGCGCGGGCGGTCGAGCCGAGGTGGCCCAGCTGCTCGGCGACGGCCGCGAGGGCCGCGTCGGACTCGTTCAGCCGGTCCAGGGTGTGCTCGTGCGCCTCGCGGGCCGCGGCCAGCGACTCGGTCGCCGTCGTCAGCTCGAACCGGACCCGCTCCCCCGCCGCAGCCGCGGCCGCGGCACCCGACCTCGCCTGCTCGAGCGCGGCCTGCAGGTGCAGCGCGCTCGGAGCGGTCGCCGAGCCACCGGAGGCGCGGTGCTGCGACAGGACGTCACCGGACCGGGTCGCGACGACCAGGTCGGGGCGGGTGGCGACGATCGCGCGGGCGGCGGCGAGGTCGTCCACGACCACGACGTCGGCGAGCAATGTCTCGACGGCGGCGCGCACGTGCGCGGGGGCCCGGACCAGGTCGACGGCGCGCTCGGCGCCTGCGGGCACGTCGGTCACCGGCGGGGCGGGACTCCCGGCACCGCCGCTGACCAGCAGCGTCGCCCGGCCGGCGTCCTCGGTGCGCAGGTACCGGATGGCGTCGACGGCGGCATCGACCGAGTCGACCGCGACCGCGTCGGCGAGCGAGCCGAGCGCCGCGACGATCGCCTCCTCGTCCTTCGGGTCCACCGCCAGCAGGGCCGCGACGGATCCGACGAGACCGGGCTGACCGTCGGCGGCGAGCAGTGCGCCCACGCCGTCCTTGCGCGTCAGGCTGAGCTCGAGGGTCTCGGCGCGCGACTCGAGGGCCGCACGCTCGCGGTCGGCGGCGCTGAGCTGTTCCTGGAGCGCGGCGAGCCGCTCGGTCGCCTTCTCGAGCGCCTCGACGGCTGCCTCGTGCTCGGCGTCCAGGCCCTCCTCGCCCTCCTCGACACCCGCGACCTGCGACTCGAGGACGGCGAACTGGGTCGTCGCGTCCTGGGCGCGCAGCTCGGCCGCCGCCAGCGACTCGCGCAGGCGCCCGATCTCGGCCTGCGTGGCCTCGACGCGGCTGCGTCGGGCCGCGACCTGGCCGGCGAGGCGGGCGACGCCCTCGCGACGGTCGGCGGCACCGCGCAGGGCGGTCGCCACCTCCTTCTCGGCGGCGACGGCCTCGGCCTCGGCCTGCTGGCGCGCGGTGACGGCAGCCTCCAGCCCGGCCCGGGCCAGCTCGACCTCGCCTGCCAGCTCCGCCTCCGCCGAGCGCACCCGCTCGGCCTGGGCCGCCAGGTCGTCGGGGTCGGCGCCGCCGGAACGCTCGGGGCCGGCGCTGCCGAGCAGCCGGACCCGGTCGGCCGCCAGCGAGGCGGTGCCGCGCAGCCGCTCGCGCAGCGACGACAGCCGGTACCAGACCTCGCTGGCCTCGCTGAGCGCGGGTGCCGCCTCGGCCGCCTCCCGCTCGAGCGTCGCGAGCCGCGCACGGACACCGGCCAATGCCTGCTCGACCTCCTCGCGCTTCACGCGCAGGGCGCTCTCGTCGGCGATCTCCTGCTCGAGCGTGGAGGTGAGCTGCGCCAGGTCGTCGGCCAGGAGCCGCGCGCGGGCGTCGCGCAGGTCGGCCTGGACGGTCTGCGCCTTGCGAGCGACCTCGGCCTGCCGGCCGAGCGGCCCGAGCTGTCGTCGGATCTCGCCGGTCAGGTCGCCGAGCCGCGTCAGGTTGGCCTGCATCGCCTCGAGCTTGCGGAGCGCCTTCTCCTTGCGCTTGCGGTGCTTCAGGACGCCTGCGGCCTCCTCGATGAAGCCGCGCCGCTCCTCGGGCGTGGCCCGCAGGACCGCGTCGAGCTGGCCCTGGCCGACGATGACGTGCATCTCGCGGCCCAGGCCGGAGTCGGACAGCAGGTCCTGGATGTCCAGCAGCCGGCAGCCCTGGCCGTTGATCGCGTACTCGGACCCGCCGTTGCGGAACAGGGTGCGCGAGATCGTCACCTCGGAGTACTCGATGGGCAGCGCACCGTCGGCGTTGTCGATCGTCAACGACACCTCGGCACGACCCAGCGGCGGGCGGCCGGTGGTGCCGGCGAAGATGACGTCCTCCATCTTGCCGCCGCGCAACGACTTGGCGCCCTGCTCCCCCATCACCCAGGCCAGCGCGTCGACGACGTTGGACTTGCCCGAGCCGTTCGGCCCGACCACGCAGGTGACGCCCGGCTCGAAGTTCAGGGTCGTCGCCGAGGCGAACGACTTGAACCCCCGCAGGGTGAGGGTCTTGAGGTGCACGGTCGAAGCCTAAGGGCTGGCCGCCCGGCAGCCGGGAGGCGGCGCTGCTCAGCGCCGGTGGTGGCCGGGATCGGGCAGGTCGAGGCGCTCCGCGAGCCGGCTCCGGGCCTGCCCGACCGCGCGCGCGACCCGGGCGTCCTCGTCGTGGAGCGTCGCGAGCACCTCGAGGTCGTCGTGCTCGCCGACCACGGCCAGCGCCTGGGCGGCGGCGACGCGGACGCGGGGTGTCTCGTCGGCCAGGAGGGCTCGCAGCGGCTCGGCCGCCTCCGCTACCTCGCGCAGCCGGACCACCGCCGCGCACGTCTCCCGGACGCGCCACGCGGGGTCGGACAGCCCGCTGACGACGGCGCGCCGGACGCCGACCTCCTCGCGCCAGGCGTAGCGCAGCGCCCGGGCGGCCCAGGCACGTGGCCAGTGGTCGGGCTTGCCGGGCTGCGTCGCGTAGCGGTCCGCGAGCCGTTGCGACCCGGGCCCGGCGATCAGGTCCAGCGAGAACGGATGGTCCGACGTCCGTCCGGTGAGCAGGTCCACGCACCGGTCGACGACGACGTCCTCTCCGAGGTCCGCGCACGCCTGCGCGACGAGGTCCGCAGGCGTCGCGGCCATGGTTCAGAGCGCGGGGAACCAGAGCGCGATCTCGCGGGCGGCCGACTCGGGAGAGTCCGAACCGTGCACGAGGTTCTGGATGACCTTCAGGCCCCAGTCGCGGGCGAGGTCGCCGCGGATCGTGCCGGGCGCGGCGACCGTCGGGTCGGTGGCGCCGGCCAGGGACCGGAACCCCTCGATGGCGCGGTGGCCCTCGACGACGACCGCGAGCAGCGGGCCCGAGCGCATGAAGTCGACCAGCGGGGTCAGGAACGGCTTGCCGGCGTGCTCGGCGTAGTGCTCCTCGAGGAGCTCCACGGAGGCCTCGCGCAGCTCGACGGCCACCAGCGTGTAGCCCTTGGCCTCGATGCGGCGCAGGACCTCGCCGGTCAGCCCGCGCCGGACGCCGTCCGGCTTGACGAGGACGAGGGTGCGCTGGGTGGTCGGTGCGTCAGTCATGGCCGTCACCCTAACGGGGGTCGTCGCTCAGGGTCCGACTGCACCGGGGTGAGCGGCGTCATACTCCGCACGCTCGCGGTCGATGCGTCCGCCCAGGCTCAGGGCGACCCACCACAGGATCACGAAGAGCCCGCCGACGAAGAACATCATCGGGACCCAGATCCCGCCCGCGAGCACGAGCACCTGTCCGACCCACCCGGCCGCGTACCCGCCGGGCCGCGAGACGAAGCCCGACAGCAGGATGAGCAGCACGCACAGGCCGCCGCCGACCAGCCAGACGGTGGCCGTGGGGGCGACCCGGAGGCCGTACGCCACGAGCGTCGCGAAGAACACCACGACAGCCTCGAGAACGAGGATCGTCTGCGTGAACTGGGGCTTCGCGGGGCGCTTGCGGCGTACGGCCGGACCGTCACCGGTGGTGGAGCTCATGCGGCCAAGGTTACCGGCGGGCCGACGCGCCGACGTCCTGCGCCGGCTCGCGGTGCGGGCTCGGGATGTCCGGGTGGGCCGGCGCGGAGAGCTCGTCGAGCACCACGGAGCCGTCGACCGTCTCGGTCACGTCGCCGGAGCCGTCGGCGGCCAGCGCCTCGCCGCGGGCGACCATGCCGGCCACGTCGGAGAGCTTGACCTCGCGCAGGAAGAGCGCGAGAACGAACCCGACGAGGACCACGGGCACGAGGTACCAGAACGACGGGGCGAGGGCGTTGGTGAACGCGTCGATCACGCCGGTCTTGTAGGGCTCGGGCAGTGCCTGCACGGCCGCGGGGGTGAGGCCGGCCGCGCTGTCGCCGGCACCCGCCGGGGCACCCGCGAACACGTCGCCGAGGTTCGCAGCGAGCTTCGTCGTGAAGAGGGTGCTGAACAGCGCCGTGCCGACGGCCGCGCCGATCTCGCGGAAGAAGTTGTTCGTGCTGGTCGCGGTGCCGATCTCGTGCGGGTCCACGGAGTTCTGCACGGCGAGGACGATCGTCTGCATCACGAGGCCCATGCCCGAGCCGACCACGAAGATCATGGCGCCGAACAGGATCATCGACATGTCACCGGTGATCTGCGTGAGCCACGCGATGCCCCCAGCCGTGATGGCCAGGCCGGCCACGGGGAAGATCTTGTAGCGGCCCGTGCGGGTGATCGCCAGACCCGACCCGACGGCCGCGATCATGACGCCGACCATCATCGGGAGCATGAGGAAGCCGGACTCGGTCACGCCGGCACCGGTCGACATCTGCAGGAACGTCGGCAGGAACGCAATCGCCGCGAACATCCCCATGCCGAGGATCAGGCCGATCACGGTGGCGATGGTGAAGGTCGGGTTGCGGAACAGGCGCAGCGGCAGCAGCGGCTCCTGCGCGCGCAGCTCCACGACGATGAACGCCGCGATGGACGCGAGGGTGCCGACGGCGAGCGCGAGCAGGCCAGGGTCGGACCAGTCGTAGCCGCGGTTGCCGGTCCAGCTGTCCCAGCTGGTCAGCAGGACCAGGCCGGAGGTTCCGACGACCATGAAAAAGATCCCGGCGACGTCGATCTTCTTGCCGGAACGGTGCGAGGGCAGCTTGAGCGTGAACCAGGCGATCGCGAACGCGGCGACGCCGATCGGGATGTTCAGCCAGAAGCACCAGCGCCAGTCGGCGTGCTGCGTGAACAGGCCGCCGAGCAGCGGTCCGACGACGGCCGCGATGCCGAACAGGGCGCCCATCGGGCCCATGTACTTGCCGCGCTCCTTGGCGGGCACGATGTCCGCGATGATCGCCTGCGACAGGATCATCAGACCGCCACCGCCGAGGCCCTGCATGAACCGCCAGAACACCAGCTGGCCGAACGTGTCGGCGAACCCGGCACCGGCGGACGCCAGCGTGAACAGCCCGATCGCCACCAGGAACGGCCAGCGCCGGCCCCAGAGGTCACCGAACTTGCCGTACAGGGGCATCACGATGGCGATCGCCAGGATGTACGCGGTCACCACCCAGCCCTGGTGCTCGACGCCGTTGAGCTCGCCCACGATCGTGGGCATGGCTGTGCCGACGATCGACTGGTCGAGCGACGACATGAACATGCCCGCCATGAGCGCACCGAAGATGAGCCAGACGGTGCGGGGGGTCAGGACGATCAGCGGCTTGTCTGTCGCTGGGGCGCCGGGTGCGGCGATGGCCATGCGTGGGACCTCGTTCTTCGGTGCGTTCGGGCAACTGTGATCGCGTCGCGGGACGCGCGGGACGACGGTGGAGCGGCTTCAGTCGGAGACGATCGCGCGCAGCTCGGCGACCACGGCAGCGAGGTGGTCTCCGACAGGCACATCGGCAGGTGAGGCCTCGGAGCGCAGGAATGTCGCGTGCACGAGGAACATCAGGGCGGCGGAGACGGTCTCGGTGGAGTACGCCGACGACGCGGTCCCCGATCCGAGGCGCTTCTCGACGACGGCCGCGAGCTGCCCCTTGTGCTTCTCGAGCCAGGCCATGTGGCGGGCGATCAGCCGCGGCTCCTGGGCCGCCAGCTCGAACGCGCGTGCCATCCGGGCGTGGTCCAGGTGCGGGTCCCCCAGGAACGACGAGACGAGCGCCTGCATGTCCTCGAGGAGGTGACCGGTCGGGCCGCCCGCGACGAACGCGTCGGCGGCCTCCGACTCCAGCGGCCACGGCGCGTGCCCGAGGACCGCGTCGTCCTTCGTCTCGAAGTAGTTGAAGAACGTGCGGACCGAGACGCCGGCCTCCGCGCAGATCGCCTCGACCGTCACCGCGTCGAGGCCGTGCTCGGCGACGAGTCGATGTGTCGCGTCGATCAGCGCCTCGCGGCGCGCAAGCTTCTGGCGCTCCCGCAGGCCGGGGCCGCGGGGGTCGGCCGAGCCGACGAGAAGGGTGTTCTGCACGAGGTGCAACTTTACATCTCGTGCAATATTTTCTGAACGCCCGTCCATGTGGACTCGGTCACACGGGATCAGGTCTCGCCGAACCCGCCCTCGACCGCGTCGACGAGGGCCGCGACGGCCTCAGCAGCCTGCGCGCCCTCGGCCTCGACCTGCAGCTCGTGCCCCTGCGTGGCCCCGAGCTTCATCAGGGCCAGCACGCTCGCCCCGTTCGCGCCGTTGACCTGCACCTTCGCGTCGTAGCCCGCCAGCATCCGCGCCACGACCGCGGCGGGCCGGGCATGCAGCCCGAGCGGGTTGCGGACCGTGACGGTGGCCCGCACGACACCGTCGTCGGCGACCGGACCCGCTGGGGCGGCCTCCGCCGAGGGGGTCCCGAACATGCCGCCTGCGGCCTCTGCCGACGCGTGGACCGTCTCCAGGTCCGCTCCCGCGTGCGCCGTCACGGCCGCCGCGACAGCGCCCTCGACGAACGGGGCGTCCGCGAGCCGCACCCGCGCCGCGACGTCGGGGTCGAGGAACTCCACGACGGACTCGGTGGTGAGCACCGCGGAGCCCAGGTCGGTCAGGACGACGGCGGAGCCACCGTCCTCGGTCGCCCTGGTCAGCGCGGCCTCGATCGCGCCGAAGCTCGTGCCGATCCCCCCGTCGTCCATGCCACCCGCGGCGATCAGCAGGACGCCGGGCGCCATCTGGCCGGCGAGCTCGGCGGCCCCTTCCGCGAGCGCGCGCGAGTGCGAGACGAGCACGAGCGCGACCCGTGCGCCCCCGCTCACTCCGCGGCCTGGGCGGCGGCGCGCAGGATCAGCTCGGTCGAGCGCGCCCCCGGGTCCATGTGGTGCGCCGAGCGCTCGCCGAGGTAGCTGGCGCGACCCTTCGTCGCGATCAGCTCGACCGTCGCCTCCGCACCGGCGGTCGCGGCCTGCGCCGCCGCCTCGAGGACGGCGGCCGGCGTGGCGCCCGAGTCGGCGGCGGCGACGGC
>NZ_JBFUHG010000033.1:0-5986 GCF_056402515.1 Cellulomonas sp. P4_A2
GGCCCACCGTCACGTCGCCGGTGAGGGTGGTCAGCTTCACGCTGGCGGCCTCGTCGAGCTTGACGACGCCCTCGGCGCCCTCGAACGTGACGTCGCCCAGGCGGCCGACGCCCCGCAGCTCGGCGCTCGCGGCCTTGGYCTCGACGCGGCGGGCGGACCTTTTCTATTCCGCGACGTCCACCTCACGGGTCCAGCCCGTAGGCCCGGGACGGAAGCCGACGCGCTCGAGGTACTCACGGTTCTGCGGCAGGGCGTCGACGACGAGCGACCGCAGGCCGTGCGCGGCGAACACGCCGCTGTGCCGGTACACGAACTCGCCCGGCGTGAAGTCGCGGAACCGCGGTGTCACGTAGTCGAGCTCGACGCGACCGACCCCGCTGCCCGCATCGCGCACGACGACGACCCCGACGGTCTCGTCCCCGCGCTGCACGAGGAACGCCGCGCCGCCGTCGTCCGGCGCGAACGACGGCTGGAACTTGGCGATGTCCTCCTGGTGCACGTGCAGCACGTGCTGCAGGTAGGCGTCGTGGCCGTCCACCTCCACCACCGAGTAGACCGACTCGTCGTGACGCTCGCGCTGCAGCCTGACCAGCCAGTACACGTCGATGACGACGATCACCGCGTTCATCGCCGCGAACGGCCAGATCCCGATGACCGAGTTGTAGACCGTCGCCAGCAGCGCGCCCACCAGGTTCAGCACCCGGAACCGCAGCACGCGCGCCTGCGCGAGGGACACGATGATCAGGGCCGACCCGGCCCATCCGACAACCTCGAGCCAGTTCATGATCGAGGTTATCGAGGTCGGCGGCTCGCGTGCGCTCCGCGAGGGCGACCGACCGGTCCGACGCCGCCGCAGCGCTAGAGCGTGCGTGCCGCGATGTTGCTGGTGCGCCCCTGGGGCACCAGGAAGCCCCGCGCCTCGGCATGCCGGCGCGCCACCGCGAGAGCCTCGTCGCGACGCTCGGCGGGCACACCGCTGAGCGCGACGACGACTCGGCCACCGGCCGTGCGGGTGAACGTCACCGAGGCCGTCGGGCTGATGGGGACGACGAGCGTGGCCGCCCTGGCGCTGCCGATGGGGCCGGACTCGATGTGCGCGAGCTTGCGGACGAGGCCGCGAACGACCAGGAGCGGCAGCCCGACGAACACCAGGCCGACGACGAAGAAGATCAGGAAGTCGAAGGCGTACGAGAGCGGGTCGTTCTCGGACAGCTGCGAGACGCCCTGGATCGATCTCAGCGGCACCACGACCGCCGTCACCCAGACGACCCAGTCGGTGTACCAGGGGCTGTTGAGCCCCCACCCGTTGCGCGTGCGCGTCACGTCGACCCCCTCTCGGTGCGAGAAGGCTGGCAGAGCCGTCGCCCCGAGGTGCGAGGTCCAGGCGGCATTCACCCGACCGCGCGCACGTCGTCGAGGCTCAGCCCACGCCCTCGGCGACGAGCGCGTCGGTGAGCAGCCCGACCAGGGTCTCGAGCTGGACGTCCGTCGACGACGAGGCGTCCTCGTCCCCGAGCCCATCGAGCGCCCGGGCGGCCAGCGCCGACTTGCTGTCGATCAGCTCGGCGATCTTGGCGTCGATGGTCTGCGCGGCGATGATGCGCCAGGCGGTGACGGGCTGGTCCTGGCCGATCCGGTGGATGCGGTCGATGGCCTGGGTCTGCTCGGCGTCGGTCCAGGACAGCTCGGCCAGCACCAGGTTGGACGCGACCTGGAGGTTGATCCCCACGCCGGCGGCCATCAGGGAGCACACCGCGATCTGCACCTCGGGGTCGTCGGTGAACGAGGCGATGTTCTTGTTGCGCGTCCTGGTCGTCTGGTCGCCGCGGATCGAGGCGAACTTGATGCCGCGGTCGGCGAAGGTCTGCTCGGCCTGGTCCATCACGTCGACGTGCCGCGCGAAGAACACGACCTTGCCGACGTTGCGGGCCAGCTGCGCGGCGTAGTCGGCGGCCAGCCCGGCCTTGGCCTGGCCGATCCGACGAACCATCGTGAAGACGTTCTCGCCGGTGGCCTTCGAGCTCGAGTCCTTGAGCTCCCCCGCCGCGACCCGTCGGACGAGCTCGGCGTCGATCCCGTCGGCCACGCCCTCGGCAGCGCGCGCTTCCACGGCGGACCGGTAGCGCGCGACCATCCGGGCGGCGAGCGCGGCCTCGGCGGCGCGGATCGAGCGGCCTACCGCCCCGTCCAGCTCGACCGGCAGGTCCGCCACGCGCCGGGCGGGGATGTCGGCGACGACGTCCACCTTCCGACGACGCACGATGCCCATGTCGATGACGCTCGCTCGCGCGGCGGTGTAGAACCCGGGGTCGGCCGGGGTCAGGCCTGTCTCCTCCAGGGCCGCCATGAGCGGACCCAGCGGCTTGGTGTCGTCGATCCAGCCCAGGAACTGCCAGATCGCGCGGAAGTCCTCGATGTCGTTGATGAGCGGGGTCCCGGTCAGCGCCATCAGCAGCGGCCGGGCCGCGCGCGCCCGGATCCGCTCCGACAGAGCGAGCACGTGCTGCGAGCGCTGGGACGTCTTGTTCTTGATGAAGTGCGCCTCGTCGACGACCATCCCGCGGAACCCGAGGGTGCCCAGCCAGCCGACGTGCCGGTCGAGGATCTCGTAGTTCACGATCACGACGTCAGCGAAGGCGTCCACCTGCTCGCCGTCGCCATGGACCACGGTGGCCGTGCGGAACGGCGTCCACAGCCCGACCTCGTGCGCCCAGTTCGTCTTGACCACGTTCGGCACGACGACGAGCAGCGGGTAGGCGTCGGCGGCCTGCGCGGCGAGCAGCGCCTGCGCGGTCTTGCCGAGCCCGGGCTCGTCGGCGAGCAGGAAGGTGCGATGCCCGCCGACCGTCGCCGCGACGACCTGGGCCTGGTGCGGCATGAGCTCCCGGCCGGGCGGAGTGGGCACCCGGCGGGGCTCGGGCAGCGTCATGCAGGCCGGTGCGCCGGTGGCGGCCCGCTCGAAGGAGCTGAAGAGCGGTTCGAGCAGCTCCCAGCCGGCCAGCCGGCGCGCCTTCGTCGCGGACCGCTCGGCCGCGGCCTCGAAGTCCGGCGCCAGGAACGGGTTCGCCAGCTGGCGCGAGATCACCGACCGGGGAATGACCTGAGTCGGAGAGGCCAGCGTCGGGGTGACCGGCACCGCGGCCGGCTCGGGCTCCTCCGGCGGCTCGAGCCCGCCCGCGGTCATGAGCGACGCCTTGTAGGCGCGCGCCGCGTCGGAGACCCGGGCGTCGTCGGCCAGCAGCTGGAGCAGCGAGGTGTCCCGGGCCGCGATCCGGGCGAGCATCGTCGCCACCCCGTCGAGCCGCTTGAGCTGTTCGGTGCGTCGCGACGAGGACAGAGCGCCGTCCGCCATGACGCGGGCCCGCTCCTCACGCACGAGCAGGGCCACGACCTGGAACTTCGTGCGGACGGCCGGGCGCGTCGGCGGCCGCTGCACCGCGCGGTCGACCTCGCGCGCGACCTCGGCGAGCACGGGGATGATCCCCTGCTCGGTGGGCCGCGGGGCAGGGCGACGCTGGGCCCCCGAGTCCGTGCGCGCACGCCCGGACCCGCGCTGACCGCCTCGTGCCACATCTCCTCCTTCGCAGCGTCCGCACCCGCGACCGCAGCACAGCGCGCCGAGCCTGGGCGCGCGCCCGAGCCGCTCCGACCCAGGTCTCCCCACCCGTGCCGCACGCCACCGAACCTGGGCGCTTCGACGGGGCACCGGTCACGGCACAGCGTCCCCGCATGCGTCGTCGTGCGGCCCTGCTCACGCCGATGGTGACACGCCCCGGCGAGTCTCGATGAACCGCGGCGGGGCATGTCGTCGCCGGCCTGATCACCGACGCACCTGGAGCCTACCGCTGGGCGGAGAAATCACTCACTGAGTGCGAAGGCGCCGCCGGAACTGCTCGGAGACTCTTCAGAGCAGATCGACGACGAGGCGGATCGTGGCCCAGATCGCGCGGCCGGCGGCCCGGAACCAGCCGACGCCCGTTGCCCGGCCGTAGCTCCACACCCCAGCGAAGAAGGCCGCAATGCTCACCGCACCGACTGCGAGCGCGGCGGCGACCAGGCTCGTCGGCAGCGACACGACGTAGTCCAGTGCCAGGACGACCCCGACGACCATCAGGGCCAGAACCGACGGAATCCGGAGACGGCTCAGCCAGCCTTCGCTCGGCTGGCTCGTCTCGGTGCTCACAACACTCTCTCGTCCGCCGTGGGTGTCGCCCGCGGGAACTGTAGAGGAGCGATCTGGCCTCGGGTTCGGCTCCCCCCCGAACGGCGCAACGGAGAGTGGGAGGCACTTTCGGGGTCGACAAGCCGCAATGCGTTGTCAGCCGAACGCGGGTTCATCCCCGCGGACAAGCACCAATTCGTTGCCTTCCGGGTCGGCGATCCGCCAGCGACCCTGCGACTCGTCAAGAAGCCGTCCACCGGCTGCGACGATCGTGGCGAGGCGCTCCTGCGCGAGGTCCGACGGCACCGCCAGTTCTACGGAGATGCGGTTGCGCTGCCGGCGCCGCTCCGTCTCGGAGGCGTCGAGCTCCTGGAACAGCAGCACCGGGTTCAGCCGCCGCGGATCGACGATGTCGCTCTGCTCGGCTCGCCGGTCCGTGGTGTACCCGAGTGCGGCGATCCAGAACGCGCGGACCGCTGGGACGTCGGCGGCGTCGAGGAAGAGCTGAACGAAGCGCGGCAGTCCCGGGTCCGCCGTAGCCCCGAGCTCGCGGGCAGCGGTCTGGATGCTCTCGGCGAGGTCGATGAAGTCGAGCTCGAGGCCGTGGGCATCGGCCTCCCACTGGTCCTTGCCGCTGTCGAGGATCACGAGCCCAGGGCGCAGGTCGATCAGCAGCGGGAAGCCCGCGTGGGCGGCGAGCTCTGCTGCTGCGGCGGCCAGGTCACTCTGCTGCGCCGTCGAGGTGGCGCGGTAGCACGCCATCGCACTGAACACCGCCTGCCAGTCGGCCGTCCCGGTCGTTTCGCTGAGCGGATCGCCCGGCACCAGGTCGACCTCGTTGCCGTCGGGATCGGCGTGACAGACCCCGAACACTCCGTAGGCCTCACCAAGACCCGCCTGCTCGACCGCCGCGGCCGGCCGCACCACGTCGACGTGGATGCGGTTGCGCAGCGGTCGAGGCTCGGTCGACTGCCGCATCCGGATCGCGGGGTCGCGCCGCAAGGTGTCCGCCAGGCCGCCGTCCTCATCGGGCGCATAGTCGAGCGCGCGCTGCCAGAACGGCCTCACCGCAGACGGGTTCGCGGACTCGAAGACGGCGCTCAGGTGCTGCAGTGCGGCCGGATTCGCGGCCAGCCCGAGCTCCCGCGCGGCCGCCGTCACTGCCTCGGCGTGCTCGTCCGAGTCGAGGCGCACCCGAAGGCCTGTCGCGCGCAGGTCGACCAGGGCCGCTCCCGACGTCTGCACGATGCGTCCGGCCAGCGCAGCACCCTCGATGACCGAGGGTGCGTCGAACCACGCCGTCGCAACGCCGTCGAGCGCCCGCCAGTCCGTTCGGTTGTCGGCCATGCCGTTCACCGTAGATCTCATTCCGGACGATCACCGTCCGGATCAAATCAGGCTCCGGCATCCCCCGCTCCGCAGCCCTAGTGGGTGAGACCAACGTGGCCAGTTGCGCGAGCTTCGGGCAGGGTCAGTGCTCGACGTCGATCTTGGTGACTCGGTAGCCGTCCGAGGCATTTCCAGTGACCTGCATGTGAACCGCTACTCGACCGTCCTGAAACTCGCCAGACCACGTGCACACGACGTCCTCGCCCGCTCCAGCGGGAGCCGAGCACCCTTCCGACGTCATTTGCGGATCGGCCATGGCGGTCGGGAGTGGATCTGTGACGCCCGGATCACCGTAGGCGACCAGCAAGTCGTCGTCGCCGGAGACCCACGCCTGGTAGACGCACAACGCTGCCTCGTCAGCGCTGACGGGACGGTGTGGCTTTTCGGTGCATTCGGATGTCGACGCGGTGGTCGCCGGGGTCGAGTCGCTTGACT
>NZ_JBFUHG010000034.1:0-5041 GCF_056402515.1 Cellulomonas sp. P4_A2
ACGAACAGGCCGGCATCGCGACGAACAGGCCGGCATCGCGGGCCTTCGCGATCGCGTCGACGACAGCGGGGCCGTTCGGGGTGATCAGGATGCCGTCCTGGCCCTGGGAGATGGCGTTCTCGATGGCCTGGATCTGGGTGTCCTCATCGCCATCCTCGCGACCAGCCGCAAAAGTCAGCTCCACGTCCCGCTGTTCAGCAGCTTCCTCAGCGCCCTTCTGCATGGCGATGAAGAAGGGGTTGCTCGTCGTCTTGACGATCAGCGAGAGAGAGACCGTCTCGTCCTGGCCGCTGGGCGAGGAAGTCCCATCGGCGTCGCCATCGCTCGAGCAAGCGGCGAGTGTGAGTGCGGCTGCTGCGGCAAGGACGGCGAGACTCGAGGCCGCGCGGCGGCGGGAAGGCATCGTGCGTGTGTTCATCGGGATGAACTCCTCCGGCTGGGCGGCCGAAGCCGCATGACAACGTTGTCATGAACACAGTCGCCCGTAGGCGGGGAGGCGGTCAAGAAGCGCGAGGTCACGCTATGGTCACGACATGACATCGTTGTCTAGTTCCGGTGGAACTGTCCCTGATTCCGTCAAGCCGCGCGCGACGATGCGCGACGTCGCGGAACTCGCGGGTGTCGGGATCAAGACCGTCTCCCGGGTCGTCAATGACGAGCCGGGTGTGTCGCCGGCAATGGTCGAGCGAGTGAAGCGAGCCGCGATCGAGCTCAGCTTCCGCCCCGACCTCGCCGCTGGCACGCTGCGCCGCACCGGTGGCCGGTCGAAGAGCATCGGGTTGGTCCTCGCGAGCGTCGACAACCCCTTCTGCGCGGCGATCCATCGGGCGGTCGAGGACGTCGCTGCGGAACGCGGCGTGGCGGTGTTCTCGGCGAGTACCGACGAGCAGCCGGAGCGGGAGCGGCGCCTGGTGGAGGCGTTCTCGTCCCGCCGAGTGGACGGCCTGATCATCTCTGCGTGCGGAGCCGACCAGCGCTACCTCGAACCCGAGCTCGAGGCCGGAACGCCCGTCGTCATGGTGGACAGGCCACCGGTGGGCATCGAGGTCGACAGTGTCCTCGTGGACAACGTCGCCGGAGCGAGGGGCGCGACGAACCATCTGCTGCAGGCAGGACATCGACGCATCGCGTATCTCGGGGACCTGCCCTCGATCGCGACCGCACGCCAGCGCCGGGAAGGTTACCTTCGAGCGATGGTGACGACTGACGACCGGCTCATCCACGACGGCCTGCACGACATCGACGCCGCCTTCGCGGCGGTACACCGGCTTCTCGGCGAAGTCGACGCTCCTACTGCACTCTTCACGAGTCAGAACCTCGTCACCATCGGTGCCTTCCGCGCCCTGCAGTCGCTCGGCCTTCAGCACGACGTTGCGGTCGTCGGCTTCGACGACTTCAATCTGGCAGACCTGATGGACCCAGGCGTGACCGTCGTAGCGCAGGACGCGACAAGCATCGGGCGGACCGCAGCGGAGAGAGTCTTCGCGCGCCTGGAGGGGGACACCTCGGCGCCTCGGGAGTTCGTGCTGCCGACGCAGCTGATCGTCCGTGGGTCCGGGGAGATCCCTCCGCGCCGAGGACGGCCAGACCCGGCGGAGCGGCGACCGTGAGCGCGTCGAACTCAGGAAGGACCAGGGAACCGACCCCCGAGGTCGTGACGCTCGTCGCCGGCAGCGCGACCCTGGACGTCTCGACACTCGGCGCCACCCCGCTGCGCTGGACCCTTCCGTTGCTGGGTGAGATCGCCGACGTACTCGACGGCTACCGCGACACGCATGAGCTGCATGCCCAGGACGGCGTCCGCAACGGGGTGATGGCACCGTTCTGCAACCGCGTTGCGGACGGTCGGTACACGTTTGACGGCGTCACGCACGATCTACTGCCCGGCTCGCAGGATCGCACGATCTACCACGGCCTCGTCCGCACAGAGCCCTTCACCGTGGTGGAGCAGCAGCAAGGCGAGAACGAGGCGATGGCCGTTCTGCGGTGCGACGCGCTCAGTGCGGGCCAGGCGATCGGGTATCCGTTCCGAGTGGTGGTCGAGGTCTCGTACCGCCTCACGCCAGACAGCTTGGAGATGGCAGTGACCGGCAGGAACGTCGGCGACGTCGCGGCACCTTTCGTCGCCGGCTGGCACCCGTACTTCCGCCTTCCGGGGCGCCCGGTGGTCGACGGTCTGAACCTGACGCTCCCCGCCCAGGTCGCGATCCGGTCCGACGGGAGACTCGTCCCCCTACCCGGTGATGCCGCGTACGAGGCCCGGGACGGCGCCCGCTGGGAGCCGATCGGCGACGCCGTTCTCGACACCGCCTTCGCGGGCCTTCGAGCGGACGACGACGGCATGGCCCGCACGATGCTCTCGGATCCCGACTCGGGCGTGTGCATCAGCCTGTGCCAGGAAAGAGGGCTGGTGCACGTCTTCACGGGCGACACCCTCGCACGGGACCGTCGTGCGTCCATCGCGATCGAGCCGGTGGAGGTGATGACGAACGCGTTCGGCAGAGTCGACTGTGCGGCGGCGATCCGTCTCGAGCCGGGGGCTGCGCGGCGCTTCGCCTGCACCACCACCGTCACGGAAACGACACTCTGACGATGCACCGCGGCCCCGAGCTCAACGCTCGGGGCCGCGGTGATCACGGTCGGCGGTTGACCGCCGACGTCGACTCACTTCGCCTCGCGACGACGTGCCCAGCTGTCAGCGAACGGATGCAGACCTCACCCCCTCTTCGCCGGGTGGCAATGCCGCGTTCGCACGGCAGGTCGGTGCGGACACCGTTCGCGGCAAGGGTTGGGGGCCGGCCCGCCCACCTGACCTCCTCACGCGGGCGAGCCCCACGACTGGTTGGGTCCGCCGACGCAGTCCCAGACCTGGAGCCGTTGCCCGTTGATTGCGTTGCCGGCCGGGAGATCGATGCATCTACCAGACCACGCGTTTCGGTACGTGTTTCCTGCGCGTGTCCATCTCTGCTGCGGAGAGTCGTTGCAAGCCCACACCTGGAGCGAAGCACCGTTCCCGATGTTCTCTGAGGGCTGGTCGAGGCAGACATCACCGTTCCCGAGCGATCCATTCGCGTTGTGCGTCCACCGCTGGTTGGCTGCGTTGGAGCAGTCCCACAGGCGCACTGCGGCGCCGTTCGCGCCCGGAGCCTTGTCGATGCACTTGTTGGTTCCGTTCCAGTGCATCTCGCCAGCCCCAGGGGTCTCCGGCGTACCGCCGGATCCCGTCGTCCACGCCTTGTCCAGCCGGTTGAAGGTCAAGGACACCAGAGTCACGTTCCCACCGGCGGCATATGCAGCAATGCCCAGGCTGTCCGGTGCCGAGTTGAAGTTGACGTTCTCGGTGTAGGACAGCTTCCCGTCGTTGCCGAACGCCTCAACCTGGCCGCGGTCTACCAAGATCCGCATGCGGATCTTGTTGTTGACCGGAACGAGTGGCTTGAACTCCAACTGCTGGAGCCCACGGTTGTACGCAATAGTCCGATCGCTCGAGCCGTCCGGACGCTGGTGGAGCCTGAACCCGAACTCGCTGGCCGTCGCCCCGGCCAGGTCCCACTCGGCTATGAGCTCGTAGGCGTCGGCGTTGACACCGTTCAGCGGGTCGCTCGAATCGTTCGGCGTGATCGCCCGGGACCCCCATGTCTGGGTACCGCTACGGATCGTCGAAATCTCGTCGACCGGCTGCCGTGTGACGCGCAGGCCCTCGGGGAACGTTCGAAGCCCGAGCTCCGCCGGGAACGAGGCGTTGCCGGTCCAGGTCGATCCCCGGTTCCCTGGCTGCCAGTACATCTGGACCACACGGTTGGTCGGCATGTTGGTGAAGGTCTGGCCGGCGTAGAAGGATCCGTCGAAGGCTCCCCGACCCTCATCCATCCTCTGGGGGTTGTTCCAGCCCGAGTCGGGGACGAAGACGCCGTTGCTGTTGAGAGTGCCAACGACGTACTCGCCGGAAGCATCGGTCAGGACCCACCGCAACACCCCGGTGTTGCCGTCGACCGGCAGCTGGAACATGTCCGGGCACTCGAAGATCCACGGCGATCGGTACTCGCCGCGGTACGTCCAGTCAAGCAGGTTCGTCGAGCTGTAGAACTTCGCGGCGTTGCCGTTGTCGTTGCCCCAGAACACCATGCCCCACCGGTTGCTCGCCGCGTCCCAGAAGACCTTCGGGTCACGACTCTCATACGGGGTCGAAATGACCTTCGCGCCGCCGTTGTACATCTGGAAGCGGTTTCCCCCGTCCGTGCTGTAAGCGATGGAAACGCCTCCCGTATTGGTGAACAGGAGGATCGGGGCGTCCGAACCGCTCTTGAGGCCAGTCACGTTGTTCTGGTCGACCCAGCCGCCACCGGACCACAGCGTGGCGTTGTGCACCCCGGGCTCGAGGGCGATGGGCTTCTGCGTCCAGTGCACCAGGTCCTTGCTCACCGCATGGCCCCAGTGCATGGTGTCCCAGCCAAGGCCGTGCGGGTTGTGCTGGTAGAAGAGGTGGTACTGACCGTTGTAGAACAACGGTGCGTTGATGTCGTTCATCCAGCCACCTTGAGAGCTGAAGTGGAACTGTCCCCTGAACGGCTCGTTGTAATCCGTCGGCGCATAGGGGAACTCCGGGTAGTCGCCAGCACTGCCGGCATACGCCGGAGTGGCGATCGCGACCGCCACGACCCCGGACGCAAGGACAGCGACAGCCGTCATGGCGGCACAGAGAAGACGAAGGAGACGGGACTGGATTTGTCGCATGCGGGTCTACTTTCTGGCTCGCAAGACTTCCCAACAGCCCGAACCGGAGAGAACGGCGAAGTTGAACTCAGAAGTCACGATCGTCGCCAATAGGCCGTCGCCGCCGAGCATCGGCGGGCGATACGGGAGAGGACCGGAGGGAGGGGCCGGTTGAGGAAGATGCATCGAACGAAGGCGTCTCGGGCGGGTGGCGAAGCCCCGCACACGGTCTGCTGCTCGATCCATCGGGGATGCTTCGGCTGAGCGAGTCGACGCCCGTCGACCTGCGCGGGAAGGCCAGGTGACATGACCGTGCAGGCACTCACGC
>NZ_JBFUHG010000035.1:0-5009 GCF_056402515.1 Cellulomonas sp. P4_A2
AGTCAAGCGACTCGACCCCGGCGACCACCGCGTCGACATCCGAATGCACCGAAAAGCCACACCGTCCCGTCAGCGCTGACGAGGCAGCGTTGTGCGTCTACCAGGCGTGGGTCTCCGGCGACGACGACTTGCTGGTCGCCTACGGTGATACGGGCGTCACAGATCCACTCCCGACCGTCATGGCCGATCCGCAAATGACGTCGGAAGGGTGCTCGGCTCTCGCAGGAGCGGGCGAGGACGTCGTGTGCACGTGGTCTGGCGAGTTTCAGGACGGTCGAGTAGCGGTTCACATGCAGGTCACTGGAAATGCCTCGGACGGCTACCGAGTCACCAAGATCGACGTCGAGCACTGACCCTGCCCGAAGCTCGCGCACCTGGCCACGAGGCGACGGACCGGCCGGGTCGTCGCGCGGGAGGCAGTGGTCGTCCGCGAATACACCGCGTCGTCGCGTTCGCCCTCCAGAAGGACGCGTTCCGGCCAGTTACCGAGCCGGCCCTCAGGGGCAAGGATCGAGGTCACAGCTTCTCTTCACATCGACCTCCGGCCCGGTCTCATGGCACGGGCACTGCGTGATCACAGGGTCGACTCTTCTTGCACTACGTGTCGGCCGCATCTGGCAGATGGCGGCGCACCCAACGACAGGTCGTGGTCGATCCTCGCCTACGACGTCATGTCGGGAGGGCAGTCTTCGATTTCGCTGGTCGATGCCGAAAAGTCCATCGGGAGCCATCGCTGCCTGGAGCGAGTGTTGATCGACGACAGACTCGCCGGTCAGTCGGCGGGGCGGCCGCCGCTTCGACGGATGTGGGGCAGAATGACGATGTGATCCGGGACACCGTCGGGGCGGCCTCCGTGACCATCTGTGTACGGGAGTCGCGTTGGTGACCAGCGGCGATGCCCTGATGGTCGATTTCCGCGAGCCGCCCGTCGTCGAAGTTGTGGCTGGCGTCGCGTACGAGGGCGTCGGTCCGGCTACTGGTGCGCTCTTGGCGGCGTTCTGGAAGGAACGCCTGCGATCAAGGTTTCCAAATCTGGAGCCACAGCCCCCCTACACCGTGCCGCAAGAATCGTTCGAGGGCACGGCGATTCCGTCAATGCGCTTCGGAATGATGGAGGGGATCCTCCCGACCAGATGGTGGGCATCCAGTTCTGACCAGCAGCTACTGGTGCAACTGCAGCCTGGATATTTCGCGTGCAACTGGCGAAAAGTGAAGCCCAACGATGACTACGATCACTGGCCAAAGCGTCGTGAAGCGTTCATCGAGACCTACCGTGACTTCGTCGCCTACATCCTCGACGCCGACGTGGGTTCGCCACAAATAACGCAGTGCGAAGTGTCCTATATCAATCACATTGTGCCGAATGATCTTTGGTCGCGACATGCCGATTTCGAACGCATATTCGCCGCGTCTCTCAGCGACTCGACTGTGGGAAGGCTTGAGCAAATCACGGCGCAGGCGCAGTTTGTTCTCGAGTCCGACGGTGTCCCTTACGGACGGTTGCATGTCAAAATACTTCCAGCGTACGCGCGGGACGGTGAAACTCCATTGTATGTCCTCGAGCTAACCGCCCGAGGACCTAGCAATGATGGAGGAATCGAAGGTGCTCTCCGATTCCTAGACAGAGGTCGCGAGGCCATCGTTCAAGCTTTCCTGGACCTGACCACTGGTGAAATGCAGAGCCGATGGGGGATTGACCGATGATGCTCACCCGCGAAAAGTACTCGCCCTCCGCGCAGAACACGGTGGCTTCTGGCGAAGTCTTCGCCGACGAAGCGATTCTTATCGCAAACAGCACTGCGGCAACGAACCGCGACGTCTGGGGACTGGTCGGCGTGAGGCCTGGAGGCGGTGGCGACTGGCGCCGATCGTTCGCGTCGCGCATCAATCAATTGCTGTTGCGGACGGACGGCTGGGACAGCTACGGCGGCGTCCGTCTGCAGCGAGATGCTGTCGCGGTTCTTCAGGTCGTGCTTTCGGAGCTTGACCCCTACATCGGAACTGCCCCTGCCATCTCGTTGACGACCGAAGGTGGACTTCTGTGCAGCTGGTCGAACGGTTCCTACTCCCTAGATATTGAAGCGAGCGCGACCGAGGAGCCGAGTGTGTACTTTCGCGACAACACCTCGGGGTTCGAATCTGATGTGCCACTGACTGAGACGCGCGAACTGGAGAAGCTGGTTTGGCAGGCGTCCAACTGAGTCGCCGGAACCTCGAATGGTACTCAAGTTCGAATCGTTCGAGGACGATACATCAGGCGTCCCAGACGCGACGATTCTCTTTCGGCGAGTTACATGGGACCTGATTGGCGGCCGGGAGAGGTGTGCCATCGGTGCCGAAGCCCAGATCAGTGGCAACGCCTTTAGTGACTACCCGGAACTAAGAGCTCGCGAATTGGGCTATCCTGGGCCGTGCATGTCGGTGGCGCTTGAAGCGAAATTGCGCGAGCACGGCTTCGGACCTGAACGCCTTATCCTGGATCATCCAGGATACGGCGTCGTTCGAATTCGCGTTGAGGACCTGCGCAGCCTTACCCGGTCGAACGGTGAGGAGTGCCATCAAGGTGTCATGGCATCCCCCGAAGAAACGGAGCCGTGGCACGCCGTCGTCTTCGAACCGCGCGGCGGTCAGCGACAGAAGCCGGTCAAGGCTGCAATTGCTGCGGTTGCTCAGTGGGTCATTCCCCTGCGAAATGACTAGTTTTGGGGTTCGGTGGTCCGATCCGCTGTTCCGACCCGGTGCCCGTGGTCGTCGAGGCGGCTCACACTGGCGCCCACGCACCTGGCCGTCTCGGCGGCCTCTGCGTGTGGTCAGCATATGGTCAGCAACGCCGCCGGATCGGGCGCCTTGATGGAACTACTTGCATGTATTTCAGCAGGTCAGCGCCGTGGCGGGGTCTTCGAGTCGAACTCCTAAAGCGGGTGTCGGCAGTTCGAATCTGCCCAGGCGCACAGTGTGTTGGTGCAGGTCAGGGGCTCGGGGACTGCAGCAGATGAAGCCGCTGCGGGGCTCGCAGGGGCCTCGTGGTCAGCATTGTGGTCCGCCGTCGGAGGCCCTCGATCGCCGCGCGTCGCGGAACTCCGGAGTGGACACGGGGATGTCGTCGGGCAACATGGCGGCATGAAAGAGCCGCCAGTCGGACTGCCTGCTGCGAACTCACGGAAGTGGCACTCGAGACGACGCTGGGACGGACTGGGCTACCTGCGTGTGCGGTCTCTGGGTAACCCGGAGTGGCCGCGCGACACCCATTGGCTGGTCGGAGTGCTGACGCGACAGCGCAAAGGCGCACACGATAGCGAGCGCGACCTTTACGACGCGGTGATCGATGCGACCAGGCGCTATCCCAGGACGGCGCTAGGCGTGATCGACGCTGAAGCTGCGTGGGATGAAGTACTTACGGTGATCGACGACCTGCTGCTCGTGCGGCGCGACATCTCGAGGCCGTCCGTGCGGAGCAGGCCGATCCGGCTTAGCCGGGTTGCTTTCGGTCTTTGCCCGCGGCGGATGGCCCCATCCGAGGCCTCCTCGTCGAACAGCCGGATCCCTTGCCGGCTCAGCAGAATCCGCCGGCGCGCAATCAGTGCCGTGGTGCGAGACCGATCGCGCCTGTGCTTTCCCCGGAATGCCAGGGTGCTCCGCCGCGGGTGGCTACTCCTCCGGGTCGCGCAGAGCGGCGCGGGCGATGCCGAGGTCCTGTTCGTAGGTAGGACCGAACAGCACGGGAAGCTGTGGCTCGAGCGCAGCCTCAAGGTCCCAGAGAACGCGCAGTTCGGACCGGTCGCCGGTGGGAAGCGCGCGGCGTTCGTTGTTGTCCGCAAGCCAGGCGTGGAGCACGAGGGCTTCAATCCTGCGTCAGCCGTACAACCACCTCCGGGCCGCGCTCCTCGTTCGTCACATCGGTCACTGTGGCACTACCGGCGAAGGGATGCCGGGAGGCGCGGATCACTGGGCGTTCGGCGACAGTCGTCGGCGTGCCGCAGTTATCTCACCGCAACCGTATAGGGGGAACCATGACTCCGTCGCAGGGTCAAGTGGTCCCGTCGCGCTTCACCGTCGGAAGTACCCGTGCGAACTAGCCGCCGGACGGTACATCGAGCGGCGGCGGCTGAATGGCCGGATACGCCTGACCAGGCTCGCTCGGCCGCAAGACCTCAACCGTCTCGACCGCAGTTCAAAATGCTTCGGCATCCACGGTGAGAGGCGACCTGTCAGCGCCGAGACCGGGTCGGCGACGGTGAGCACCAGGTCTCCGAGCGGCGGTGCTGGTGTGAACCACTGGGTGGTCGACCACTCGCCGCCACGGCCAGTACCGCTCAAGGAGGTGAGCACCAGCTCGCTTGCCGCCGGCCAGTGCTTCAAGCTGTAGCGCCGCCCGGCGACTACGGCGGTACGTCCATCGGCGAATCCCACTCCGGGGAGCAGTCCCGCGTCGACTGTCGAGTGCTTCCGATCGCCGAGATCGGGATCGATGCGACACCGGTCGGCCAATTCGATCTGGAGCCCGATCGTGTAGCGAGCAAGGCCGACAAGGAGGACTCCCGCGTCTGCGGAGCGCCCGATGGCTCCGCTCACGCTGACAGAGGTGCGTGCCTCGTTGTCGGGCGGCCTGAACTGGATTCGTCCCTGGGCGACGTCGTCCGCGTCGCCGGAGAAGGGCAGAGCCGAGGTCATGAGCCCGACCCTCGTCCGCATCCCGTCAGTTGGTCAAAGGCTTTCGTCGTGTCCACTGGTCCGCCGGCAAACTGGGTCGGCCTCTCCCGGGCGAGCGGACCCCAGCCGCGTCCCGAGCCGTCCCCGACCGCGGGAAGCATGGTCTACCTATATCGTCCGTGCGCATGCGAACGAACCCGCTGGTAGCCCCGTTGGCCAGCGCCGCACTCACGCTCGCGTTTGCAGCAGGGTGTGCTGCCACGGCCGAGTCAAGCGACTCGACCCCGGCGACCACCGCGTCGACATCCGAATGCACCGAAAAGCCACACCGTCCCGTCAGCGCTGACGAGGCAGCGTTG
>NZ_JBFUHG010000036.1:0-3790 GCF_056402515.1 Cellulomonas sp. P4_A2
GCTGCGCAGCTCGATGGGCCGCGTGAGTGCCTGCACGGTCATGTCACCTGGCCTTCCCGCGCAGGTCGACGGGCGTCGACTCGCTCAGCCGAAGCATCCCCGATGGATCGAGCAGCAGACCGTGTGCGGGGCTTCGCCACCCGCCCGAGGGATCGAGGTTGGCACGAACCGGATTCCCGGCACGGCTTCGAGGCACGACGCCTACCGAGTCAGATCCCGTCGCGCTCCGGTCCCTGCGGAGGCCTCGGATTGGGCATGCGGCCCGCTTGAGTCAGGCGTTCTGGCGGTAGATGGAAACGCAATTCCCCGCTGATGGCCGAGCCGTCCAGAGATGGTCTGGGCCCGGACACGGGCAGTTCAGCGGCTGTGGGCGGCTCCGCGCCTGCCCGTGACACGGTGATGGCCGAGGCTGCCGCCGCACGCTCGAGGATGGGTCGTAGCACTCCGACGGGGCTGGCCCTCAGCCGAGGACGCGCCTGGGCGCCGAGCAGGCCTTGGCCGCCGAGGCCGTCGAGCAAGGCGGCCATGAACGAGTCCCCGGCTCCCACGGTGTCGACGACTTGGACGGGGACTGGCGAGATCCGGATCGCGCCGGTTGACGTCATGGCGACCGCCCCCTGCGATCCACGAGTGACCACGACGAGCGCTGGGCCGGCATGGACCCACCGTCCGGCGACTTCCAGAGGATCCGCGCCGGGGTACAGCCACTGCAGATCGTCGTCACTCGCCTTGACCACATCCGCATCGGCGAGCAGTCGAGCGGTACGTCGCATGACGTCGTCGCGGTCGGCCAGCAGACCCGGGCGGATGTTGGGGTCCAGGCTCACTGTCGTCGACGTGCTCAGGTCTGCGACCAGACGCTCGACCGCGTCAGCGCCAGGCGAGAGGTAGGCAGCTATGGATCCGACATGCACGTGCGTCGCGCGTGGAATCAGTACGTGCGTCGCCAGCGCCGCCCACGAGATGTCGAAGAAGTACAGCGCTCCGCCGGACTCGTCCAGGACCGCCGTCGCAGTTGCCGTCGCCTGGTCGCCGGGGCCGGCGTCGACGATGTCGACCCCGGCGCTCAGGAGATGGGAACGAATGATCCGGCCGTGGTCGTCGTCGCCGAGCTGGGTGACGAGCGTTGTTCGTCGACCTAGCCGCCCCAGACCGAATGCCACATTCATCGGACTGCCGCCGGGGTGCGTCTCGACGTGGCCGTCCGTGGATCTGACCAGGTCAGCGAGAGACTCGCCGATCACCAGGAATGTGGGCTCGTCGTTCATGAGGACTCTCCGGGACTTCGATCTGTGAACGGTGCGAGCCGGTCGCCGAGTGACTTTCGCCATCGGATCGCCGGCGGAGTGTCCTGACGCGTCGGCGGACTCAGGCCACCTGCTTGGCGCCCGTCATGATGGCGACGGCTTCTTCTGCCGAGTGGGTGTGCGGCGTGACGACCGCCGCGCGACGACCCAGCCGTTGGATGTGCACACGGTCGGCCACCTCGAAGACGTGCTGCATGTTGTGGCTGATGAGGATCACCGGCAGGCCGCGTTCGCGAAGGTCTCGGATCATCTGGAGAACCTGGTTGCCTTCCCTGACGCCAAGCGCGGCCGTGGGCTCGTCGAGGATGATGACCTTCGAACCGAACGCCGCGGCCCGCGCCACGGCGACCGCTTGACGTTGGCCGCCCGAGAGCGTCTCGACGGCCTGGGTCGTGTCCTGCAGCGTCGTGATGCCGAGTCGCTTGACCTGCTCTTCCGAGCGCCGCCGCATGCCCTTGGTATCGAGCATCCGGAACACTGACCCCAGAACTCCGGCCCGGCGCTCCTCTCGGCCGAGGTAGAGGTTGCTCGCGATGTCGAGCGCCGGTGACACAGCGAGGTTCTGGTAAACCGTTTCGATGCCCGCGGCGCGCGCTTCCTGGGCGCCGTGGAATCGCACGGGTTTCCCGTCAAGGAGCAGCTGCCCCGCATCGGGGGTGTAGGCCCCGGAGAGACACTTGATGAGCGAGGACTTGCCCGCCCCGTTGTCACCGATGATCGCCAGGACTTCACCTGGATAGAGCTCGAGGTCCACACCGTCGAGTGCGACCACTCGCCCGAACGTCTTGACGAGGTTCTTCGCCTGAAGCACAGGCTTGCGGCTGTCCTGGTCCATCAGGCACGCCCCCTTCGGATCCACTGGTCCACAGAGACCGCGACGATGATCAGCACGCCGACCGTGAGCGTCTGGTACAGCTGGTCCACGCCCGCCAGCGAGAGACCGTTGCGGAATACTCCGACGATGAGCGCGCCGAGCAGGCTGCCCCAGATCACCCCGCGGCCGCCGAACAGACTCACCCCACCGATCACGACCGCAGTGATCGAGTCGAGGTTGGCGTCTGCACCCGCATTCGGACTTGCGGCGTTGATGCGTCCGACAAGGATCCAGCCCGCGAGTGCGAAGGTCGCGCCGGCCGCGAGGTAGACGCTGAAGAGGACACGACCGACCTTGATGCCCGCCAGGCCTGCGGCCTCCTTGTCGTCACCAACGGCGTAGACGTGCCGCCCCCAAGCGGTCTGACCGAGGGCGTACGCCGCGACGACGTACATGAGCAGCATGATCACGACACCGGCCGTGACGCGCACGCCCCAGACCGTGAAGGCCGAGCCGGTCCATGTCAGCAGCGGCGGAAGCTCGCCGCCGCGCACAGTGGCCCCATGGGAGTAGAGGAGGGTCAACGCGACGAAGATGTTCAAGGTGCCGAGTGTGACGATGAACGGCGGCAGCTTGAATCGTGTGACGAGGAAGCCGTTGAGCGCGCCGCAACCGAGGCCGACCAGCAGCGCCAGCAGCAGCGCGAGGACGGCCGGAACGCCGCTGTCTGTCGCCGTCTGTGCCATGACCATCGAGCTCAGCACCATGATCGCGCCCACAGACAGGTCGATGCCGGCGGTGAGGATGATGAGCGTCTGCCCGATAGCCAGGGCACCCACCACCGCGACTTGCTGGGTGATCAGCGAGAGGTTCTCGGGCCGCCAGAAGCGGTCGTTGAGGAACCCGAAGACGATGACCGCGACGACCAGGACCACAGCAGGGCTGAGAGCCGGATACCGGTGGAGGACGGACTGGATCCGTTCGCCCGTCGTCGTGTTCTTCAGGAGGTCTTCGGTCGTTCTGGAAGGGGTTCCAAGCGGAGCCGGGTCGGCTGCCGGTGCAGATGGGGTAGTCATCACGTCGCTTTTCCTTGAGGCGATCGCCGGGCAAGGCCCGGGCAAAGGACCAGGGTGGGAGGTCGTGCGGCCAGACGGCGCCGGGTCCACGGCGCCGTCTGGCCTGCGAGGGCTCAGCCCCAGCAGATCTCCGAAGCCTCGGTGGTGTCGATGCTCTCGATGCCGTCGACCGGGTTGTCGGTCACCAGCGCGACACCGGTGTTGAAGAAGTCCAGGCCCTCGCTGGTCGTCGGGGCCTCCCCGCCGCGGGCGAGCTTGGCGATGGCGGCGACACCCTCCTGGGCCATGCGGACGGGGTACTGCTGCGAGGTCGCGTCGATGATGCCGTCCTTGACGTACCCGACGCCGGCGCAGCCGCCGTCGACCGAGGTCATCAGGACGTCCTCAGGGGTCTTGCCGGCGGCCGTCAGAGCCTGGAAGGCGCCGTAGGCGGTGGGCTCGTTGAGGGTGTAGACGACGTTGATGTCGGGGTTCTTGGACAGGCAGGTCTCCATGGCGGTCGTGCCGCCGTCCTCGCTGCCCTGGGCGGCCTCGTTGCACACGATCGTGTAGTCGCCGCCGGAGTAGGTGCCCGACTCGGCCTCGTCGCCGTT
>NZ_JBFUHG010000037.1:0-3609 GCF_056402515.1 Cellulomonas sp. P4_A2
GGTGGCGACCGAGCGCGCCGAGCAGGCCGCCACGACCGGCGCGCTGCTCGGCCGGGCGCTCGACGTGCTGGCGCGGGCCGCGGCCGCCGCCTCGGCGCGCACCGCCCCCGTGCTGGCCGAGGCCGAGGAGCTCCTGCACGCCGGGGCGCTCGAGCTGGCGCAGGCCGTGCTCGGCGTCGAGCTGTCCGACCGCGAGCAGTCCGCCCGCGCGGCGCTGGCCCGCGCGCTCGCCCGGCCGCGCGGCGCCGAGACCGTCACGGTCCACCTCAGCCTGCGCGACCTCGACACCCTGCAGAGCATCGGTGCCGACGACGCCCCCGACGGCGTGCTGCTGGTCGGCGACCCGTCGCTGGCGCCGGGCGACGCCCTGGCCGTTCACCCCGACGGCTTCCTCGACGCGCGGATCGGCACGGCACTCGACCGTGCGCGCGCCGCCCTGGCGGGAGAGTCCGAATGAGCACCCTCCTGGAGACGCGGAGCCGCTGGGACGACGCACTCGCCGCCGTGGCCCCCGAGGTCGTCGGCACCGTCCGCACGGTCGTCGGCCTGTCGATCGAGGTCGCCGGCACAGGCGCCGCGCTCGGCGAGCTGGTCCGCATCGGCGACAGCGTCGGCGCGGACGAACCCGTCCTCGCCGAGGTCGTCGCGACCTCCGGCGACACCGTCCGCTGCATGCCGCTGGCCCCCACCCGTGGCCTGCGCGCCGGCATGCCCGCGCGTCCGCTCGGCCGGTCCCTGCAGGTGCCGGTCGGCACCGGGCTGCTCGGCCGGGTGCTCGACGGGCTCGGGCGGCCCATCGACGGGTTGGGTCCGCTGCGGGCCGACGCCTACGTCCCCATGGACTCGCGCGCGCCGCACCCCCTCGACCGTGCCCGCGTCGACACCCCGCTCGACCTGGGCGTCCGCGTCCTCGACACGCTCGTCACGGTCGGCCGTGGCCAGCGCATGGGCCTGTTCGCCGGGTCCGGCGTCGGCAAGTCGAGCCTGCTGTCGATGATCGCCCGCGGCACCGACGCCGAGGTGTCGGTCATCGCGCTGGTCGGCGAGCGTGGCCGCGAGGTCCGGGAGTTCCTCGAGGACGACCTAGGCCCCGAGGGTCTGGCCCGGTCCGTGGTCGTCGTCGCCACCTCCGACGAGCCGCCGCTCGTCCGGCTGCGCTCGGCCTTCGTCGCCACCCGGATCGCGGAGCACCTGCGCGACGGCGGGGCGCACGCGGTGCTGATGATGGACTCGCTGACCCGCGTGGCCATGGCGCAGCGCGAGATCGGCTTGTCGGTCGGCGAGCCGCCCGCGACCCGCGGCTACCCGCCGAGCACGTTCGCTCTGCTCGCGCAGCTGCTCGAGCGCGCCGGCACCGGTCCGACCGGTTCCGTCACCGGCCTCTACACGGTGCTCGTGGACGGCGACGACCACAACGAGCCGATCGCCGACGCCGCGCGCTCGATCCTCGACGGGCACGTCGTCCTCGACCGGCGCCTGGCCGTGGCCGGGCACTTCCCGTCCGTCGACGCCCTCGGCTCGATCAGCCGCGTCGCCTCGCGCGTGACGTCGCCGGACCAGCGCGCCGTCGCCTCCCGGCTGCGCGCCGTGATGGCCGCGCGCCGTCAGGCGCAGGACCTCATCGACGTCGGCGCGTACGTCGCGGGCTCCAACCCGCTCGTCGACGCCGCCGTCACGCACGGCCGCGCGATCGACGCGTTCCTGCGGCAGGGCATGGACGAGCCCGCCGCCGCGGCGCAGTCGTGGGCACACCTGGGTGCCCTGGTCGACGCCTTGGGAGATCTGTCGTGAGCCGCGCCTTTCCGCTCGCCTCGCTGCTGCGGCTGCGCACCCTCACCGAGGACCGTGCCGCGTCCGAGCTGGCGCTGGCCCGTCGCGACCAGGCCCGTGCTGAGCAGCGTGCCCGCGACACCGCGGAGCGCCTCAGCGGCGCGACGCTGCCGCGCGAGGGCGACCTGCTCGCGTTCCGGGCCGCCGTCGCCGGGCGGGCCGCGCTCGGGTCGTTGCTGGTCGAGCGCCGGGGCGACGTGGTCGCCGCGGAGTCCGTCACCGACGAGCGCGCCGAGACCTGGAGCGAGGCGCACCAGCAGGTGCGCGCGCTGGAGCGGCTCGAGGAGCGCCACCAGGAGGCCGAGCGCCTCGAGGAGACCCGCGCGGAGCAGAAGGTGCTCGACGAGATCGCGGGGCGCCGAGCGTCGGCGTCGTCGGAGGGGGCGGACTCATGACCACCGGGATCGCGGCAGTGCAGGCCCGGATCGGCGAGCTGCGTCAGCTCGTCGAGCCGCAGAAGGTCGTCGCGACGACCACCACGGCCAAGGTCTCGGCGACCTCCTTCACGGACGCGCTCGCGGCCCTCGGCCTGTCCGACACGGTCACCCCGGCGACGACCACCACGACGACGGGCCCGACCGGCCAGTCGCTCGTCGCGGCCGCCGAGCAGTACGTCGGCACGCCCTACGTGTGGGGTGGCGAGTCGCTGTCCGAGGGTGGTCTCGACTGCTCCGGGCTGGTGCAGCGCTCGCTCGCGGACCTCGGCGTGACCGGCATCCCGCGCACCGCGCGCGAGCAGATGACCCTCGGCACCGCGGTGCCGAACCTCGACCAGGCGCTGCCCGGAGATCTGCTGGTCTTCGGCGGCGGCACCCACATCGCCATCTACGTAGGGGACGGCAAGATGATCGACGCACCCAAGCCCGGCGGGCACGTCTCCGTGCGGGACGTGTACAAGGAGCCGACGGCGATCCGTCGGATCCTGCCCCAGGAGACCGTCGCTGCGGCACCCGTCACGAGCGCGTCGGCCACGGCCAGCGCGCAGCGCGCCGCCCTCGAGGCGCTGATGTCGCTGAGCTCGTCCTCCTCCTCGTCCACCGCCACCGACGCGCTCGCCGCCCTCACCGCCGGAGCGGCCGCGTGACCGCGGTCGGCGTGGCCCCGGTCGTCCCGGGCGCCCGGTCGGCGTCCCCGCGCTCGTCCGTCGCGCCCGCCGGCGACTTCGCGCAGGTGCTCCAGCAGGTCGCCGCGCAGGATCGCGAGCCCGTCCGCACGCCCGCCCGGCCCGCCGGCTCCGGTGCGCAGACGGCCGAGCAGCGCGCGCTGGTCCACGCCTCGGACAAGGCGCTCGCGCGGTCGGCCGAGAAGGCGCACAAGCTCGGTGCGACGAAGGCGACCGCCGCGGAGCCGGATGCCGACGACGTCGTCAGGTCCGAGGCGACGGACACGACGCAGGAGACGGACCCGGCCGTGCTGGACGCGACCCCCGTCGACCCCCCCGCGACGGACCCGAACCCGACCGCGGCACCCGTCCCGAGCGCGGACGCCACGCCCGCTGACGGCACGCCCGCTCCCACGGCACCGGCGGCGACCGTCGGCCCGGCGGTGCCTCCAGCCGGCAGCGACACCGCGGCCGCGGCGGCGACCGCCGCGACACCTGTCGGGACGACGACCCCGACCCCGGCGCTCGCCTCCGCGACGGGCACCGTCGCCCCGCTCGCCGGGCCGTCCGCTCCCGCGGCACCCGCTCCCGCAGCGTCGGCTCCGCTGACCTCGGCCGCCCCGAGCGGTGCGCGTCCCGCGGACAGCGCACAGCCCGCGCCCCTCGCCGCCCCGGCC
>NZ_JBFUHG010000038.1:0-1936 GCF_056402515.1 Cellulomonas sp. P4_A2
ACGACCGGTGCGGTGGCGGCGATCGGGCAGATCGCCTCGATCATCGCGTCGATCAACGACTACCAGCTGACGATCGCCTCGGCGGTCGAGGAGCAGACCGCGACGACCAACGAGATGTCCCGCGGGGTGGCCGAGGCCGCGACCGGGTCSGGGGAGATCGCGATGAACATCGGTGGCGTCGCGAGCTCGGCCGCGTCCTCCTCGCAGACCCTGGGGCAGATGGGCGACGCCGTCAGCGAGCTGGCGCGCCTCTCCACCGACCTGCGCACGAGGGTCTCCGCCTTCACGTTCTAGGACGCCCCCGCACGACCCCGACGCCCCGCCGCACCCCCTGCCGGCGGGGCGTCGGCCTGTCCGCGGGCCTCTCGAATCCCCCATACGGGACGTAGGTGCTAGCACCCAGATCTTCGACGGGTGGCATCGAGTCCGGAGCACTCACAAAGGGCCGTAGACGGCCGATCACACGGTCAACGAGCCCCACGCCACCAGGAGCAACCATGCGCAAGACCGGCCTCAGGAGCAGCAGCACGGCCACCCGCCGTCGCCCCTCCCGGTGGTTCCGCGACCGCTCGATCCGCACGAAGATCCTCACGGCGATCCTCGTCATGGCGGCCGTCGCGGTGGGCTCCGGCATCTACGCCGTCAGCGCGCTCCAGTCGGCGTCGGAGGCCAGCAAGACGCTCGCCGTCATCCAGTCGTCGATCATCGACATGCGCGTCGAGATCGAACAGCGCCAGATGCAGGCCCGCCTGGTCATCGCCCAGCTCGCCGCCGCGACCACGCGCACCGAGCAGCAGTCGTGGCTGGCGCAGCAGCAGGAGAACGACGCCGCCATGACGAAGGTCATGGACGCGTACGCCGCGAGCGACGCCTCGCAGGCGCCGAGCTGGCAGGCCTTCGCCCAGGACTACGAGGCGTGGCTGCGGGTCCGCGACAGCCAGCTCGTCCCGGCGGCCACCGGCACCAACGTCGACGCGTACGCCAAGCTCCTGGCCGAGGTCAGCCAGCCGGCGGTCGACAAGTTCACCGGCGACCTCGAGACGATGGTCCAGGAGATCAGCGGCTACACCGACAACCTGGCCGCGACCTCCGTCGCGAAGGCGGACCGTGCCGGCCGCATCCTGACGATCAGCCTGGTCGTGGCGCTCGCGCTGGCCCTGACGCTCGGCTGGTTCATCGCCGGCAGCATCGTCGGCGCCGTGCAGCGCGTCCGCGGCTCGCTGGTGGCGATGGCCGGCGGCGACTTCACGGTCCGCGCCACCGTCGACTCGAGCGACGAGCTGGGTCGCATGGCCGACGCGCTCGGCGCCGCCCAGGACTCGATCGTCGCGACGCTGCAGGGGGTCGTCGAGACCTCACAGACCGTGGCGGCCGCGGCCGAGCAGCTGTCCGCCTCCTCGAGCGAGGTGGCGGCGGGTTCCGATGAGACCAGTGCGCAGGCGGGTGTCGTCGCGGCTGCCGCGGAGCAGGTGTCGCGCAACGTCCAGGCGGTGGCGGCCGGGGCGGAGCAGATGGGGGCCTCGATCCGGGAGATCGCGCAGAACGCGAACCTGGCCGCGAAGGTGGCCGATCAGGCCACGTCGGCGGCGTCGTCGGCGAACGAGCAGGTGGCGCGTCTGGGTGAGTCGTCCCAGCAGATCGGGAACGTGGTCAAGACGATCACCAGCATCGCGGAGCAGACGAACCTGCTGGCGTTGAACGCGACGATCGAGGCTGCGCGTGCCGGTGAGGCGGGCAAGGGGTTCGCGGTCGTGGCTGGTGAGGTCAAGGAGCTGGCCTCGGAGACCGCGCGGGCCACGGAGGACATCGCGCGTCGGGTGGAGGCGATCCAGGCCGACACGACCGGTGCGGTGGCGGCGATCGGGCAGATCGCCTCGATCATCGCGTCGATCAACGACTACCAGCTGACGATCGCCTCGGCGGTCGAGGAGCAGAC
>NZ_JBFUHG010000039.1:0-1797 GCF_056402515.1 Cellulomonas sp. P4_A2
ACGACCAACGAGATGTCCCGCGGGGTGGCCGAGGCCGCGACCGGGTCGGGGGAGATCGCGATGAACATCGGTGGCGTCGCGAGCTCGGCCGCGTCCTCCTCGCAGACCCTGGGGCAGATGGGCGACGCCGTCAGCGAGCTGGCGCGCCTGTCCACCGACCTGCGCACGAGGGTCTCCGCCTTCACGTTCTGAGTGCTCGCCCCGACGCCCCGCCGGCCACCCGTGCCGGCGGGGCGGCGTGCGTCCGTCGGCCCTCAGCATGCTGAGTCCGCGCGCACCAACCGCTCACAGATCGCCTGCGGGAACCGATCAGCCAGGAGACGGCCGAACCGGCCGACAGCCCAAGGAGGAACTCATGTCGACGACCCACCCCGCCCCGGTCGCCAGCACGCCACGGCGCCGTGGCGCCTGGTTCGCCGACCGGTCTATCCGCACCAAGATCCTCGGCCTGACGGCGATCTTCGCGATCGTGGCGAGCGTGCTCGCCGCGACCGCGTTCGTCACGATGAACAACCTGGCCGCGCAGACCCGCGAGCTCGCGCTCGCGATGAACAACCTCAGCGCACCGCTCAACACCGTGCACCAGGACCAGCTCAAGGGCCGCATGATCGTCGCCCAGCTCGCGGCCACCAAGACCCCCGACGTGGTGGAGCACTGGAAGAGCGAGCAGGTGGACAACGACGCCGAGATCGACGCCGCGATCGCCGAGTTCGAGGCCAACGGCGGCGGCACCATGCTCACGTCGTGGCCCGACTTCCGCACGGCCTACGACGCCTGGCGCGCCGCCCGCGACAGCCAGCTCGTCCCGGCCGCGCTCAGCGGCGACCCGCTCGAGTACGAGACCGTGCTGAACGACGTCACCGAGCCGCTCAAGTCGACCTATGTCGACGCGCTCGACGCCGCCGCCGAGCAGGGCGACGCCCTCGCGATGGGCGTCGCGGACACCGCGGCGGACCAGGCGACCGCCGCGAAGCGGGACATGATCGTCCTGCTGGTGCTCGGCGTCATCGTCCTGGCGATCCTCGGTGGCTTCATCGGCACGCAGCTGCGCACCTCGGTCCGCAAGGTCCAGGTCGCGCTCGAGGGCCTCGCCGAGGGCGACCTGACGGTCCGTGCCGATGTGCGCAGCCGCGACGAGGTCGGCCGCATGGCGCAGTCGCTCACGTCCGCGCAGGACGCGCTGCAGACCACGCTCGCGGGGGTGCTGGAGACCTCGCAGACGGTCGCGGCCGCGGCCGAGGAGCTGTCCGCGTCGTCCAACGAGGTGGCGGCGGGTTCCGATGAGACCAGTGCGCAGGCGGGTGTCGTCGCGGCTGCCGCGGAGCAGGTGTCGCGCAACGTGCAGGCGGTGGCGGCGGGGGCGGAGCAGATGGGGGCCTCGATCCGGGAGATCGCGCAGAACGCGAACCTGGCGGCGAAGGTGGCCGATCAGGCCACGTCGGCGGCGTCGTCGGCGAACGAGCAGGTGGCGCGGCTGGGTGAGTCGTCCCAGCAGATCGGGAACGTGGTCAAGACGATCACGAGCATCGCGGAGCAGACGAACCTGCTGGCGTTGAACGCGACGATCGAGGCTGCGCGTGCTGGTGAGGCGGGCAAGGGGTTCGCGGTCGTGGCTGGTGAGGTCAAGGAGCTGGCCTCGGAGACGGCCCGGGCCACGGAGGACATCGCGCGTCGGGTGGAGGCGATCCAGGCCGACACGACCGGTGCGGTGGCGGCGATCGGGCAGATCGCCTCGATCATCGCGTCGATCAACGACTACCAGCTGACGATCGCCTCGGCGGTCGAGGAGCAGACCGC
>NZ_JBFUHG010000040.1:0-1696 GCF_056402515.1 Cellulomonas sp. P4_A2
CGTCGCAGCCGCGCCGGTCCGGGCCGCCGAGCCGCCGCGCCTGCCGCGGTCCGTGTCCGCGGACGCCCGTCGGCACTCGGTCCGGCACGGTCTGCGCCCCCGCGCGGTCCGTCGACGGGAGCGGGACGTGGCCCGGACGGCGGTCAGACGACCGAGCCGGTGAACTTCTCGCCGGGCCCGTCGCCGGGGGCGTCCGGGAACGGCGACGCCTCGCGGAACGCGAGCTGCAGCGAGCGCAGACCGTCGCGCAGCGAGCGGGCGTGCTGGTTGCCGATATCCGGGGCCGACGCGGTGACCAGCGCGGCGAGCGCCGTGATGAGCTTGCGTGCCTCGTCGAGGTCCATGTAGTCGGCTCCCGCACCGTCCGGTCCGTCCTCCGCGAGGCCGCACTTCACAGCGGCCGCGCTCATGAGGTGGACGGCGGCCGTGGTGATGACCTCGACGGCGGCCACGTCGGCGATGTCCCGGGTGGCGTCGGCGGTGGGGTCGGTGCTCTGCGACATGCCTAGATCGTCTCACCACGGACGCGGGCTACGGTCCCGAGCTGTGCGGCCCCGATTCGGTCCGAGCCGCCTCCTCTGGTAGTCTTGACCGCTGACTGACCTGGACGGCTGAACGTTGGCTGCCCAGGCGCACAAGTGGAGTCCTCTCCCACCTTGGCCTCGAATGCTCGAAGCGATCTCGACTCGCTCCGACGACAGAGACCGGGTCACAGTCCGCACCGGACGGCAAAAGCCGCTCCCGGTCGCGTGAGCATGGCCCACGGCTGTGCACACGTAGCGGATGTACTGAGGCCTCCTCCTGTGACCAGGACGGGGGCCTTCCTCGTTCCTGGCGGTCCACCACCACGAACCTGAGGAGCACCACATCAGCGAGCCCCGCATCAACGATCGGATCCGCGTAGCCGAGGTCCGCCTGGTCGGCCCCAACGGCGAGCAGGTCGGCATCGTGCGCGTGGAGGACGCCCTGCGCCTGGCCCAGGACGCCGACCTCGACCTCGTCGAGGTCGCCCCTGACGCTCGTCCGCCCGTCTGCAAGATCATGGACTACGGCAAGTTCAAGTACGAAGCAGACATGAAGGCCCGCGAGGCCCGGCGGAACCAGACCAACACGGTCCTCAAGGAGATCCGCTTCCGGCTGAAGATCGACCCGCACGACTACGGCACCAAGAAGGGCCACGTCGAGCGGTTCCTCACGGCCGGCGACAAGGTCAAGGTCATGATCATGTTCCGCGGCCGCGAGCAGTCGCGCCCGGAGATGGGCATCCGTCTGCTGCAGCGGCTCGCCGACGACGTCAGCGAGCTGGGCTTCGTCGAGAGCTCGCCGAAGCAGGACGGCCGCAACATGATCATGGTGCTCGGCCCGAACAAGAAGAAGGCCGACCAGAAGCAGGAGCAGCGCCGTGCGGCGCAGGCTGCTGCGCAGCGCGAGGCGAACGCGGCAGCCGCTGCGGCCGCCGCCGCGCAGAAGACCGCGCCTGCCGAGGCTCCCGCCGAGGCTCCGGCCGTCGTCGAGACCCCGGTCGCGGCTCCCGCCCCGGTCGCCGTCGAGGCTGTCGAGGTCGTCGAGACCGCAGCACCCGCTGCCGTCGAGACGCCGGCCGCCCCGGCCGCTCAGGCTGCTCCGGTCGCCCCCGCTGCTCCGGCAGCACCGCGACCCGCCGCCGCGCCCCGCCCGGCTGCCGCCGCACCGCGAC
>NZ_JBFUHG010000041.1:0-1485 GCF_056402515.1 Cellulomonas sp. P4_A2
CCTCTTCGACGCCGTCGCGTACGGCCACGCCTCGGCCGGCGCGGACGACGACGGACGCCTGCGCGCGCTCGACGGGCGCGTGCGTTCCGCGCGGCCCTCGGCCCCCGCCGGCACCGTCGACGCCGCGATGAGCGTGCCGTCATGACGACCACCCAGGCCGGCACGTCGACACCGGTCGTCGGCGACGGGACCACCGGGCGATCGCGCGCGGCGTCGCGGTGGCGACGCTGGCGGCTGCCGTTGGGCATCCTCGGCCTGCTCTGCGTCGTCGGTCTGCTCGCGGCCCTCCCCAAGCCCGTCACGTCGACGGAGTCGCTCGCGCCGGACAACGCCCTGCCGGGCGGTGCGCGGGCCGCCGCGCAGATCCTCGGCGACCAGGGCGTCGACGTCCGCTACGTCCGCCGGATCCACGACGTCGAGCGGCTCGCGGGGCCCGGCTCGACCGTCCTGCTCGTCGGGGACGGCTACATCGACACCCCGCACACCGACGCGCTGCGCGCGACGGGCGCCGACCTCGTGCTCGTCGACACCTACTGGGCGGTCGGTGAGCTGACCGGCTCGCTCGGGTACGGGACGTCGTCCGGCGGCGCGTCGGAGACGCGGGATGCCGAGTGCGACGACCCCGACGCCGTCGCCGCCGGCACGATCACCGCGTCCGGCACCCTGCAGGCCCTCGACGACAGCGCGGTGGTCTGCTTCCCGGCACCGGGGACGCCGACCGCGGCGGGCGGCGCGTACGGCGTGACGACCGCCGACGGCCAGCGCATCACGGTCCTGACCGACCGCGGACCTCTGACCAACGCCGAGCTCGCCGACGAGGGCAACGCCGCGCTCGTGCTGCGGATGCTGGGGCGCAACGAGCGGCTCGTCTGGTACATCCCGTCGCAGGACGACGTCGACCCGGGCGAGGCCGGCAGCCCCGCCATCACCGACGTCGTCCCCCCGATCGTCAACATCCTCGCCCTGCAGCTCCTGCTCGTCTTCGTCGTCGCCGCCCTGTGGAAGGGACGCCGGCTGGGCCGCGTCGTGACCGAGCAGCTGCCGGTCGTCGTCCGGGCGGGCGAGACCACCCGCGGTCGCGGTCGCCTGTACCGGCGCTCGCGCTCGTTCGGGCACGCCGCCGCGGCCCTGCGCGCCGGGGCGACGGCTCGCTGCTGCGCGCGCCTGGGGCTCCCGCGCTCGGCCGCGCCCCAGGTCGTCATCGACGCGCTGTCCCGCGCGTCGGGACGACGCACCGACCAGATCGAGGCCCTCCTGTACGGGCCGCCCCCCACGGACGACAACGGGCTCGCGCAGCTGGCGCGTGACCTGGACCATCTCGAGAGCGAGGTTCACCGATCGTGAGCGACGACAGCCCGCAGCGGCCGCCGACGGCGCCGTCTGCCCCGTCCCCGTTCGGGGCACCGCAGCATGCCGCGGCGCCCCCGCCGTTCGGCACCCCGCCGAACCCGGCGCCGCAGCTCGGCACCCCGCCCGGCCCGGCGC
>NZ_JBFUHG010000042.1:0-981 GCF_056402515.1 Cellulomonas sp. P4_A2
CACCAGAGGTGCGGGGCTTTCCCGGAATAATTGTTCGGCGGCGTCCTACTCTCCCACAGGGTCCCCCCTGCAGTACCATCGGCGCTGAAAGGCTTAGCTTCCGGGTTCGGAATGTAACCGGGCGTTTCCCTAACGCAATGACCACCGAAACACTATGAAATTAACCAACACCGGGCAACAACACGGCCGTTCGTTATTTCAGAACTAACACAGTGGACGCGAGCAACTGAGGACAAGCCCTCGGCCTATTAGTACCAGTCAGCTCCACCCGTTRCYGGGCTTCCASWTCYGGCCTATCAACCCAGTCGTCTACTGGGAGCCTTAACCCCTCAAAGGGGGTGGGAATACTCATCTCGAAGCAGGCTTCCCGCTTAGATGCTTTCAGCGGTTATCCTTTCCGAACGTAGCCAACCAGCCATGCCCTTGGCAGGACAACTGGCACACCAGAGGTTCGTCCGTCCCGGTCCTCTCGTACTAGGGACAGCCCTTCTCAATATTCCTACGCGCGCAGCGGATAGGGACCGAACTGTCTCACGACGTTCTAAACCCAGCTCGCGTACCGCTTTAATGGGCGAACAGCCCAACCCTTGGGACCGACTCCAGCCCCAGGATGCGACGAGCCGACATCGAGGTGCCAAACCATCCCGTCGATATGGACTCTTGGGGAAGATCAGCCTGTTATCCCCGGGGTACCTTTTATCCGTTGAGCGACAGCGCTTCCACAAGCCACTGCCGGATCACTAGTCCCGACTTTCGTCCCTGCTCGACCCGTCGGTCTCACAGTCAAGCTCCCTTGTGCACTTACACTCAACACCTGATTGCCAACCAGGCTGAGGGAACCTTTGGGCGCCTCCGTTACTCTTTAGGAGGCAACCGCCCCAGTTAAACTACCCATCAGACACTGTCCCTGATCCGGATCACGGACCCAGGTTAGACATCCAGCACGACCAGAGTGGTATTTCAACGGCGACTCCACAACCA
>NZ_JBFUHG010000043.1:0-942 GCF_056402515.1 Cellulomonas sp. P4_A2
GGATGTGGAGTCGCAGAGACAACCAGGAGGTTGGCTTAGAAGCAGCCACCCTTGAAAGAGTGCGTAATAGCTCACTGGTCAAGTGATTCCGCGCCGACAATGTAGCGGGGCTCAAGCGTACCGCCGAAGTCGTGTCATTCCAGCATTAAGGGCCAACGCCTGCTGGGATGGGTAGGGGAGCGTCGTGTGCCGGGTGAAGCAGCCGCGGAAGCGAGTTGTGGACGGTTCACGAGTGAGAATGCAGGCATGAGTAGCGATACACACGTGAGAAACGTGTGCGCCGATTGACTAAGGGTTCCTGGGTCAAGCTGATCTGCCCAGGGTAAGTCGGGACCTAAGGCGAGGCCGACAGGCGTAGTCGATGGACAACCGGTTGATATTCCGGTACCCGCTTTGAAACGCCCAATACTGAATCAGGCGATGCTAAGTCCGTGAAGCCGGCCCGATCTCTTCGGAGTTGAGGGTAGTGGTGGAGCCGACGAACCAGACTTGTAGTAGGTAAGCGATGGGGTGACGCAGGAAGGTAGTCCAGCCCGGGCGGTGGTAGTCCCGGGGTAAGGGTGTAGGGCGTGTGATAGGCAAATCCGTCACACATGTGCCTGAGACCTGATGCCGAGCCGATTGTGGTGAAGTGGATGATCCTATGCTGTCGAGAAAAGCCTCTAGCGAGTTTCATGGCGGCCCGTACCCTAAACCGACTCAGGTGGTCAGGTAGAGAATACCGAGGCGTTCGGGTGAACTATGGTTAAGGAACTCGGCAAAATGCCCCCGTAACTTCGGGAGAAGGGGGGCCATCACTGGTGATTGGATTTWCTCCATGAGCTGGGGGTGGCCGCAGAGACCAGCGAGAAGCGACTGTTTACTAAAAACACAGGTCCGTGCGAAGCCGTAAGGCGATGTATACGGACTGACGCCTGCCCGGTGCTGGAACGTTAAGGGGAC
>NZ_JBFUHG010000044.1:0-738 GCF_056402515.1 Cellulomonas sp. P4_A2
TCTCCCGGCTGGTCAGGCCGTTCCTGCTGCGCCGCAAGAAGTCCGACCCGGGCATCGCCCCGGAGCTGCCGCCCAAGACGGAGACCGACCACCCCGTCTTCCTCACCCGCGAACAGGCCACGCTCTACGAGGCGGCGGTGCGCGAGACCATGGCGTTCATCGAAGCCTCGGAGGGCATCGCCCGCCGCGGTCTGATCATGAAGCTGTTGGCCTCGCTCAAGCAGATCTGCAACCACCCGGCGCAGTATCTGAAGGAGGAACCGACCCGCCTCATCGGCCGCTCCGGCAAGCTCGCCCTGCTCGACGAGCTGCTCGACACGATCCTCGCCGAGGACGGCTCCGTGCTGATCTTCACCCAGTACGTGACGATGGCCCGCCTCCTCTCCGCGCACCTCGCCTCGCGCGCCGTCCCCTCCCAGCTCCTGCACGGCGGAACACCGGTGGCCGAGCGGGAACGGATGGTGGACCGCTTCCAGTCCGGCGAAGTACCCGTCTTCCTGCTCTCCCTCAAGGCGGCCGGCACCGGGCTGAACCTCACCCGCGCCGCCCACGTCATCCACTACGACCGCTGGTGGAACCCGGCCGTCGAGGAACAGGCCACGGACCGTGCGTACCGCATCGGGCAGACACAGCCCGTCCAGGTGCACCGGCTGATCGCGGAAGGCACCGTCGAGGACCGGATCGGCGAGATGCTGGCGGCCAAGCAGGCCCTGGCCGACGCGGTCCTCGGCACCGGAG
>NZ_JBFUHG010000045.1:0-723 GCF_056402515.1 Cellulomonas sp. P4_A2
GGGACCAGGCGGCGCGCACTGCGCAGCAGGGCCTCCTGCCGGGTGCGTACGTACTCTTCGAATTCGAGCACCTCGCCATGCGCCATTCCAACCGCCTCCGTCCCCGTAGATCCCCGTCTGACCTCTGCCAGTCACTGGTCGCGTGAGCTGACGGTCGGAGACGTTACGGAGCGGTTGTCACGGCGCTGTGCGGAGCAGCCATACGCAGACGCACGGCTGTCCATCGGTTGTGTAACAGCGGGCTAGGAGCCCTCTTGCCTCCTAGCCCAGCGGCAGCTGGTAGTGGCCGCCCGGAAGTGGTTCGACCAGGCCGTCGGCTACCAGGCCGTCCAGCGCCCGGGCCCGTTGTGCCGGCTCCTCCCATACGGCGTCGAGCGCCGACTGCGGAACCGGGGTCACCGCCTCGCGCAGCACGGCGAGCAGCCGGCCGCGCACCTGCCGGTCGGTACCGGCGTAGGTCTGACCGCGGCGCGGAGGCCCCTGATGCTCCGGCTTCCCGGCCAGCCGCCAGGCGCACTGCGTGGCGATCGGGCACCGCGTGCAGTCCTCGTTCTTGGCGGTGCAGACCAGCGCTCCGAGCTCCATCGTCGCGGCCGCCCAGCGGGCCGCCCGTTCGTCCTCGTCGGGCAGGAGCGCGCGGGCGAGCTTCCGCTCGGCGGCGGTGGTCGCATTCGGCGGGTACTGAATGCCGGTCGCGGCCCGGGCGAACACCCGGCGGACGTT
>NZ_JBFUHG010000046.1:0-716 GCF_056402515.1 Cellulomonas sp. P4_A2
GTGCCACAGCCGCCGGGCACCTCTTCGACCACCGACGTCGCCTGGCAGCCGCTGCGCCGCCAGAGCGTCGGCCGGGTCTGGGGCGCCGACTCCTCGGCCACCAACGTGGCCTCGTCCCGCTGGACATGGAACACGGTCGGCCGGAGCGAGCCCGGCCTGATCGACGCGCGGACGGCCGTCCTCATCAGTAAGGACAGCCCGTCCTACGCCCTGACCGGGCAGTCGCTCGCCGGCCAGAAGCAGGGCCCCCTGCTGATGACGTCGAAGACCTCGCTGTCGAGCGCCGCGCAGACCGAGCTGAAGCGCACACTGAAGCCCGGCGCCACGGTCTACCTGGTGGGCGGCACGGACATCCTCTCCAGCACAGTGGCGAGCAAGGTCAGCTCGCTCGGCTTCACACCCAAGCGGCTGGTGGGAACCTCGCGCTACTCCACGTCCGTGGCGGTCGCCAAGGCGGTCGCCAGCGCCCCGGAGTACGTGTTCGTCGCCACCGGCACCGACTACCACTCGGCGCTCGCGGCCTCCGCGGCGGCCGGATCGCTCGGCTACGGCGGCAAGGGCACGGTCGTCCTCAACGAGGGCAACACGCTGTCGTCGTCGGTGAAGTCGTACCTCAACTCGCTCGACCCCGACCAGACCATGGTCATCCCGGTCGGCACCTCCGCCAAGTACGCGCTCACGCACACGCAGCTCTCCAACTGGCCCGACACCTGGAC
>NZ_JBFUHG010000047.1:0-667 GCF_056402515.1 Cellulomonas sp. P4_A2
GGTCAGAGGGATGAAGGTCGGCGGCCGGCGCGAGATCATCGTTCCCCCGCGCCTCGGCTACGGCAACCAGTCACCCTCGCCGTTGATCCCGGCGGGCTCGACACTCGTCTTCGTGGTGGACCTGCTCTCCGTCGCAGTCTGAGGCCTTCTGCTACCCGGCCTCTCCGCCCGGAACCAAGGCTGGGCAACACCTGCCGGCCGACCGCGACACCACACCCGCGCACCCTGCACCCGCAGCCACGGACAGAGGCACGCGCCGGCAACAACACGCATCGGCGCCGTGATCCACAAACGGCAGACACTTCGGTTGCGGGCCTGAACCTGAGCCCGGACCGCTGGCCGACGGCCGGGGTGCCGGCGGCCATGAACCCCGCGAACGAATCATCCGCGCGGCGACCTCACGCTGCCACTTCTCGTGGTCGCCGGGTCCCGCCCCTCGATCGCAGCCGGGACTCCTCGTCCCGGACCGCGCGGATCTGACGATCATCGAGAATGTGCAGCAGCACGGATGTCACGTCGTGATGGTTCCCGAGGACGAGATCGGTCCTGGATTCGCCTACGCGATCGGCCTCTCGCACACTCACGGCGGACCTGACCTCGCCATGTTCGGGCTCGATGTCCACGTCATGCACCGCATACTCAACAGGCTCGGAGCGAAGTCAGCCAC
>NZ_JBFUHG010000048.1:0-662 GCF_056402515.1 Cellulomonas sp. P4_A2
TGCGTCTTGATGGTGGACTCGGCGACCACCAGGTGCGAGGCGATCTCCGCGTTCGACAGGCCCTGCGCGATGAGTACGAGCACCTCCGTCTCATGCGTCTTGATGGTGGACTCGGCGACCACCAGGYGCGAGGCGATCTCCGCGTTCGACAGGCCCTGCGCGATGAGTACGAGCACCTCCGTCTCACGCTCCGTCAGATCGCCGATCCGGGCGAGCGCGGGCGGCCGCGGGGCCCCGGCGAGCCGGGAGAACTCGGTGATCAGCCGCTTCGTGACGGTCGGCGCCAGCAGCGCCTCCCCGGCCGCCACCACCCGTACCCCGTCGGCGAGCTGGCGGGCGGAGGCGTCCTTCAGCAGAAACCCGGACGCCCCGGCGCGCAGCGCCTSGTACACGTACTCGTCGAGGTCGAACGTGGTCAGCACGAGCACCTTGGCGGCCGCGTCGTTCGCGACGATCTCACGGGTCGCCTCGATGCCGTTGAGCTCCGGCATSCGGATGTCCATCAGCACCACRTCGGGCCGCAGCGCGGCGGCCTGGGCGATGGCCTGCCGGCCGTCGACGGCCTCGCCGACGACCTCGATGCCCGGCATCGCCCCCAGGAGCACCGAGAAGCCCTCACGGACCATCATCTGATCGTCGACGATCAGGACACGGATGTCGTT
>NZ_JBFUHG010000049.1:0-661 GCF_056402515.1 Cellulomonas sp. P4_A2
AGCGCGACGGACGTAAGCCGCGGTCCGTTCGCCGTGCCGAGCGCCGGGCGGCACGGGCTGGGGCCAAGAGGATCGAGGCGGTCAACAAGCTGCGGGCCGCTGCTGACGAGACGGTTTGGCAGCACGCGATGGACCTCGCGGGGTACCTCGGGGAGACCGTGCCGAGTGAGGCGACGTATCGCCGGGCGTGGACGGAGATTCACGGTGCGGAGCTGGGTCAGACGGCCGCGCAGATCGCTCACACCAGGGCCGCGAAGCGCGCGGTGCGGCTGGCCCAGAACGGGCCGCTGAAGGACGAAAAAGCGCAGGTCGATTCCCAAATGGACCCGGAGGCCGGGAGCTTTCCCAAGGCCCCGAAGAAGCCCGGCACGGACGGGCGGAAGAAGAACGGCGGGACCCCTCCGCGGCGCACCCCCGGCACGAAGTACAGCGACGTCGCCCGCCGCCAGATGAGCGTCGAGCAGAAGCGCACCACCGAGACCGCCGACGCGTCGGTCTGACCCTCACTCATCCCTCGCAGTACCGACTCCACAAGGAGAGCTCTGCCATGTCTCGCATCGTCCGCACGCTCGCTGTCTCCGGTGCCGCCGCTGCCGCCCTGATGGGTGCCGCGTCCACCGCCACCGCCGACTCCCCCGAGGCTGCCGTCACCGCCGTCCAG
>NZ_JBFUHG010000051.1:0-645 GCF_056402515.1 Cellulomonas sp. P4_A2
CAGTCCAGCCCGCTCGCCGGACGCGCGCGGCCCGGGACCTCGCTGATCACCACCTCACCGGCGTGCACCGCCTCCAGGGCCGCGACGAGCTCACGCGCGGGCAGCGCCTTGGACAGGTACCCGCGCACACCCTGCGCCCGGGCACTGGCGACGAGGTCCGGATGGAAGTTCCAGGTGAACACGACCACCCGGCGCGCGTTCGGGTTGCGCACCAGCACGCCCACCTCGTGCTGGTCGGACTCCGGCTGCGCGAACGCGTCGTAGAGCACGACGTCGACCACGTCCTCGACCGGCTTGTTGGTGTCGATCTCCGCCACGACCACGCGATCTCGGTACTGGTCCAGGATCTTGGCCACGCCCAGGACCACCACGTCGTAGTCGTCGACGAGCGCAACCGTGAAAGGTCGTCCAGACTGGGTCACGCCTCGACCGTAGACCCCCCTAGGGGTGTACTGCACCCACCCTAGGGGTGGTGAAGTCGAGGTACGTACCGACTACTAGAGAGGCACCACCATGCTGGGACTCATCGTCACCATCATCATCGTCGGGCTCATCGCCGGGCTGCTCGCGCGCCTCATCGTCCCCGGCAAGCAGAACCTGTCCATCGCCATGACGATCGTCATCGGGATCATCGGGTCGTTCGTC
>NZ_JBFUHG010000052.1:0-644 GCF_056402515.1 Cellulomonas sp. P4_A2
CAGTCCAGCCCGCTCGCCGGACGCGCGCGGCCCGGGACCTCGCTGATCACCACCTCACCGGCGTGCACCGCCTCCAGGGCCGCGACGAGCTCACGCGCGGGCAGCGCCTTGGACAGGTACCCGCGCACACCCTGCGCCCGGGCACTGGCAACGAGGTCCGGATGGAAGTTCCAGGTGAACACGACCACCCGGCGCGCGTTCGGGTTACGCACCAGGACGCCGACCTCGTGCTGGTCGGACTCCGGCTGCGCGAACGCGTCGTAGAGCACGACGTCGACCACGTCCTCGACCGGCTTGTTGGTGTCGATCTCCGCCACGACCACGCGATCTCGGTACTGGTCCAGGATCTTGGCCACGCCCAGGACGACCACGTCGTAGTCGTCGACGAGCGCAACCGTGATGGGTCGTCCAGACCGAGGCATCGCTCGACCGTATACGCCCCTAGGGGTGTGCCGCACCGGCCCTAGGGGTGGTGAGGTCGTGCGGTACGTATCGACTAGAGAGGCACCACCATGCTGGGACTCATCGTCACCATCATCATCGTCGGGCTCATCGCCGGGCTGCTCGCGCGCCTCATCGTCCCCGGCAAGCAGAACCTGTCCATCGCCATGACGATCGTCATCGGGATCATCGGGTCGTTCGTC
>NZ_JBFUHG010000053.1:0-636 GCF_056402515.1 Cellulomonas sp. P4_A2
GGTCTCCCTTCGTCGTTCACGAAGCGGAGCCTTTCGGCGGCGTCAACTCTACGGGCCGCCACTGACAACGAGGCGCGGAAGGCCCGTCCGGGGATTTCTTCGGCCGATCAGGTGATTCGGGGCACCGGACACCGTAGCCGTCACAGTGACGGCTTGGTGGTGTTCCGGCGGCCGGACATTCCGGCTCGCGCTCCTGGTCCTCGATGACGTCGCGCGGCACGTCTTCTAGGCGGCGCGTAGGACACCTCTTGCAACTCCAGGCGCTCACTGCCGTACGAGCCAGATCAGGCTCTCGACGGCGGCGGCTGCGACGATCGGCTCGGTGACCGCCGGGTGGACGACGGCAACATAGAAAGTGCCGGCCGCCGCGAACACAACGAGCAGCAGCTGCTGGGTGTCGAGCGGGCGCTGAGTCATGAGTGTCTCCCCCAAGTTGGGCGTGGCTGGTTGCGCGGTCGATGGGGGAATGCCATGCCCAGGCGCTGACGTAAATATGAATAAGGTTGAGCAAATCGTCTAATTCGTAGGCGCCCAGGCCGGGTCACAACTTCAGGAACGCCACCAGGGCGACGAAGGCCGCGAGCGCCACGCCCAGCGGCGCGGCCAGGTGGGCGAGCCACGCAGATGGCTCCGGCG
>NZ_JBFUHG010000054.1:0-622 GCF_056402515.1 Cellulomonas sp. P4_A2
TAGTTGATGCCTGCGGCAATGAGCGCCTGCAGGAGCGCGCCCAACCGGTAGTGCCAGGACGGACGGTCGTCGTCGATCGCGGCCTGCGCACCCATCAGCAGGGCCCAGGCGACGCCCTCCAGGACGAACGGCGCGGCGACAAGGAACCAGGCCTTCGGGTCCCAGAACGCCATGATCTGCAGCGGAAGCGAGACGATGATGCAGACGATCGCGATCGCTGCCGCCGACTTCTTCCACAGCGACGCCGACTTCTCGGCCTTCGCCTTTCGGACCGCCTCATCCCGCCGGGCCTGCTGGCGCCTGCGCTCCTCGTCCGCCGCTTCGGCGAGCGCGGCCTGGATGTCCTTCTGGGCCTTCGCCTCCGCCTTCGCGTCGATCAGCTCCTGGCGGCGGCGGTCCGAATCCGTCTTCGCCCGCAGCGCCTCGGCCTCGGCACGAATCTGCTCGGCACGGGCCAGGCCCTCTGCGTACGTGTCGCCCTCGGGGCGAAGCTCGGTGACCGTCATCGAGCACCCCCAGCCAAAGCCGAGGCGGCCTTCGGCGCCTTCTGCCGGCGGGCGAAGAACAGCCCACTGATAACCGCACCGACGATCAGCGGCTGCCCGGCTGCCCAGCTCAGCAC
>NZ_JBFUHG010000055.1:0-615 GCF_056402515.1 Cellulomonas sp. P4_A2
GGTCGGCGATGACCGGCCCGACACCGGGCTTGATGTCGAGGTCGATCCCGATGGCCTTGAGCGGGACGACGATGTCGCTGAAGTAGATCGCCGCGTCGACCTTGTGGCGGCGGACGGGCTGCAGCGTGATCTCGGTGACCAGCTCCGGCATCATGCAGGAGTCGAGCATGGCGATGCCCTCGCGCACCTTGAGGTACTCGGGCAGCGACCGCCCTGCCTGACGCATGAACCAGACCGGCGTGTGCGGCACCGGCTCACGGCGGCATGCCTTCAGGAACGCCGACTCATGGGTGGCGGAGGTCTTCGTCTGCTGGCCCGAGGGGCGATCGTTGGCACTCACGCACAGAATCTTCGCACGAAGCGGTAAGGAGCCGGGTCCGCGCAGGGTGTCCCTCCCTGCACGAGGCTCCGGTTCCGCCTACTCTTCCCCGCATGGCTCCGGCCCAGGGACAATTTTCCGAACAATCCGATGGCGCTGACAGCAAGGACAGTGCGGAGGGCAGTTCCGTCCCGCCCGCGTTCCGGTCGGCGGTGGAAGCATTGCGCTCGGCGCGGCTCCGCCCCGAGCTGGAAGTGGAGCCGACTCGGCCGCCTCAGCGTCTCGCTCCGTACGCG
>NZ_JBFUHG010000056.1:0-613 GCF_056402515.1 Cellulomonas sp. P4_A2
CTGCGAAGGGCCTCCGAGGACGGTCTGAAGGTGAAACCGGTCGGCACCGGCCACTCGTTCACCGCGACCGCGGCCACCGACGGCCTCCTGATCCGCCCCGCTCTGCTCACCGGCATCCGGGAGATCGACCGCAAGGCGATGACGGTGACCGTCGAGGCAGGCACCCCGCTGAAGCGGCTGAACGCCGCGCTCGCCCGGGAGGGTCTGTCGCTCACCAACATGGGCGACATCATGGAGCAGACGGTCGCCGGGGCCACCTCGACCGGCACCCATGGCACCGGCCGCGACTCGGCGTCCATATCGGCCCAGATCCGCGCCCTGGAACTGGTCACGGCGGACGGCACGGTGCTGACCTGCTCCGAGAAGGAGAACGCCGACATCTTCGCCGTCGCCCGGATCGGGCTCGGCGCCCTCGGCGTCATCACGGCGATCACATTCGGCGTGGAGCCGGTCTTCCTGCTGACGGCCCGTGAGGAGCCGATGGCCTTCGACCGGGTCACGACCGACTTCGATCAGCTGGTCGCCGAGAACGAACACTTCGAGTTCTACTGGTTCCCGCACACCGGCAACTGCAACACCAAGCGCAACAACCGCAGCGCGGGCCCCGCCGCTC
>NZ_JBFUHG010000057.1:0-610 GCF_056402515.1 Cellulomonas sp. P4_A2
CCTTCGCGATCCACCACGGAGCCTCGTACCAGAACCTGATGTTCGGTGACGTCCTCGGCGCCTGCTGGGACTTCCTGGCCGAGCACCCCACCGAGACCGTGCTGATGCGGGTCAAGCAGGAGTATTCCGAGGAGAGCGACGCCGCGTTCCGGCGGATCTTCGACCTGTACCTCGACGCCAAGGGCTGGCGGCCGCTGTTCCGGATCGACCCCGCGCTGCCCGTGCTGGGCGAGGCCCGCGGCAAGGTCGTGCTGCTCGCCGACAACGGCGGACTGCCCGGCGTCCGCTACGCCGATCCCGCACTCTTCGACATCCAGGACGAGTACATGGCGGAGCCGTTCGCCAAGTACCCGAAGATCGAGTCCCAGTTCCGCAAGGCCGCGCAGCAGCCCGGGAAGCTGTTCATGAACTACGTGAGCACGGCGGCCCTGATGCCGCCCCGCTGGAACGCGGACCGGCTCAATCCGCAGGTGCAGTCGTTCCTCGACGGCTCCGAGGCGTCCGGCTGGACCGGGCTCGGGATCGTCCCGCTGGACTTCCCGGCCACCCGGCCCGGCCTGGTCGCATCACTGATCCGGCACAACCCCGGGGCCTGAGCGGTCGCCGGGGC
>NZ_JBFUHG010000058.1:0-605 GCF_056402515.1 Cellulomonas sp. P4_A2
CAGCACCCCTCCGCCCCGGAAGGGTGCCATCGTCATTTCCGGAGAACGCATGTCCTCGGGCAGCAGCTCTGCCCGTCGACGCCTCGTGGCTGCCGGCCATCACGGACTACGCGAAGGGCCGGCACAGCGGGGGAGCAGCGTCCGAACGCCTGCGAGACCTCTGGCTCGCCGGACAAGGGCGGCGTCGCCGTGCCGCAGCGCGCTCCCGGCCGCGCTCACAGGGCTCGGTCATTCCGGCCGCCGACAGGACACGGCGACACGATGAGCCGTCGGGAAGTGCACGGAAAGGGCCGCGAGGTCAGAATCAGAATGGAACGGACTCGCGGTCTCCCGGGAAGGCCATGCCCGCAAGGCCAAAATTTTTCGCCGGCGGAAGGTGGACGGGCATGCGGCATTACGATCTTGTGATTCTGGGGACGGGCAGCGGCAACATGCTGCTCAACGACGAGTTCGCTCATCTGCGCACCGCTATCGTGGAACCGGACCGCTTCGGCGGCACATGTCTCAACCGAGGCTGCATCCCGAGCAAGATGTTCGTCGTCACCGCCGACGCGGTCGAGGGCGCGCGGGCGGCAGCGCGGCTCGGCGTCAATACGACCGTTGAG
>NZ_JBFUHG010000059.1:0-572 GCF_056402515.1 Cellulomonas sp. P4_A2
GCGCTCACCGCACCCGAGGGCAAGATCGTCGCCGATGCGTACGGGATCGCCGTGCCGGGCGAGGAGCTGGCACAGGACGTCGACGAGGCGGTGGCCTTCGCGGACCGGCTCGGCGGGCCGGTCGTACTGAAGATCGTCTCCCCCGATGTGCTGCACAAGACGGATGCCGGCGGTGTCGTCGTCGGGGTGGAGGGCGGCGTTCAGGTGCGTGCCGCGTTCCAACGCATCATCGAGAACGTGCGGGCGTACGCGCCGGACGCGCGGATCGACGGTGTGCAGGTGCAGCAGCTGGTGCCGCCCGGCCAGGAGGTCATCGTCGGCGCGGTCACCGACCCGACGTTCGGGAAGGTCGTGGCCTTCGGGCTCGGCGGTGTGCTGGTGGAGGTGCTCAAGGACATCACCTTCCGCCTGGCCCCGGTCAGTGCGGACGAGGCGCTGTCGATGCTCGACTCGATCGGCGCGGCCGAGATCCTGCGCGGGGTTCGGGGTGCTGCGCCGGTGGACCGGACGGCACTGGCCGAGCAGATCCGGCGGGTCTCCCAACTGGTCACGGACTTCCCGGAGATCGCGGA
>NZ_JBFUHG010000060.1:0-570 GCF_056402515.1 Cellulomonas sp. P4_A2
GTTCAGGACGGCCTTCGTCTCCTGGAAGAGGAACGACTTGTTGGCCGAGCCGCCGCCCTTCGCCATGAAGAGGAACTTGTACGCGCCGCCGTCGGTGGCGTACAGCTCGATCTGGGCCGGGAGGTTCGAGCCGGTGTTCTTCTCGTCCCACATGGTCAGCGGGGCCATCTGCGAGTAGCGCAGGTTGAGCTTGGTGTACGCGTCGAAGATGCCGTGCGACAGGGCCTCCTCGTCACCGCCCTCGGTCAGCACGTTCTGCCCGCGCTTGCCCATGACGATCGCGGTGCCGGTGTCCTGGCACATGGGGAGGACACCCGCGGCGGCGATGTTCGCGTTCTTGAGCAGGTCGAGCGCGACGAACTTGTCGTTGGACGACGCCTCGGGATCGTCGACGATCCGCCGCAGCTGCGCCAGGTGTGCGGGGCGCAGGTAGTGCGAGATGTCGTGCATCGCCGCGGCGGCCAGGGTGCGCAGCGCCTCCGGCTGGACCTTGAGGAACGTACGGCCGTCGGCCTCGAAGGTCGAGACGCCCTCGGCGGTCACCAGCCGGTACGGCGTGGTGTCCTCTCC
>NZ_JBFUHG010000061.1:0-563 GCF_056402515.1 Cellulomonas sp. P4_A2
ACGCGATGGCTGCCGCGCTGCTCGGTGACTGGTCGGCCGTGCCTCGTCGGCAGCGCAACATCATCTGGCAGCGGTTCCTCGGCACGCCCGACCCACGGATGAGCCGCGTGGCCATGTCGCCGGAGGAGCACGCCGAGACGGCCGCCCAGCTGGCCGGGGTCAGCGTCGACTACGTGGTGCGGCTGGAGCAGGGCCGCGGCCCGCAGCCGTCCACGCAGGTGCTCACGGCCCTGGCCCGGGCGCTGCGTCTCGACGACGACGCGCGCGACGAGCTGTTCCACCTGGCCGGCAGCCCGCCGCCGCTGCCCGGGCGCGTGGACGAGCACGTGCGACCCAGCGTCCAGCGGTTGCTCGACCGCTTGGCGGACCTGCCGACGATGGTGCTCAGCGCCCGCGGCGACATCGTGGCGTGGAACGCGATGGCTGCCGCGCTGCTCGGTGACTGGTCGGCCGTGCCTCGTCGGCAGCGCAACATCATCTGGCAGCGGTTCCTCGGCACGCCCGACCCACGGATGAGCCGCGTGGCCATGTCGCCGGAGGAGCACGCCGAGACGGCCGCCCAG
>NZ_JBFUHG010000062.1:0-561 GCF_056402515.1 Cellulomonas sp. P4_A2
GCACGAGGTCCGTTGCCTGGACGTCTTCCTCAACAAGGACACCGCGCCCATCGCGGCGGGCTACGAGATCATCTCCACCAGCGTCAACGCCGATCTGGGCGCCAGCGTGCTGCAGACCCTCGCCGCGGGCGGCACGCAGATGATCGCCCAGCGTTCCACCGGCTTCAACAACATCGACCTGGACGTCGCCGAACGCCTCGCGCTGCGGGTCGCCCGGGTCTCCTTCTACTCGCCGTACGCGGTCGCCGAATTCGCCTGGACGCTCGCCATGGCCGTCAACCGACGGATCCTCCGCGCCGCGAGCCGGACCCGCGACTTCGACTTCCGCCTCGACGGCCTCCTCGGCCGGGACATGCACGGCCGTACGGTCGGCGTGGTCGGTACGGGCAAGATCGGCGAGGCCTTCACCCGTATCGCTCATGGCTTCGGAATGAAACTGCTCGGCTGGGACGTGGTCGAGAACCCGGCCTGCGTCGAGCTCGGCATGGCGTACGTCGAGAAGGAACAGCTCTTCGCCGAGTGCGATCTGATCAGCCTCCATGTCCCGCTGCTGCCCGCGAC
>NZ_JBFUHG010000063.1:0-557 GCF_056402515.1 Cellulomonas sp. P4_A2
CCGTTGGACTTGCCCGCCACGATCCGGAGGTTGATCCGGATGTCCATCGCCGCGCCGGCCACGAGGTTCGCGGCGCCGACGCCCTTGCCCGACCGGGTCATGCCCGCGATGACGAAGCTGGAGTTCTTGATGGGCAGGGCGATCGCGTTGCCGCGCTTGGCCCAGGCCACCGGGATGCCGTCCTTCCACGCATCGACCGGTCCGCGGTGGTCCATCAGCGGGCTGGGACGAGCGTCGGCGAACGGGTCCGCGTCCGACATCCACACCGACGCGCGGGACGCGGCACCGGCCTTGGTGATGTCGATCATCGACAGATCGCGGCCCAACGCTCCGGCGAACGCCTCGGCCTTCTGCTTGAACGCGGTGACCGTGACCGGGAGATCGAACACCGTGGTCGCGGTGCCGTCCTCGCCCCAGGCCGGGGCCGACAGGATCTTGATGCTCTCGCCCGGCTTTATAACCGCGGCCTTGGTCAGCGCATCGGTCAGGACCGGCTCGGACAGTGCGGGCGGGGCGGGCGCGTCGAAGACCGGCCCAGCCGACGCACCGTACGGGGA
>NZ_JBFUHG010000064.1:0-553 GCF_056402515.1 Cellulomonas sp. P4_A2
GCTTCGGGTCTTGAGCGTGCTACTAAAACGCCCTATTCGGACTCGCTTTCGCTACGGCTTCCCCACACGGGTTAACCTCGCAACACACCGCAAACTCGCAGGCTCATTCTTCAAAAGGCACGCAGTCACGACTGTTGCTCCGAAGAACAACAGCGACGCTCCCACGGCTTGTAGGCACACGGTTTCAGGTACTATTTCACTCCGCTCCCGCGGTACTTTTCACCATTCCCTCACGGTACTATCCGCTATCGGTCACCAGGGAATATTTAGGCTTAGCGGGTGGTCCCGCCAGATTCACACGGGATTTCTCGGGCCCCGTGCTACTTGGGTGTCTCTTAAACGAGCCGTTAATGTTTCAGCTACGGGGGTCTTACCCTCTACGCCGGACCTTTCGCATGTCCTTCGCCTACATCAACGGTTTCTGACTCGCCTCACAGCCGGCAGACTGTGAAAAAGAGATCCCACAACCCCGCATGCGCAACCCCTGCCGGGTATCACACGCATACGGTTTGGCCTCATCCAGTTTCGCTCTCCACTACTCCCGGAATCACGG
>NZ_JBFUHG010000065.1:0-550 GCF_056402515.1 Cellulomonas sp. P4_A2
GGCGAGGCCCTGATCGCCGCCGCCGACGCGGCCGGTATCCGGATCACACTGCTGGACACCGCCTATCTCGCAGCCGGGTTCGGGCAGCGGGCCGGGCAGTACCAGCAGCCCAACCGGCACCAGCTGCGGTTCTCCGACACCACAGCCGAGGCCTGGGCCGAACGTGCTTCCCTCCTCAAGGACACCGACCACGCCCTGATCGGCGCGGCCGTCCACTCCGTGCGCGCCGTGCCCGCCGGGCAGCTCGCCACCGTGGCCGCATGGGCCGAGGAGCGGCGGGCCCCCCTCCATGTCCCCCTCTCCGCACAGGTTGCGGAGAACGAGGCCTGCCAGACCGCCCACGGCTGTTCCCCCACCCGGCTCCTCGCCGACCACGGGGTCCTCGGGCCGCGCACCACCGGCATCCACAACACCCACCTCAGCGGCGAGGACATCACGCTGCTCGGCTCCTCGGCCACCGGCACATGCATGTGCCCCACCACCGAACGCGACCTGGCCGACGGCATCGGCCCCGCCGTAGCGCTCCAGCGCGCGGGCTCGCCGCTCTCCC
>NZ_JBFUHG010000066.1:0-547 GCF_056402515.1 Cellulomonas sp. P4_A2
GACCTCGGCGGCGGTCTGGGCATCGCGTACACCTCCGACGACGACCCGCGCGAGCCGCACGAGATCGCCAAGGCGCTCGGCGACATCGTGACCCGCGAGTGCGAGTCGGCCGGCCTCGCCACCCCGCGGATCTCGGTCGAGCCCGGGCGCGCCATCGTCGGCCCCACCGCGTTCACGCTGTACGAGGTCGGCACCATCAAGCACCTCGAAGGACTGCGTACGTACGTCAGTGTCGACGGCGGCATGTCGGACAACATCCGCACCGCGCTCTACGACGCCGAGTACAGCGTCGCGCTCGTCTCGCGCCGCTCCGACGCCGAACCGATGCTCGTACGCGTCGTCGGCAAGCACTGCGAGAGCGGTGACATCGTGGTCAAGGACGCGTTCCTGCCGTCGGACCTCGCGCCCGGTGATCTGATCGCCGTGCCCGCCACCGGCGCCTACTGCCGCTCGATGGCGAGCAATTACAACCACGCGCTGCGCCCGCCCGTCGTCGCCGTGCGCGACGGAGAGGCGCGGGTGATCGTCCGGCGCGAGACGGAGGAAG
>NZ_JBFUHG010000067.1:0-547 GCF_056402515.1 Cellulomonas sp. P4_A2
CCCCGAGGCCGTCGAACTGTGGCACGCGGCCCCCGGCTGCGTCCGTTCCGCGACCGCTTTCTCGCAGTCCGAGCGCTGGGAGACCCTTGACCTGGACGCGGCGGGCGGCTGCATCCGCGACATGGAGCACGCGTACTCCAAGGACGGCGGCCTCGCGGTCCTCAAGGGGAATCTCGCCGAGGACGGCTGCGTCGTGAAGACGGCGGGCGTCGACGAGTCGATCTGGACCTTCGAGGGCCCGGCGGTCGTCTGCGAGTCGCAGGAAGAGGCAGTCGACAAGATCCTCCGCAAGGAGATCAAGGAGGGCGACGTAGTCGTCATCCGCTACGAGGGTCCGCGCGGCGGCCCCGGCATGCAGGAGATGCTCTACCCCACCTCCTTCCTCAAGGGCCGTGGCCTCGGCAAGAGCTGCGCCCTGRTSACCGACGGCCGCTTCTCCGGCGGYACSTCGGGACTGTCSATCGGSCACRYCTCGCCGGAGGCGGCATCGGGCGGCACCATCGCGCTCGTCGAGGACGGCGACCGGATCAGGATCGACATCCCGAAC
>NZ_JBFUHG010000068.1:0-544 GCF_056402515.1 Cellulomonas sp. P4_A2
GCTCCAGGACGCTCCGCCTGGGGTCCTCGACGACCAGGTCGTGGCGCAGCCCCTTGCTCTCGTACGCGTCGACGGCCCGTGGGAACGCGGCGGCGAGGAATGCTGTGACCAGCACCAGCAATCCGAGTGCGCAGGCGGCCGCGGGCGCGGTACGCAGCCGGGTACGGACCCACGGGGCACAGGCCGCGGCCCGGGCGACGCCTGCGGAACGACCGCTGTCGGAACGTGGGCTCATGTCAGTTGTCCCCCTGGTGGCGCAGCGAAGTCACCGGGTCGGCGCGGCGCAGGGCGATCGCCGCCACGATCAGCAGCGGCAGCACGGCGACGCCCGCCAGCAGCGCGGCGACCTGCCCGGCCGGCAGCTGCACCAGCACGGGCGGCACCGGCTGGGCGGCCTGCCCGGTCAGCACGATGAGTGGTACGACGGCCCTGGTCAGTACGGCCCCGAGCGCGAACCCGACCAGCAGCGCGATGGCGATCAGCACGCCCTGCTCGGCGGCGATCATCCGGGCCGGCCCGCGGCGCGGCGCCCCCAGCGCCCGCA
>NZ_JBFUHG010000069.1:0-538 GCF_056402515.1 Cellulomonas sp. P4_A2
CGTCTGCAGAATGCTCTTCGCCCGATCCACCAGCTTCCGCGTCTCCAGCCGCTGCGAAAGATCCGCGACCTCGGTCTCCAACGCCTTCAGCTCCGCGAACCGCGACACGGCCATCTCGATGGCCGGCACCACGTCGCTCTTGCTGAACGGCTTCACGAGGTACGCCATCGCCCCGGCGTCCCGGGCCCGCTCCACGAGGTCGCGCTGCGAGAACGCGGTGAGCATCAGGACGGGCGCGATGGACTCCTCGGCGATGCGCTCGGCGGCGGAGATGCCGTCGAGGATCGGCATCTTCACATCGAGGATGACGAGGTCGGGCCGGTGCTCCCGGGCGAGCTCGACCGCCTTCTCGCCGTCTCCGGCCTCGCCGACGACCGCGTAGCCCTCTTCTTCGAGCATCTCTTTGAGGTCGAGGCGGATGAGAGCCTCGTCCTCGGCGATGACGACGCGGGTCGTCAGCGGCGGGACGTGCGACTTGTCGTCGTCGGCGACGGGCTGGGGCGACTCGGGCGTGGTCACGGGGCTCCTCGTTCAAGAC
>NZ_JBFUHG010000070.1:0-532 GCF_056402515.1 Cellulomonas sp. P4_A2
GCAATGGTGCCATTCAACACCGGAATGGCGACAGTGCGCCGAAGCGCCCCTCACCGTGACCAACAAGGGCCCCGACACCGCCACCTACATGTTCGTCACCCTCGGCGGGCTCAAGCGCCTGCGCGTACCGKATGCCGTTCCCGCACCCGAGGCCACAACCCGGCCCAACTGCGCCGGCAAGCAGGCTCCCTGACCGCCGGAAAGTCACGCACCTTGAAAAGGGCGGGCGCAGCCCGATCGCGATGACGGCCGTGGCGGCCCGTCAGGTACGGCTCGGTGCCGGCTCGGAGAGAAGCGCTGCCGCGCGGCGGGGGAGCAGCAACGGAGTCGCCAGCAGGAGCACGCCGGCCAGGCCGATGGCCGTACGCGGGCCGAGCAGGCCGCCCAGCACGCCCCAGACGGCCGTCAGGAGCGCGGTCGTGGCCTTGGTCGTCACCGCCCAGGCGGACAGTGTGCGGGCGACCCGGTCGGTCGCGGTGCGCTCGAGGCGATAGGTGGCGCAGACGGGGTTGAAGACCCCGCAGCAGAAGAT
>NZ_JBFUHG010000071.1:0-532 GCF_056402515.1 Cellulomonas sp. P4_A2
GCCCACGTCCTCGCAGGACTGGGCGTCGGCCCTGGCGACCGGGTCGGGCTGCTCCTTGGCAACGGGCTGTGGTCCATCTCCGTCGACTTCGCCTGCCTGAAGGCCGGGGCCGCCCGCGTCCCCCTCAACGGCCGCCTCTCCGCCGCCGAACACACCCGCATGCTCCAGGACACCGGTGTGACCCTGCTGGTGTACGGGCCGGAACTCGCCGAGCGTGCGCTCGAACTCGGCGCAGCCGTACCGGGGCTGGCGCTCGCCTGCCTCGGCAGCCCCGACGCGGCCGGCCACCTCGACCTGCTGTCGGCCATGCGCGAGGCGAGCCCCGCAGACCCGATGCTGCCTGCGGCGGCGGACGACGTGATCCTGATCCTCTACACATCCGGCACCACCGGAACCCTCAAGGCCGTGCAGCACACGCAGGCCGGCTATGCCGCGATCACCGCGAACATCCTGTCCAACCTCGTCTCACCCGGCCGGGACGATGTGATGCTGCATGCCGCATCGCTCATCCACGCCAGCGGCACCTTCGTAC
>NZ_JBFUHG010000072.1:0-529 GCF_056402515.1 Cellulomonas sp. P4_A2
GTACGAAGACGGACGACTACCGCTCGCAGAAGCGCGGCGGCAAGGGCGTACGCGGCACGAAGCTCAAGGAAGACGACATCGTCGACCACTTCTTCGTGTCGACGACCCACCACTGGCTGCTGTTCTTCACCAACAAGGGCCGGGTCTACCGGGCCAAGGCGTACGAGCTTCCGGATGCCGGCCGTGATGCGCGCGGGCAGCACGTCGCCAACCTGCTGGCCTTCCAGCCGGACGAGCAGATCGCCGAGATCCTGGCGATCCGCGACTACGAGGCCGCGCCGTATCTGATCCTGGCCACCAAGGGCGGCCTGGTGAAGAAGACCGTGCTGAAGGACTACGACTCGCCGCGCTCGGGCGGTGTCATCGCGATCAACCTCCGTGAGACGGAGGACGGCAGCGACGACGAGCTGATCGGTGCGGAGCTGGTTTCGGCCGAGGACGATCTGCTGCTCATCAGCAAGAAGGCCCAGTCGATCAGGTTCACTGCGACGGACGAAGCGCTGCGGCCGATGGGCCGTGCCACCTCGGG
>NZ_JBFUHG010000073.1:0-528 GCF_056402515.1 Cellulomonas sp. P4_A2
GTCCGAGGCGGCCGCGGCCGGGAAGTCCGGGGTCTCGTCGCCGGACGAGGAGGCGGTGGCGGTACGGACGAGATCGGGGCCGGCGGTGCGCGGGTAGGCCCGGACGGTGAGGGTGCTCTCCTCGCCACCGAACCTGAAGGGCACCTCGTACTCGCCGSACGGCGTGTTCGCCGGGACCGTGATCTCCACCGGGACGTCGGTACGGGACCCGCGCGGCACCGTCGTCCGACCGGGGACGGACACCTTGATGCCCTTCGGAGCCTTCGCGGTGAGTGCGCCGCGCACGGCGGCGGGGCGGCGGGCGGCGAGCCGTGCCTCGACCCGCTGCGGCCTGCCGCCGATCTCCGCGTCGGTCTCGCCGCGTACGAGATCGAGCCAGGCGGCGGGTTCGTCGCCGAACCACGGCACGAGGGCGCGTACCTGGGGGGCTGCGGGTGCGGTGACGGTTCCGGAGACGATCGGCGGCAGCGCGCCCGCGCTCGCGCCCGGGGCCGTCGCCAAGGAGCCCGTGGGCCAGATCAGCCGGAT
>NZ_JBFUHG010000074.1:0-520 GCF_056402515.1 Cellulomonas sp. P4_A2
CCTCCACAAGCTCGGCAACCTGCCGGTCAAGCTCTGGTACTCCGGCTCGTACTACCGCTACGAGCGTCCGCAGAAGGGCCGCTACCGGCACTTCTCGCAGGTCGGTGCCGAGGCGATCGGCGCCGAGGACCCGGCACTGGACGCCGAGCTGATCATCCTGGCCGACCAGGCGTATCGCACGCTGGGACTGCAGAATTTCCGGATCCTGCTGAACTCGCTGGGCGACAAGGAGTGCCGCCCCGTCTACCGGGACGCGCTCCAGGAGTTCCTGCGCGAGCTCGACCTGGACGACGACACCCGCCGCCGCATCGACCTCAACCCGCTGCGTGTCCTCGACGACAAGCGCCCAGAGGTGCAGAAGCAGCTCGTCGGCGCACCGGTCCTGCGTGACTACCTGTGCGACGCGTGCAAGGCGTACCACGAGGAGGTCCGCGATCTGCTGACCGCGGCGGGTGTGGTGTACGAGGACGACGAGAAGCTCGTCCGCGGCCTCGACTACTACACCCGCACCACCTTCGAG
>NZ_JBFUHG010000075.1:0-519 GCF_056402515.1 Cellulomonas sp. P4_A2
AGGCAGTCGTGCTCGGGCATGTAGCCGACCCGTTCCCGGATGGCGGCGCCACTGGTGGCGACGTCCAGCCCGAGCACCGCGGCCCGGCCTTCGGTGGCGGGGGACAGACCCAGCAGGATCTTGATCAGTGTGGACTTGCCGGCTCCATTGGCACCCACCAGGCCGGTTACGCCGGGCCCGATGTCCAGGGAGAGCCGGTCAAGAGCGGTCACCCGGGGGAACCGCTTGCTCAGGCTTTCGGTTGCGATCACAGTCACGTACTCGAAGGTAGTGGCGCGGGCCACACCGGTCGTCAGACCAGGCGGTTGGATCCGCATCAGACTCCAGTCGTACGGACCCGTAGGGGGACCCCACGAAGGAGGACGGCGGAGCGCGACGAAAGCAAGGGGGACGACGGAGGACAGAAGGACGAAAGCAAGGGGTGGGGCCGGAGGCGGGGTGCTCGGTGGGTTGTCCACAGGTCTGCGCAGCCCCTTGACGTAGCCGCCGAGCATTGTCACATTCATCAATGTCACGTTA
>NZ_JBFUHG010000076.1:0-513 GCF_056402515.1 Cellulomonas sp. P4_A2
CTTCCGGGCTCAGGACGAACGACCAGCACGGGCTCGGCCCCCGCAGCGTCCCCGGCGCCCGCCGCGGCGACCTCCGGATCTGCCGGGAGCACCCGCTGTCCCTCGCGCTGCTCCGCGTCCAGCCGTTCCGTCATCAGCATGATCAGCCCGCCCGAGGCGACCACACCGCAGGCAAGCGCCAGGAGCGCGCCCGCCGTGCCGTGCTGGAACTGCTCACCGAACAATGTGATGCCGACTGCCGAGGCGATCACCGGGTTCACCACAGTCACTGTCGCCAGCGGTGCGGTCAGGCCGGCGCCCCGATATGCGGACTGCGACAGCAGCAGCCCGGCCGACGCCAGAGCCGCTATGACCACAAGCGAGGGCAGCCCCGCGCCGACCGAACCGGAGGCCCACTGCATCGCGACCGTCTTCGTGAACACCGACGCGATACCGAAGGCGACACCGGCGGCCCCGGCCAGGACCACACTCCGTACCACCGGTGGCCGCATGCCCTTCGCGACCAGCACGAGC
>NZ_JBFUHG010000077.1:0-512 GCF_056402515.1 Cellulomonas sp. P4_A2
GGGTCGTCCTGCTCCACTACCGGCGTGCCGAGGAGATCTCCGCGGCAGGACGATGACCTCCCGCGCGGACTCCCGTCTGCGGGGAGACACCGCGCGCCGGCACCGCGGCCCGGGCACTGATCGCACCGCACAGCACCGGGCGGGCCGCCGACGACGTCGCGAGCGCGGTGCGCGGGGCGGTCAGGGGGAGATCTCCTCCAGCGGCCGGTTGGCCGTCTCCTCGGCGAGGACGCCCGCCACCACCGCACCGGCCAGCGCCACCGCACCGAGCATCACGAAGACCGCGGCGACGTTGTTCCCGGCGCTGTAGACCACGCCGACCAGGATCGGGCCCAGGATCACACCGAGGCGATTGACCGCGCCACCGACACTGCAGCCGAGGGCGCGCATCCGGGGCGGGTACAGCTCCGGCGTGAACAGGTACACGCAGATGTGGGAGCCGAAGAAGCCGACGGCCGACAGCGAGGTCCAGATCAGGACCTGGACGGGGGGGTGGGCGCCGAGTGCGGCCA
>NZ_JBFUHG010000078.1:0-507 GCF_056402515.1 Cellulomonas sp. P4_A2
CCTGCCCGACAGGCTCGGGCGCTTTGCCCGAGCCTGAGCGGGTTTGCCCGCATCAGCGGCTAGCGTCGAGCCGACCGGATTCGAACGGACTCCATCGGGCGTGACGCAGCGACCGGACGCTACGCGGCGACCGGATGCGACGCGGCAGCCGGTGCGGTCGGATCCGACCGGGATCGGCTGGGCAGGCGCGAGGGAGACCGCGGTGACGGAGCAGCAGCAGGAGGCGTCGAGGGACGCCGTCATGACCAGGATCGGCCAGGCGATCATGCTGCTGCACGGTGGCGACCGGGAAGAGGCCCGGAACCGATTCGGCGCAATCTGGTCGGAGATCGGCGAGGACGGCGACGCCCTTCACCGCTGCACCCTCGCGCACTACATGGCAGACACCCAGGACGATCCCGGTGATGAACTGGCTTGGGACCTGAGGGCGTTGACCGCCGCAGAGGGGCTGACTGATGAGCGGGCGGCGGAGCACCGGGACGCGCTCGCGGTCCGGGCCTTCTATCC
>NZ_JBFUHG010000079.1:0-504 GCF_056402515.1 Cellulomonas sp. P4_A2
GGAGCGACTCCTGGAATTCCTCAAGGACTTCGGAGACATCGGCGACACGCTCGACTACACCGGCAGTGCCCGGCGCGGATACCGCGTCGCCCCCGCTGCCGCCGGAACCCCCGGCGAGGAACTCGGCTCCGTACCGTCCGCCTCCGAGGTCTTCGCGAGCGGCGTCGGACGCTACTTCTCCTTCGAGTTCGAGTACGACCAGGCCATGCTGATGTTCCAGCCGGTCGGCGGCATGGACCGGATACCCGCAGCCCTCACCCGGGCGATAGGTGAGCGCAGGATCCGCACCGGAGCCGCCGTCAGCAAAATCACCGACACGGCTCACGGCGTCACCGTCACGTACTCCCAGGGCGGACACACCCGCACCATCGACGCGGACTACTGCATCGCCGCCCTGCCGCCCAACATCCTCGCCAAGACCGCCCACAACCTCGGCCCCGCCGTACAGACCGCGCTGGAGGCCTGCAAGCCGTCCTCGGCCGGCAAGATCGGCCTGGAGTACCG
>NZ_JBFUHG010000080.1:0-504 GCF_056402515.1 Cellulomonas sp. P4_A2
AGCGGACGTGGAACGCCCGCACACGATGCATCGCGGCGACGTCGGCGGAACGGGGGCTCGGCTCGAACCAACTCTCAGCAACGTCACCTGTTCAACTGGTGACGATACTGGCACGGCCTCCCGCGGACTGTCAACGGCGGACGGGGCGACCGGAACGAGTACATTCCTCCTGGCCAGGCCGTGGACTGAACCAATCCCCTGCCGCCATCGCGAGTCACCTGTCAGAATGGTGATGTGAATCACGAGCATGCCTTCGTCTGCGGCAACCCGGCCCTCGACTTCGCCGCGACTCTGCGCGCGCGGCGTACGGTGCGTTTCGAGATGTTCGCGACACCGGACCGACTGGACGCCTGGTTCGTGGAGTCCGGGCTCGTCGACAACATCGTGCCCGGCGACGAAGCCGACGTGGAACAGGCCAAGGCGGTGCGGGAGGCGATCTACGAACTGGTCACGGCCCGCCGCCTCAAGGAGGAGTACGACGACGAGGCGCTGAGCGTCCTGAAC
>NZ_JBFUHG010000081.1:0-501 GCF_056402515.1 Cellulomonas sp. P4_A2
CTGCTGGTGCGACTCGATCCGCAGGTCCGGCGACTCGGGCGCCTCGTACGGGTCGTCGACCCCGGTGAGCCCGCTGATCTCGCCCGCCGCCTGCTTGGCGTAGAGGCCCTTCACATCGCGTACGGAGCACACCTCCACCGGAGTCGCGACATGCACCTCCAGATACGCGGTGCCCTCCGCCTGATGGCGCTTGCGTACGGCGTCTCGGCTGTCCGCGTACGGGGCGATGACCGGAACCAGCACCTTCACGCCGTTGGCGGCCAGGAGTTCGGCGACGAAGCCGATCCGCTGGACGTTGGTGTGCCGGTCCTCGCGGGAGAAGCCGAGCCCCGCGGAGAGGAACTCCCGGATCTCGTCGCCGTCGAGCACCTCCACCCGGTGGCCCTCGCCGCGCAGCCGGCCGGCCAGTTCGTACGCGATGGTGGTCTTGCCCGCGCTCGGCAGACCGGTGAGCCAGATGGTGGCTCCCGTCTCCGTCACGCTCATCGAAGTCTCCTGATC
>NZ_JBFUHG010000082.1:0-500 GCF_056402515.1 Cellulomonas sp. P4_A2
GGCCTTGCTGCTGCTGGGCGCGCGGGAAGTCCTCGGCGACCAGCGCGGAGAGGTTGAAGTAAGCCTCGCGGGTCTTCGGGCGCATCATGTCCAGGTCGACCTCGGCGCCGGCCGACAGATGCTCGTCGAAAGGTACGACGATCACGCCCCGGCAGCGCGTCTCGAAGTGCTGCACGATGTCATCGACCTTGATCATCTTCCCGGTCTCGCGGACCCCGGAAATGACGGTGATCGAGCGCTGCACCAGTTCCGCGTATCCGTGCGCCGACAGCCAGTCCAGCGTCGTGGAGGCACTCGAGGCACCGTCGACCGACGGCGTCGAGATGATGATCAACTGGTCGGCGAGGTCCAGCACTCCGCGCATCGCGCTGTAGAGCAGACCGGTACCCGAGTCGGTGAGGATGATCGGGTACTGCTTGCCGAGGACATCGATCGCGCGCCGGTAGTCCTCGTCGTTGAAGGTCGTCGAGACCGCCGGGTCCACGTCGTTGGCGATGATC
>NZ_JBFUHG010000083.1:0-500 GCF_056402515.1 Cellulomonas sp. P4_A2
GTACAGGGCCGCCTACCGGGCCCGCCGTCCGCAGGCCGGGGCGCTGGACCCGGTGGCGACCGCGATCGAGGCGGTCGTGCCCGCGCAGGGCACGCCCGCGAGCCGGAGGGCCGGTGCGACGGGGACCCCGTCGGGCCCAGGGGCCGCAGCCTCCACGGTGGTCGGTGCGGGTCAGCCGGATCACGGGAAGCCGGGGTCCGATGCGTACGCCACGGGACGCCCGACCCTGCCGGGGCAGCGCAGCGCCCCGTAGGGTGGGGCGTATGAACGATCGCATGGTGTGGATCGACTGCGAGATGACCGGGCTCTCGTTGACGGAAGACGCACTCATCGAGGTGGCCGCACTGGTCACCGACTCGGAGTTGAACGTGCTCGGCGACGGGGTGGACATCGTGATCCGCCCGCCGGACAGGACCCTGGAGACGATGCCCGAGGTGGTGCGGCAGATGCACACCGCCTCGGGCCTCCTCGACGAGCTGGCCGGCGGCACCACCCTGGCC
>NZ_JBFUHG010000084.1:0-498 GCF_056402515.1 Cellulomonas sp. P4_A2
GCTGACTCCGCGGCGCATGAGCCAGCCGGTGAGCGCCGCCTGGCCGAGCAGTACCAAGGCGCCCATCGCCCAGGGCAGGGCGACGAGCCTTCCGGAGGCCGCGGCGGAGTGGCCGAGACCGTTGCGCAGGTAGGAGGGCATCCAGACGAGCATCAGCGCCACGCACCAGTAGCTGGTGAAGTACGCAGCGGTGGTGCCGATCCAGGTACGGCTGCCGAAGATCCGACGGTAGGCGGGCTTTGCCGCGGACTCGACGGACGGTGTCTCCGGGGTGTCGGTACGGTACGTGCCGTCGGCACCGAGCACCGCCCACAGCAGGGCCCACAGCGCACCGGCGGCCGCGACCACCCAGAGGGCGGCGCGCCAGCCGTGGTGGTGGATGACCCAGGTCAGGCCGGGGGCGGCGGTGATCACGCCGAGGGTGACGCCGAGGGTGACCAGCGCCCCGGGTAGGTTGCGCCGGTGGTTGGGGAACCAGGACAGTGCGGCTTGCTGGGC
>NZ_JBFUHG010000085.1:0-497 GCF_056402515.1 Cellulomonas sp. P4_A2
GTCCCATCCAGCTGAGAGTTTGCACGTCGTCCGTAATGCTCGCTTCTCCGAGGTCTCGGACCGCCACCGCCACGGGATCCGTATCGGGGTGTGGAACCTCGGCGAGCATGAGGTGTTGCAGAAGTTGAAGCTGCGAAGGGGAGAGAGCTGAGTGCACGGTTGCATGTCTAGCAGCACAGGGGTCAGTCCCGCGCATCAGGACCGAGTTCGACCAAATTCCGCCTGAATCAGATCAATATTCCCCGCCGGCCCGAATCCCTGTGCGCACGGTCCGTCCGTGAAGGCGACGCCCCCCACTGACGGCTACCCACCCGCGCTCGTGCTCCTTTCGCCGTGAAGAGGATGCGCCTCGGGCCGCAAGCGCTCTACGCGATCAGCTGGAGCGCGCGGGCCGCCCTCGATGAGGTAGAGAAACCTGTAACAGCTCAGCTCGTGGTCGGGAAGGTGCGGCGAAAGCGGCGCCGTCGAACTGCGGGCAGCGTCTATCCCGAGAACAC
>NZ_JBFUHG010000086.1:0-497 GCF_056402515.1 Cellulomonas sp. P4_A2
ACGCAGCGCCTCCCCGGCCGCTGACACCACACCAACCAACCACCCACCCGAGTTGCAGAAGCAGTGATGAATGGAGCAGCAATGAACGAGACCACCCGCACCTACGATGTGATTGTCATCGGCGCAGGGCCGGTCGGTGAGAACGTGGCCGAACGTGCCCGCGCCGCGGGTCTGAGTACCGTGATCGTGGAGCGTGAACTGATCGGCGGGGAGTGCTCGTTCTGGGCCTGTGACCCCAGCAAGGCGTTGCTGCGCCCGGTGGTGGCRCGTGCCGACGCRCGCCGCATACCCGGACTCAACCCGGCGGTGGCCGGGCCGCTGGACGTCGAGGCGGTTCTCGCGCACCGCGACAAGATGTCCTCGTACTGGAAGGACGAGGACCAGGTCGACTGGCTGGACTCGGGCAACGTCGATCTCATCCGCGGCCACGGCCGCCTCACCGGCCCCAAGCAGGTGGCGGTGCAGACTCCCGACGGTGAGACCGTCGCCCTGACCGC
>NZ_JBFUHG010000087.1:0-495 GCF_056402515.1 Cellulomonas sp. P4_A2
GTCGGAGCCCTGGTCGCCGAGCGGGCTGACCACGCCGAGGACGATGTCGTCGATGGCGGCCGGGTCGAGGCCGGGGAAGCGGTTGCGGATTTCGTGGATGAGGCCGACGACGAGGTCGATCGGCTTGGTGCCGTGCAGGGCGCCATTGGCCTTGCCGCGGCCGCGCGGGGTGCGGATCGCGTCGTAGACAAATGCTTCGGTACTCAAGACAGCAGCCTTTCGGGGGTGGTCGATCGTCGGGGTCAGGCGAGCAGCGAGCGGCCGATGATCTCCTTCATGATCTCGGTCGTTCCGCCGTAGATGGTCTGGATGCGGCCGTCGGTGAACGCCTTGGCGACCCGGTATTCCGTCATGTAGCCGTAGCCGCCGTGGAGCTGGAGGCAGCGGTCGGCGACGCGCTTCTGCAGTTCGGTGGCCCACCACTTGGCCATCGAGGCGTGTACGGCATCGAGTTCGCCGTTCGAGTGGTCGACGATGCACCGGTCGATGAAGGTC
>NZ_JBFUHG010000088.1:0-489 GCF_056402515.1 Cellulomonas sp. P4_A2
GTTCGCGGCCATGGCGGCGCTGGTGCGGAGCGGCGGTGCCGCCGTCACCACGCGGGGCGTCGCCGGCCGGGCCACTGTTCCCGAGGGCGTCGGGTCCATCGACTTCCGGCTCGAACCGACACCCGTTCTGCTCGACGTCCTGGCGGCGGGCGCCGCGGAGGGCGTGCTGAAGGTGCTCGTCGACATCGAGCTCCCGCTGGAGAAGGCCCCGCAGGCCCTCGACCGGAACCGCACGGGCGGCGCCCGTGGCAAGACCTTGTTCGCGCTCTGACCCGTGTCCCGGAAGAACCGCTCGCAGAGGGAGTCCCACCAAGTCCGAACGAGTCCGAAGGAGGCGTCATGGACGACCGGGAGATCATCGACAACATCGGCGGTCTGGTCTCCGAGGAGCGAAATCTGCGCGACCGCTCCACCCGGGAGATGGGCCTGTCCGCGAACGAGAAGTCACGCCTGCGCACGGTGGAAGCCGAACTCGAACAGTACTGGGAC
>NZ_JBFUHG010000089.1:0-487 GCF_056402515.1 Cellulomonas sp. P4_A2
CCCGGAGACGCTACCGCGCGGCGAGGACGGCTCGGTCGTCTGGTACGGCTCGCGGCAGCAGTTCTGCGCGAGTTCGCCGGTCTACCGGCGTTACGCGGCGTCCCTCACCGAGGACCTGGCGGCGCGGTACGCCGATCATCCGGCGCTGACCGTGTGGCACATCAACAACGAGTACTGCACGCACTGCTGGTGCGACGGGACCGCCGCGCACTTCCGCCGGTGGCTGCGCGGCCGCTACGGCACCATCGAGGCGCTCAACGAGGCCTGGGGAACGGCCTTCTGGAGCCAGCGCTACGACACATGGGAGCAGATCCTGCCCCCGCGCAAGGCGCAGTACATGAAGAACCCGACGCAGGTGCTGGACTTCAAGCGATTCACGTCCGACGCCCTGATGGAGTGCTACCTGGCCGAACGCGACATCGTCGCCCGGCACACCCCTCACATCCCGGTGACCACCAACTTCATGCCGTTGTGGTCGGGGCAGGAC
>NZ_JBFUHG010000090.1:0-487 GCF_056402515.1 Cellulomonas sp. P4_A2
CCTCCCGCAACGCCCGCACGCCGGCGATCTGCTGCGGCAGCCGGTCCCTGGGATCCCCCTGCGGCAGCCAGCCGTCCCCGCGCAGCGCGGCCCGGCGCACGGCGGCGGGCGAGGAACCGCCCACCCAGACGGGCACCCGCTCCTGCGCGGGCCGCGGCCGCTGCCCCAGCCCGCTGAACGCGAACCGTTCCCCGGCGAACTCCGGGTACTCCTCAGGCCCGAGCGCGGCCTTCAGCGCGTCGATGGTCTCGTCGAGCACTCCGCCGCGCCCGTCGAAGTCCGCCCCGAGCGCCTCGAACTCCTCCCGCACGTGCCCGGCCCCGACCCCGAGGATCAGCCGGCCACCGGACAGATGGTCGAGGGTGGCGTACTGCTTCGCGGTGGCGAGCGGGTGGCGCAGCCCGACGACGGCGACATGGCTCATCAGCAGAACGCGTTCGGTGATCCCCGCAAGGAAGGCGAGGGTGGCCACCGGGTCGTACCAGAC
>NZ_JBFUHG010000091.1:0-485 GCF_056402515.1 Cellulomonas sp. P4_A2
AGGTGGTGGTTCTGAGGTTTCCCGACCGGCGGCCTGGACCGCCACCGCTCATACGTTCGAGCGTAGGGCGACGCGCGGACAGCTCCCCGGTCCGAGGAAACGGAGGAAACGGCGGACGCATCCGACTCGCCCAGCTGCACGGGTCTCGGTCCGGCGTGAGAATAGCTCTACCGGTGGTGGCTCAGATGTCCCTTCGACTGGACCGCCGCCGGACCACCTACGAGCACCCCAAGCTCAGTGTCGGGTCGGCAGTGGATGCAGGCCTGCATCCCGTCGGCGAGGGCAGCGAGGACCTGATCGCGGGTGATGCCCCGCTGACGTTTCCCCGCCGCGTAGCGCCCGCCCACGTGGACTTCGATAGGCCGGGCGCCTAGGCCAATGCTCAGCTCGACAATCCAGTCCGGGGTCGGCGGCCGTCGCTCCTCGCCCTGCTGCCGCTCCCTCTCCCGCTGCTCGGCCGCCGCAATCGCCTCGTCGATCCGGTC
>NZ_JBFUHG010000092.1:0-483 GCF_056402515.1 Cellulomonas sp. P4_A2
CATGTCGCACGAACTGCGCACCCCGCTCACCGCGATCACCGCGGTCGCCGAGGTGCTGGAGGACGAGGCCGACAGCCTCGACCCGATGATCGCGCCCGCCGTGCATCTGGTGGTCAGCGAGACCAGGCGGCTGAACGACCTGGTGGAGAACCTGATGGAGGTCACCCGCTTCGACGCGGGTACGGCCCGGCTCGTCCTCGACACGGTCGATGTCGCCGACCAGGTCACCGCCTGCATCGACGCCCGCGCCTGGCTGGACGCGGTGGATCTGGACGCCGAGCGCGGCATGATGGTCCGCCTCGATCCGCGCAGGCTCGATGTGATCCTGGCGATTCTGATCGGCAACGCGCTGAAGCACGGCGGATCGCCGGTACGCGTGTCGGTACGGACCGACGGCGACGAACTCGTCATCGAGGTACGTGATCACGGCCCGGGCATCCCGGAGGACGTCCTGCCGCACGTCTTCGACCGCTTCTACAAGGC
>NZ_JBFUHG010000093.1:0-483 GCF_056402515.1 Cellulomonas sp. P4_A2
GTGAAGACGTTCGTCAGGGAGGCGACGATCGTGTCGTTGGCGGCGCTGCGGGTCTTGCCCGGACCGCCGCGTTCCAGCAGGTCGAGCGAGGGCAGCGCGTACGTGATGTCGCCGGAGAGCTGCAGCTGCTCGGCGCGGGCCGGAAGCGGCTGGGACTGCGAGCGGTCGGGAGCGGGCTTCGTCAGATCGGGTACGCCATCGAAGAGCGCTGCACTCCTCTCCGACTTTCCCGCCCCCTGGGCCTGCTCCGCCTCGCGGGCGCCGGGCACCGGGGTGCCGGACCGATCACGGTTCCGCTCGACGGTGACGCCCTGGGTGAGGTCGGCGACGATCGGCGAGGGCGGCATGCCGTTGAGCACTGCCCCGTCGAGCGCTGCGGCTGCTGCCGCGGCGACGTCCACCGCGTCCATGGTGCGGTTCATCGCGGGCTGCACGGAGGGCCTGCGCGGCCTGCGGCGCTTGGAGAGCGCCTCGGCCTCCGCC
>NZ_JBFUHG010000094.1:0-479 GCF_056402515.1 Cellulomonas sp. P4_A2
ACCAGGCGAAGGCCGCGTTCGCCGCCCGTGAGGGCGTCAAGCTGTCCCCGATGCCGTTCTTCGTGAAGGCGGCAGCCCAGGCGCTGAAGGCCCACCCGGTCGTCAACGCCCGGATCAACGAGGACGAGGGCACCATCACGTACTTCGACTCGGAGAACATCGGCATCGCCGTGGACGCCGAGAAGGGTCTGATGACCCCGGTCATCAAGGGTGCGGGCGACCTGAACATCGCCGGTATCTCGAAGAAGACCGCCGAGCTGGCCGGCRAGGCCCGCGGTGGCGGTCTGACCCCGGACGACATGTCCGGTGCCACCTTCACCATCAGCAACACCGGTTCGCGCGGTGCGCGACATGACGTACCTCTCGCTCTCCTACGACCACCGTCTGGTGGACGGCGCGGACGCCGCCCGTTACCTGACCGCGGTCAAGGCGATCCTGGAGGCCGGCGAGTTCGAGGTCGAGCTCGGCCTGTAAGGCGG
>NZ_JBFUHG010000095.1:0-478 GCF_056402515.1 Cellulomonas sp. P4_A2
GTACTGGCGGAAGTCGGGGTCGCGGTGGCGCTGTTGGCGGTGACGACCGTGCTGACCTCGACCGAGCCCGGACGTACCGAGGAGGAAGCGGCCCGCACCTCGACGGCCGCATCCGCACCCACGACAGCGGGCCCCCTCGCGGTGAGCCTGCCTTTCGACACCGGCGGCCGGAACGGCAAGGGGACGGTCCGGATGGACATCGACCCCGGTCTCACCGGCGCCAACGGGCTCCACATCTGGATCGACGGCCCCGACGGACAGCCAATGGACGTCCCCGAGGTGAAGCTCGCCTTCACCCTCGCGTCCAAGGACATCGGTCCGCTGCCCGTCGTCCCCGACCGGCTCACCGAGGGGCACTGGACGGCGAGCGGCGTCCAGATCCCGATGGCGGGCAACTGGAAGATCGCGGTGACCGTGCGTACGTCGGACATCGATCAGACCACCATCGCCAAGAACGTGAAGATCGGCTGAGCAGGAT
>NZ_JBFUHG010000096.1:0-478 GCF_056402515.1 Cellulomonas sp. P4_A2
GTCGCCAGCTGTCCGCGCAGCTTCTTGAGATCCCCGTTCTGGTCCTTGACCAGTACGTTCACATCGTCGGCGACCTTCGCGACATCGGCCGCGGCGGTCGTGGCCCGCTTCAGCGGGGGACAGACGGTGGGGTCGGGGAGCAGCTGCTCGGTGCAGCGGGTGCGGTAGACGTCGGCCAGATCGTCGGAGGCCTCGTGGGCGGCGGTCGCCGCGGTCGGCGCCGCCTTCACCAGCAGGTCGAGGTTGTCCCGTACGGTCTGCGAGGAATCGGCGACCAGCCGGGCGGTGTCGCCGATCGTCCTGCCGTTGTCCTTCAGGAAAGGGCGGACGTCGGCCGCCACCCCGTTGACCTTGTCGGCGAGCAGCTGGGTGCCGTCGGCGACCTGCCGGGACCCGGATTCGAGGTCGCCGGCGCCCTTGTTCAGCTTGGCGATTCCGCTCTCCAGCCGGCCGCTGCCGGACTTGGCGTCCTTGAGCC
>NZ_JBFUHG010000097.1:0-475 GCF_056402515.1 Cellulomonas sp. P4_A2
GATGACCGCCATGCCGGGCGTTCTCTGCTGCGGCGGCTGCTCCCGGTGACCTCGGGGGGTCTGCTCAGCGTGGACCCGAGTCAGGATGTCTGGGTGGCGGTGGCGTTGACCCACCAAGGGTTGCGGGCCTTGGGGGTACCTCAGGAGTCGCTGGACAGCTTTCCGCTGGCGTTTCGTGAGGGCATGGCCGCGCGTGCGGACCTGATCGGCGACGTGGGCGAGAGTGCCCCGGCCCACTGGGAGCCACCGTTCGGAACGGGCGAGGTGCATATCGCGTTGAGTGCCCTCTCTCCCGACGCTGCGCGACTGGAGAGGGCGCTGGAGCGGGCCCGCACCGCCTACCAGGACACGCCCGGTATCACGGTGATCTGGCAGCAGGACGTCCGCCAGCTCCCGACCGGGCGAACCACCTTCGGCTTCCGCGACGGCATCAGCTATCCGAACATCGAGGGCGTGCCACTGCCCGGCTCCAACC
>NZ_JBFUHG010000098.1:0-475 GCF_056402515.1 Cellulomonas sp. P4_A2
GCCACATACCGCGCCTCGACATGAAGCGCGCACGGTGGGACGGCGTGACCGGCGGCGGTCACGGCGGGGCCGAGGACGAGGACGGAGCTGCTCACACCTGACAGCTTCCGCCATTCGGTCCCACGACGGGAGCAGCCGGGACCGCAGGACATGCGAGAAGTGCAGCGCGACCTGCTGCCCGACCTGCTCCGAGGCTCTCCGCGCACCTTTCCGGGCGACCTGCGGTGCGACATGGAACGTGACGATCGCCGCAGCGGACTCGCCGCATCCGACCCCTTCGCTGGCGTAGCGTCGACAGTTCGCGGCGCGCACCCCCGCCCCCTCACCACCAGCACACCCACCAGGACCGGCGATCCACGTGAGTTCCTCCCCCTTCACCCGGAACAGTCCGCACCGTCAGGCACGGCAGGGGGTCCCTCCACGCCCGCAGGGGCGTAGGGGGAGGACCACGGGCGCGTACCRACTGGTGCGTACC
>NZ_JBFUHG010000099.1:0-473 GCF_056402515.1 Cellulomonas sp. P4_A2
CAGCCGTGGTTGCCCGCCTTGGTGATCGCGGCGAACGTGTCGTACTTCGCCGGACCCCACGTGGTGATAGGCGCGCCCGCGTCGGGGCCGACCCAGCCCGCGTACAGGGTGTCGGTGGTTTTGTCGACGGAGATCCGGGCCGGGTTGCGTACGCCCATCACATAGATCTCGCCGCGGGTCTTGCCGCCGCCCTCGTCCGGCTCCTTGCCGGTGAAGAGATTGCCCTCGGGCAGGGTGTACGTGCCGTCGTCCTCGGGGTGGATCCGCAGGATCTTCCCGTTGAGGTTGTTCGTGTTGCCCGCGGTGCGCCGGGCATCGGCGAACGACACGCCCTTGTAGTTCGGCGCCGGGTTGTTGCCGGAGTAACCGTCGCTGAATCCGGATGAGTTGTTGTCACCGGTCGCGATGTACAGGTTGCCCTTGGAGTCCCAGGCCATCCCGCCGCCCGCGTGGCAGCAGCTGTGGATCTGGAC
>NZ_JBFUHG010000100.1:0-465 GCF_056402515.1 Cellulomonas sp. P4_A2
CCTCCAGATCCACCCAGGGGCCGCCCCGTCCCACGCCGAGGGAGAACCTGCCCCCGCTGGTGAGATGGAGCAGCGCGGCCTGCTCGCCCAGCGCCACCGGATGTTGGGACGGCAGCACGCTCACCGCCGTACCGACCCGGATTCTGCGGGTGCGGCCGAGCAGCAGCGCGGCCAGGGTGACGGCGGACGGGCAGACCCCGTACGGCACGAAATGATGCTCGGCCAGCCAGACCGAATCGAGTCCGGATTCCTCCGCGACCTCGGTGGACCGGATCGCGCGATGCAGCGCTTCACCCGGACCCTGGCCCGGAAACTGGGCTGCCAGTACAAACGTTCCCACGCGCATCGCCAATTGCCTCCTTGTGGCCGACGCGGCTCTCCCCTATAGGCAACAACGTCTGACACGTGCCAAAGGCACGGTCCACGGCGAAGTTGTTGCGATTTTCCGGTAACCCGGTCCTGTCC
>NZ_JBFUHG010000101.1:0-463 GCF_056402515.1 Cellulomonas sp. P4_A2
GCGCCGAAGAGCGGTCCCGCGCTCGCGTCGCCGCCGTGCCGGCCGTTGTTGTTCACCGTGATGTCGGTGCGGACATTGGCGAACGGCATCCCGCGGTGCGAGTCGAACGTCCCCATCTCCATCTCGCCGCGCGACCAGACGTTGTAGCTGGACAGCCCCTCGACGTTGATGCCGTGCAGCTGCGTCCCCGCGGGCGCCGGGACGGTGCGCTGAGCGATGGTGAAGTCCTCGATCAGGTTGTCGTGCGAGCCCTCACGGCAGTAGTACGGGTGGTGGGAGCCGCGGCCCTCGACCCGTGTGCGGCGCAGGGTGCAGGCGGACGCGCCGATCAGCCCGAAGCCGTTGTCGACGTGGCGGACGGTGATGTCGTCCGCCCAGCAGTCGTACGCGCACTGGAAGGCGACCCCGTTGTATCCCTTGTCGAGCAGATGCAGCGACTGCGGGGTCTCGACCGCCTCGAGGG
>NZ_JBFUHG010000102.1:0-462 GCF_056402515.1 Cellulomonas sp. P4_A2
GTCGAGGACGGCGGGGCTGGGGCGGGTCTCCTTGCCGCGTTCCAGGCGCACGTAGTAGTCGATGCTGATGCCGGCGAGGGTGGCCAGCTCCTCGCGGCGCAGGCCGGGGGTGCGGCGGATGCCGGCGCCGACGGTCAGGCCGACGTGTTCGGGACTGGTCTGGGTGCGGCGGGCGCGCAGGTAGCGGCCCAGCTCGGCGCCCTCGCTGTGCGCGCTCTCGGATGCCATGACTCCAGTCTCACCCGCTGGGCACCTGCTGCACGGGCGGGAGGGGGGCCCTGTCGTTACCCCCGAAGAGCCCGCCCTGCCACACCGGAGCAATCCGGGCGAAGGTGAATGAGGAAGACGCCGGCCCCCTCGCCATCGCCCAGGCTCCAACCGGTACGACCTGTCGGGCCGGGCGAAAGTGAGAGACCGGGCAACGCCATGGAACGGAAGAGGGCGAGATGCGGTATATCAAGC
>NZ_JBFUHG010000103.1:0-458 GCF_056402515.1 Cellulomonas sp. P4_A2
CGACCAGTCCAACTCGCCGCGGGCCCCGAGCTCGTCGAGGACCAGGCGGTGGAGCTTGGCCCACACCCTGGCCTTCGTCCACTCGGCGAAACGCCGATGAGCCGTCGCCCCCGACGGCCCGAACGAAGCAGTGGGCAACTGCTGCCACGTGCAGCCCGACGTGGCCACGAACACGATCGCGGCCAGCACCTCACGATCACCATGCCGACGCCGTCCACCACCCTGAGGCCGCGACGGCGCCTCCGGCACCACGCGCTGAAACAACACCCACAACTCGTCTGGCACCAGCCGCTCAACGATCCCCACCATGACCGACAGCCTACCGACCCCACCAAATGAGATGACTTCTTAGAGGGGCAGTCGTCAACGCGACCGGCCGACGACGGCTTTGAGGTGGCTGGGCACCAAGAGGTCCTGACGTGCCGGATCGGGGTTGCCGGCTGGGGCATGTCCACGCC
>NZ_JBFUHG010000104.1:0-457 GCF_056402515.1 Cellulomonas sp. P4_A2
CTCGTGGTGGCCGCAGGAGCAGAGCCAGTCGGCGACGGGGATCTCGTCGCGGTCCAGGCCGCGGATGTCGAGTCCGGGAGTGATGCCGTCAACTCGAGTCGGCAGCGGGAGAGGCACGTCGGTTCCTTTCGTTGCCGTATGGACGGGATGGCGTCGTGATCCGTTACAGCCGCGCGCGTGCGTTGAGCGGTCTCATCAGTTCCATGAGCGTTCCTTTTCGCATGTCAGGGCTGCGGAGCCGAATCCCACGAGGCGCCCCTAGTGATCAGGTACGTCTCAGGCTCGGATCTGTTACGCCCCGCCCCGACGAACTGGGGCGAAGGTGATCGAACTGGCGATTCGTTGCGCAGGTTCACGCGCGCGCCCGCGATGGGTGGGTCCATAAAGTCCAGAAACCCAGCCCTCTCCTTCGTGACAGGGCGGGCAGCAGCCGAGCGAGCGCGGGATGCAGTACGGG
>NZ_JBFUHG010000105.1:0-455 GCF_056402515.1 Cellulomonas sp. P4_A2
GGACGGCGGGAACCCGCCGATGGGCAAGCAGCGCCTCGACCCGAGCGGCATCTGGTACACCCCGTCSTCCGGMATCTGGCAGACSGTGTGGATGGAGCCGGTCGCCACCGATCACGCCGACTCGCTGAAGCTCACCCCCGATGTGCAGGGTGAGAAGGTCGCCGTCGAGGTGCGCGGGGTACGGGACGGGGTGCCGGTGACGGCAACCGTGTACGACGGGAAGCGCAAGGTCGGGACGGCCACCGGCCGTACCGGATCGGCGCTGGACGTGCGCGTGCCGGACCCGCATCTGTGGTCCGCGAACGACCCACACCTCTACCGGTTGAAGGTCTCCGTCGGCTCCGATCGGGTCGGCAGTTACTTCGGGATGCGGTCGATCGCTGTGGAGAAGGTGAACGGCACCCCGCGCACCGTTCTCAACGGCAAGCCGGTGTTCATGATGGCCACCCTCGACC
>NZ_JBFUHG010000106.1:0-454 GCF_056402515.1 Cellulomonas sp. P4_A2
GCCCAAGACCTTCGGTCTTGTGCTTGGAGCCCGAGATGACCAGTGCTTCGTTCGGCTCGGCTACTCGCCACATCAGCTTGAACAGGCCGATCAACACAATGATGGCGGCGAGAACCAGCCCCGCCATGACGCCGATGACCATCGGCATGCGCCCCCTTATCGCAGTGCCCCGTCGGCACTGCTGAACAGACGGAGTCTTCTCCTGCGCGCGGCGACGGAGAAGGGGTGTGCAGAACCTTGCCGCATTCTTGACTGGCGCGGACCCGACGCCTGTGCGTCACACACCTCAAATCGACTGTTCTGTGCGTGCACCTCAACTGTCGTACGCGCGCGCCACGTACACCGTGCGCGGGGGAAGATGGTCGATCACCGTCACCACCGTCCCCGGCTCCATGCGGTCCTTCGGCGAGGACGGGTACGCGAGGAAGTGCTCGGCGCCGCCACGGATCCGTAC
>NZ_JBFUHG010000107.1:0-454 GCF_056402515.1 Cellulomonas sp. P4_A2
GTCGTGAAGATCCTGTCCACGCTCATCACCGCCGACGGCGGGCAGGCCCAGGTCGCGGGCCACGACGTCGCCACGTCACCGGACGGGGTCCGTGCCGCGATCGGCGTCACCGGGCAGTTCTCCGCCGTCGACGGTCTGATCACCGGCGAGGAGAACATGCTCCTCATGGCGGACCTGCACCACCTGTCCAAGCGCGAGGGGCGGCGGGTCACCGCCGAACTGCTGGAGCGCTTCGACCTGGTGGAAGCAGCCAAGAAGCCCGCCTCCACCTACTCCGGCGGCATGAAGCGCCGCCTGGACATCGCCATGACCCTGGTCGGCGACCCGCGGATCATCTTCCTCGACGAACCCACCACCGGCCTCGACCCGCGCAGCCGCCACAACATGTGGGGGATCATCCGCGAGCTCGTCTCCGGCGGTGTCACCGTCTTCCTCACCACCCAGTACCTGGAGG
>NZ_JBFUHG010000108.1:0-453 GCF_056402515.1 Cellulomonas sp. P4_A2
GTCCTGGAGTGCGCCGCCGCGGGCGCAGGGCTTGCCGTACTGCCGCGCTATCTCTGCGAGGGGGCGCTGGAGCGCGGCGAGGTGGTGGCGCTCCTGGACCCGCCGGTCCCGCCGCTGCGCACCTACTTCCTGGCCGCGCGGACCGGCACACTCGCCCTGCCTCACATCGCGCGGGCGCACGAGTGGCTGGTGCGCGCTGCAGCCGACTGGTGACCCCCGGGCGTGCGGGTGTTTCAGAACGGGTTCTGTGGGCCACTCTCTTGCCATGACCGAACGTCCTGTGGTCAAGCGCACCGCACGCGCCATCTTGCTCGACGGCAACGACCTCATCCTCATCAAGCGCACCAAGCCTGGGGTGGATCCGTACTGGCTCACGCCGGGCGGCGGGGTCGAGCCCGAGGACGCAACCGTTGTCGACGCCCTGCACCGCGAGGTGGACGAGGAGCTCGGCGC
>NZ_JBFUHG010000109.1:0-453 GCF_056402515.1 Cellulomonas sp. P4_A2
CCCTGGCAGTGGTCCGTCGCCGTGGCCGCCCAGCTCTGCGCCGCGCTCTCCGCCGTGCACGCCGTGCCGATCGTCCACCGTGACCTCARGCCCCGGAATCTGATGGTGCGCCCGGACGGCACGATCACCGTCCTCGACCTGGGCGTGGCCTCCGTCCTGGACAACGACACCACCCGCCTCACCCACACCGGTACGCCGATCGGTTCCCCGGCCTACATGGCGCCCGAGCAGGCGATGGGCGGCGCCGTCGGCCCGTACACCGACCTGTACGCGCTCGGCGTGCTCCTGCACGAACTGCTCAGCGGGGACGTGCCGTTCGCCGGGTCCACCGCCCTCGGTGTGCTGCACCGCCACCTCTACGAGCCGCCGCTCCCGGTCCGGCAGATCCGGCCCGAGATTCCGGAGCCCCTCGAAGCGCTCGTGCTGCGGCTGCTCGCCAAGGACCCGCAGCAC
>NZ_JBFUHG010000110.1:0-453 GCF_056402515.1 Cellulomonas sp. P4_A2
GTCCTGTACTGCTTGGCCACCGACGTGGAGACCTTGACCTTGGCGTACGCGATGGACTTCGCGGTCTTCGACGCATAGCGGGCGTCGCCCGCGAAGACGGCGGTGACCGTGGTGTCACGGGTCATGTCCACGGTGGCGGACAGGTTGCCCTTGGAGTTGACCGTGCCCCGCTTGACCAGCTTCTTCGGCTTGTCCGTRCCGAACGGGTCGGCCCAGATCTCGACCGTGCGGTTCTTGTACGTCGTACCGAGGTGCGCCGTGAACGAGACATCGGTGCCGTACGAGTACAGCGCACCGTTGTGGTTCAGCGTCAGCGAGGGCGTCGCCCGCGAGACGGCGACCGAGGCGGACGCGGAGGCCGTGGTGTGCGTGGCGTCACCTGCGTACGACACCTTGTACGTGACCTTGCCGCCCGCGGGCGGCGTGTCCGTGAACGAGAACGCGCCGTTCGTA
>NZ_JBFUHG010000111.1:0-453 GCF_056402515.1 Cellulomonas sp. P4_A2
CTTCGACCTCGTCCCCGCCCTCGGACTGCGGCCGATCCCGGTCGGCGTCGACGACGACGGCCCCCTGCCCCACGACGTGGAGCGGGCGCTTGGGCAGGGCGCACGGGCACTGATCGTCACCGACCGCGGCCAGAACCCCACCGGCGCCACGATCTCGGCCGCCCGCGCCCGCGACCTGCGCACCATCCTTACCGGCCACCCGCAAGTCCTCGTCATCGACGACGACCACGTGCACGGACTCACCGAACTGCCGCTCCACCCGCTCGCCGGCAGCACACAACACTGGATGCTCGTCCGCTCGACAGCCAAAGCCTACGGCCCCGACCTGCGCCTGGCCGTCCTCACCGGCGACCCCCTCACCGTCGACCGGGTCCGCGGTCGCTACCGCCTCGGCCCCGGCTGGGTCAGCCACCTGATCCAGCACACCGTGACCCATCTGTGGCGCACCGACGC
>NZ_JBFUHG010000112.1:0-452 GCF_056402515.1 Cellulomonas sp. P4_A2
ATCGTCGGGGAACCAGACCCCCCAGGAGTCGGGTGCCGAGCCGATACGGATGCGGGCTGGGGCAGATGCTGAAGAGGTCATATCGCCCACACTCCCGGCCTCGGAAGACGGGTGTCAAGGCTTCGTCCTTATGTCCGGACAAAATGTTGACAGGGTTCCGGAGAGAGGGCTAGACCTGGGGGCAGCCGCTCCGGTCGCCGGTCGAAGGGATGCGTATGCCTGAGATGTACGACGTGATCACCATGGGGCGGATCGGGGTGGATCTCTACCCGCTCCAGACCGGTCTGCCGCTGGCTCAGGTCGACACATTCGGAAAGTTTCTCGGCGGCTCACCGACCAATGTGGCCGTCGCGGCGGCCCGGCTCGGCAGACGGACGGCGGTGGTGACGCGCACCGGCCGGGACGCGTTCGGGGACTATCTCCACCAGCAGCTGCGGGAGTTCGGGGTGGAC
>NZ_JBFUHG010000113.1:0-450 GCF_056402515.1 Cellulomonas sp. P4_A2
GCCCCGTCCGGGAGGACTCCCGTTGAGGTCTTACACCCGCTCCACAGGCTGTAACCGCCAGTCCAGCGGCCAAAATGTTGCATGCCGCGTTCACATCGCGGTCATGCCTAGCACCGCAGCCGCACGTCCACTCGCGGACGTTCAACGGCAGCTTGTCCTGGACAGTGCCGCATGTGGAGCGTCCCGGATTACCTCCAGAGCGACCTCCTGCTGAGCCTGTCCGCTGCCATGCTCGCGGGCCAGGCGCCGCAGCTCCTGTCGGCGATCAGGTAATTCCCCACGATGTCAGGGGCCTCCGCCCGGCCCCTCGGTATCGCCGAGGCCGACCCGGCAGCCGATCACTGCCCTGAGCGGTCTTTGACCGCAACGATCACAGTCGTGCGCTGCGGATCTCGGTGTCCGGGCGGGGCTGGGGGGCATCGGCGTTCCCGGGGACGCAATCCGATGGTC
>NZ_JBFUHG010000114.1:0-449 GCF_056402515.1 Cellulomonas sp. P4_A2
GGGCCGCTCCCGTGGTGGGCGCGCGGACCGTGCTCGGGATCGGTGTGGCCGTGCCCGGGCCCCTGGACCATCGCGGGGGCGTGCTCCATCGGGTCACCGGGTTTCCGCAGTGGGACGGCTATCCGCTCCAGGACGCCCTCGCCGCTCGTACCGGGTTGCCCGTCGTCGTCGACAAGGACACCAACGCCGCCGCCCTCGGGCTCGCCCTGCGGGCCGACGGTCCGGGCGACTTCGCGTATCTGCATCTCGGGACCGGGCTCGGCGCCGGGCTGTTTCTCGGCGGGGCGTTGCACCGCGGGGCCCGTACCGGTGCCGGTGAGTTCGGGCATCAGACCGTGTCGCTGGACGGGCCGCCGTGCAGCTGCGGCGGGCGCGGCTGTATCGAGGCGCTCTGTCTCGCCGCCGTCGCCGACGGCGATGTCGCGGAGGCCGCACGCGTGCTCGGGGCC
>NZ_JBFUHG010000115.1:0-448 GCF_056402515.1 Cellulomonas sp. P4_A2
TGCCTACTGGCAGGAACTGAACAAGCGCCTCGGTTCGCAGTTCGACATGACGATAGTCGTCGACCAGGGCGTCGACGCCTACCTCACCAAGTTCACCGCCATGATGGCCAGCGGTGACATCCCCGACCTGGTCTGGTTTCCGCCGAACCAGGGCCTGCAGCGCGTGCCCGAGCTGCTCGACGCCAAGTTCCACGACCTCACCCCGTACCTGTCCGGCGACGCGGTCAAGGAGTATCCGAACCTGGCGAACCTGCCCACCACCGCGTGGAAGACCGCCGTCATCAACGGCAAGATCCGTGGCGTCACCGTTGCCTACGGCTCCATGGGACAGGTCTATGTGGTCAACCAGGACTTCTGGAAGCCGGTTGGCGGCGCCGAGTTCACCAGCGCCGAGGACTTCCTCGCCAAGGGCAAGGAACTGCTCGATGCCAAGCGCAACAAGTACGTC
>NZ_JBFUHG010000116.1:0-448 GCF_056402515.1 Cellulomonas sp. P4_A2
CTCCGTGGACGGTGCCGGCGCCGTTCGCCGGTTCTTCACCGTGACCGTTCCCGCCGTCCGCTCCACCATGGTCCTCGTCGGGGCGCTGGCGTCGGTCGCCGCCTTCAAGGCGTTCTCCGAGGTCTATCTGATGGCCGGTCCCTCCGGCGGCCCGGCCGGCGAGGACACCACCCTGGTGATGCTGGTCCAGCGCGTCGGCACCGGACTGACCGGGCGGGTCGGCTATGCCTCCGCGATCTCCGTCGTCATCTTCGTCGTGACGGTCGCCCTGATGCTCCTGGTGCTCCGCGCCGACCGCAAGGAGGACGCATGAGCATCCTGACCCTCACCGACGCCGACGGCCGCCGCATACCGGTATGGCAGCTCCTGCTGCGCTACGTCCTGCTGCTCGCCGTACTCGCGCTGACCGTCGGACCGTTCCTGTGGCAGCTCTCGACCTCCCTCAAGG
>NZ_JBFUHG010000117.1:0-445 GCF_056402515.1 Cellulomonas sp. P4_A2
GTCCTGGGACGTACACCGCAGGCCAACACCGTGATCTCGGCCGCCAGCTCGTAACCGTCGGCGAGCTCCACCGCCCGCACCGCGCCGTCGGCGCAGCGCAGCCCGCGAACCCGGCACTCGGTGTGCACCTCCACGCCGAGACTCTCCAGGTGGCGCCGGAGCAGCCCGGCCGATTCGGCGTCCAGCTGCCGCTCCATGAGGTGCTCGCCCTGCTGGGCCAGCACCACCTGCGCACCGCACGCGGCGAGCGCCCGGGCGGCGGACACACCGAGCAGTCCGCCGCCGATGACGACGGCGCGCGCACTCCGGGTGCCGGCACGCACCGCTTCCCGCAGCGCAAAACAGTCGTCGAGGGTACGGAACGCATGCACCCCGTCCGGCATCTCGGTGCCGAGCCCGCGCAGCGGCGGCAGCACCGGGTTCGACCCGGTGGCCAGTACCAGCC
>NZ_JBFUHG010000118.1:0-445 GCF_056402515.1 Cellulomonas sp. P4_A2
GCACTACGGTGTGGTGCACCCAACCGTTCACCGCACTGTACTGCGAGGCATGCCGATGACAGCACTGTTCGCCCTGGCCACCAGCCTGCTGTGGGGGCTGGCCGACTTCGGCGGCGGGCTGCTCACCCGGCGTACGCCCGCGCTCACCGTGGTCGTCGCCTCACAGACCGTCGCGGCGGTCGTGCTGGGCATCATCGTGGTCGCCACCGGCGCCTGGAGCGAGGCCGGCGGTCAGCTCTGGTTCGCCGTGGCCGCCGGTGCCGTCGGCCCGGTGGCCATGCTGAGCTTCTACAAGGCGCTGGCGCTCGGCCCCATGGGGGTCGTCTCGCCACTCGGCTCGCTGGGCGTCGCGGTGCCGGTGAGTGTCGGACTGGTCATCGGCGAGCGGCCCGGGTTGCTGCAGTTCGCCGGGGTCGGCGTCGCGATCGCGGGCATCGTGCTGGCC
>NZ_JBFUHG010000119.1:0-444 GCF_056402515.1 Cellulomonas sp. P4_A2
CTCTTACGCCTGTCCGAACGTCTCCACGCACGACATGCAGGTCCGCCTGAACATCCCGGTCCCGAACTCGATGCGGGGTCCGGGAGCGGCGACGGGCAACTACGCACTGGAATGCGCGATGGACGAGTTGGCGTACAAGCTCGGCATGGACCCGCTGGACCTGCGCCTGTGCAACGACGCCGCCCTGCACCCCCCGTCGGGGCTGCCCTGGTCCAGCCGCGCGCACAAGGAGTGCCTGGAACGCGGCGCCGAGCTCTTCGGATGGTCCCGGCGCACGCAGGAGCCGCGCTCGATGCGCGAGGACGGGATGCTCGTCGGCTACGGTCTGGCGGCCGTCGGCTACCCGTGGTTCCGCGCCCGCTGCCTGGCGCGTGCCACGATCCGGCGCGACGGCACCGCCTACGTGTGCAGCGCCGGATCGGAGATCGGCAACGGCGCGTACAC
>NZ_JBFUHG010000120.1:0-443 GCF_056402515.1 Cellulomonas sp. P4_A2
GCACCGAGGAACGGGAGGAGGGGGACGAGGACGGCGAGGGTCGTGGTGGTCACGCGGTGGCCTCTGCCTTCTTTGCCTTCCCTGCCGGAGCAGTGGCCTGGTCTTCGGTGCTGTCGCCGGGGAGGGCTTCGGCGGCGTCGGTTTCGGCGGTGTCGCGGAGGCGGTCGACGTCCGAGCTGCCGCGGTTGCGGTAGACGGCGAGGACGATCGCCAGGCCGATGCCGATCTCCGCCGCCGCGATGGCGATGGTGAAGAGGGTGAGGGCCTGGCCGGAGTGCAGGGCGTCGCGGAGCCAGACGTCGAAGGCGACCAGGTTGAGGTTGACCGCGTTGAGCATCAGCTCGACGGACATCAGGACCAGGATCGCGTTGCGGCGTGCGAGGACTCCGTACAGCCCGGTGCAGAAGAGGAGGGCGGCGAGCACGGCGGGGTAGGCGAGGTGC
>NZ_JBFUHG010000121.1:0-442 GCF_056402515.1 Cellulomonas sp. P4_A2
CCCCTGACCATGTCCCGGCCCGCTACACTCCAGCCGCTCAGCCAAACCCACAGGTCAGACAGCGAAATCCTGCTGGAGTATTAGTACACCGTGGAAGACTTCAGACGAGGCCAAAGGCGACACGGAAAGGCGTGTCGCGCGGCTCTCGTTCAAGACCGCGGCGGCCATGGGCGGCCGACCGATTGTGTCGAGAGTGGCGAGGTGCTGGTCTTTGCGCAGGGCGGCTTCCTCTCGTGGCTGGAGGTCTGCTCCTGGAGCGACGGCATCGAGGTAACCCTGGCCACCGCTGAGCGGTGGCTGCGTCCTTGAAGCCGGAGCCCTTCATCGAGGAGGCTCCGTTTCTGACCTGGTGCGGCCGGCTCGCAACCCATGCGGGATTTCGCAGAAGTCAGATGTACCGAGAATCCCGAGCCGGGCGTTCTTATCCGATCTGGCGCCCCGC
>NZ_JBFUHG010000122.1:0-439 GCF_056402515.1 Cellulomonas sp. P4_A2
GCCGCGTCGAGACGACGCGGCGGGCGGACCGGTGTGCGGTCAGTTGCTGCTGGCCGCGATGTCGCCGTAGGCCGTCGTCGCGCGGATGGCCAGCTCGGCGTCGCCCGTGTTCTTCAGCGAGTTCTGGATCCGGCCGTAGGACGTGCCGGCGTCCAGGGACGCGGAGACGCCCGCGGCGGCGCCGACCGTGACGTCGCCGGCCTGGGTGCTCAGGACGACGGAGCCGCGGACGGCCTCGGCGATCCTGATCGAGCCCTTGCCGGTGCTGATGTTGGCGGGACCACCGAGGCGGCCCACCGTCACGTCGCCGGTGAGGGTGGTCAGCTTCACGCTGGCGGCCTCGTCGAGCTTGACGACGCCCTCGGCGCCCTCGAACGTGACGTCGCCCAGGCGGCCGACGCCCCGCAGCTCGGCGCTCGCGGCCTTGGCCTCGACGCGG
>NZ_JBFUHG010000123.1:0-438 GCF_056402515.1 Cellulomonas sp. P4_A2
AGGCTGTGGACCGCCGGATCGGTGCTCAGAAGGACGTCGGCCCATTTCAGGTGAGGCGTGATCTCGGCGTAGGCAGGCCACAGGCGGGTGTCGCTGGGGCGGCCGGGGTCCGCGGCGGCAAGGGCTCGGCGGACCACGTCGATGAATTCCTGGCGGTCCCGGTCCGGCATGTCCTTGCTGACGATCTGGTGGACCATGCGGTGCAGGTAGAGCGATTCGCCGGAGGACGGTTCGTCGATGATCGACTCGTGGGACTCCAGGCGGACGACCGAGTACTGCCGGAGCTGGCTGATCGCCTTGTTCCACAGCAGCGGGTCGTTCATCAGGCCGGACAGCTGCTCGGGAAGCTCTCCGGCCGGCATCTCCTTCAGAAGCCGTACGGGGATGGAGCCGGGGGCGAAGAAGGTGCACAGGCGCAGCAGGTCGACGGACTCGGGG
>NZ_JBFUHG010000124.1:0-432 GCF_056402515.1 Cellulomonas sp. P4_A2
GTCCTGGGCGTACTGGACGTTCTGGACCTTCTCCGAGTAACCGGCATTGACCTTGTAGTACCAGAGCGGGATGGTCGGCATGTAGTTGACCAGCTCCTTCTCGATCTCCTGGTACCCCTTGACCGACTCGTCGAGCGTGGCAGCGGAGTCCGCGGCCTTGATCTTCTTGTCGAGGTCCTTGTTGGAGAAGAAGCCGTTGTTGCCGGCCGCACCCGTACGGAACAGGTCGCTGATGAAGTTCGCGTTCACCGGGTAGTCGAGCACCCAGCCGCCGCGGTAGAACGACTTGACCTGCTTGGCGTCACGGGCGTCCAGGTCGGCCTGGAAGTCGACCTTGGAGTCGCCGGCGCACGCGACGCCGGTCGCCTGGGTGATGCTGTTGCAGACAGCCTCGACCCACTCCTTGTGGCCACCGTCGGCGTTGAACTGGAT
>NZ_JBFUHG010000125.1:0-431 GCF_056402515.1 Cellulomonas sp. P4_A2
CCCAGCAGGTTCGCCGCCGGGACCCGCACGTCTGCGAAGGACAGCTCGCGCGTGTCCGAGGCGTTCCAGCCGACCTTGGAGTACGGGGCGGCGACCGTGAACCCGGGGGTGCCGGACGGCACGATGATCGACGAGATGAGCGGGGCGCCGTTCTCCTTGCGGCCGGTCACCGCCGTGACCGTGACCAGTGCGGTGATGTCCGTACCGGAGTTGGTGATGAAGCACTTGGAGCCGTTGATCACCCACTCGTCCCCGTCGAGCACGGCCGTCGTCCGGGTGCCGCCCGCGTCGGACCCGCAGTCCGGCTCGGTCAGCCCGAACGCGCCGAGCGCCTCGCCCGAGCAGAGCCTGGGCAGCCACTGCTGCTTCTGCTCCTCCGTGCCGAAGTGGTAGACCGGCATCGCGCCGAGCGAGACCCCGGCCTCCAGGGT
>NZ_JBFUHG010000126.1:0-430 GCF_056402515.1 Cellulomonas sp. P4_A2
GCTCGTCATCGAGGTCGTGCCCGAGTCGTACGAGATCAAGCAGCAGCTCTTCCGGGAGCTCGACGCGATCACCTCCCCCACCGCGATCCTGGCGACCGGCACCAACGCCCTGTCGGTGACCCGGCTGGCCGCCGAGTCGCAGCACCCCGAGCGCGTGATCGGTCTGCACTTCTTCAACCCGGCGCCCGCGATGAAGCTGGTCGAGGTGGTCTCGTCGGTGCTGACCGCGCCGCCGGCCGTCGAGGCGGTCACCACGCTCGCCCGTGAGCTGGGCAAGGAGCCGGTCGCGGTGGGCGACCGGCCGGGGTTCGTCGCCGACGGGCTGCTGTTCGGCTACCTGAACCAGGCCGCCGCGATGTACGAGGCGAGCTACGCCTCCCGTGAGGACATCGACGCGGCCATGAAGCTGGGCTGCGGGCTGCCCATGGGC
>NZ_JBFUHG010000127.1:0-430 GCF_056402515.1 Cellulomonas sp. P4_A2
CCGTACCCGTATGGGATCAAGTGTTCGTGAACTGGCCGGGGCCACGCCCGCCACCCGGGACCGGTACATCGACCTGCTGCGCGTCGCCTCGCTCGGGACGGTCGTCCTCGGGCACTGGCTGATGGCCGCCGTCACCGCCGACGGCGTCGGCAATCTGCTCGCCGTCGTCCCCGGCCTCCAGCTGCTGACCTGGGTGCTCCAGATCATGCCGGTGTTCTTCTTCGTCGGCGGCTTCTCGCACGCCCTGTCGTACCGCTCCCTCTGCCGTAAGCAGCCCGCCGGCTCGACGGACTCCGTGTACTCGGCCTTTCTCCGGGCCAGACTGCAGCGGCGGCTGCGCCCCACCATGGTCTTCATCCTGGTCTGGGGGACGGCTGCGCTGATCGTCCAGCTGCTCGGCGGGGGTGGCGGGCTGACCGGGGTCACGCTG
>NZ_JBFUHG010000128.1:0-430 GCF_056402515.1 Cellulomonas sp. P4_A2
GTGCGGAGGAGGACCGCGCCGACCAGCTTGTCGCCGGTCCAGATGCCGTGGAGCCGCCCGGCGTCGGCGGCGGTCTTCTCCGCGTACGCCTGGAGGAACGCCCGGCTCGACTCCAGGTCCGTGACGACATCGGGCAGCGCGTTGTGCTGCCCGATGAACTCCCGCCCCCGGTCGATGTGGGCCAGGAACTCCTCGGCCCGCCACGGCTCCAGCGGGCGCAGCTCGGCGCCGTCGTCACCCAGGGATATCGCGTACATCGTCACCTTCAACAGTCGGAAGCAGCGCACTGCGCAGGGATCTTCCCACGGGCGGCGTGACCGGCGACGCCTCAGTGGTCGAGGACTGTCAGGTCGAGCTGGTGCAGCCGTTCGGGGTCGGACAGTACGTCGATGGCGACGGTTCTGCCGTCCGTGACGGTGAAGGCCATGAC
>NZ_JBFUHG010000129.1:0-429 GCF_056402515.1 Cellulomonas sp. P4_A2
CGTAACGACCATGAGCCTGGACGAGCTGAACGAGACAGAGCCCGGAAGCCTGATTCAGGTCTCCCTCGGCCTCGACGTGAGGCTCGTCCTACGGCGCACGAAGGATGGGAGGTGGGTTCCAGTCCATGGCTCCTGCCTGCCTACGTGGGCCGTGGCCGAGCTCGCCGGACGGTCACTGTCCGCTCAGCCGGCCGTCGACCGAACGTGACCGATCACCAGGGGACGTGATCCCACGTCACCTTGTAGCAGTACGCGTCCCGCTGCACGTCTTGGTAGAAGTCGTATCCCTGATCCACGTCATCGAACTCCCTGACGTGAACGTGATCCTTGCCGGTGTCTACGTGCTTCCATGTCACCCGGTACGTGATCGGGACTCCGTCGATCTCCCACTTGCCGGTCGCGGCGTTCCACTGCTTCTCACTCATGAGT
>NZ_JBFUHG010000130.1:0-428 GCF_056402515.1 Cellulomonas sp. P4_A2
GGGTGGAGACGACCAGTTCGGCGGCCTGGCAGAGCAGGTCCAGGTCGTCGCCGATGTCCTCGTCGATCTCCTTCTTCTTTGCCCCGCCGACCACCACGTCCTCGCGGAAGACCGGCGCCATCTGATCCTTGCAGTGTTGGACGATGGCCGCGACCTCGCCCTCCGTGACGAACGCGCCCTGCATGCGGGTGGGCTTGTTGGCCCCCATCGGCAGGAACAGTCCGTCCCCCTTGCCGATCAGCTTCTCGGCGCCGGGCTGGTCGAGGATGACACGGCTGTCCGCGAGCGAAGACGTCGCGAAGGCGAGCCGGGAGGGCACATTCGCCTTGATCAGACCGGTGACGACATCGACCGAGGGCCGCTGGGTGGCGAGCACGAGATGGATGCCTGCGGCGCGCGCCAGCTGGGTGATGCGGACGATGGCGTCC
>NZ_JBFUHG010000131.1:0-428 GCF_056402515.1 Cellulomonas sp. P4_A2
ATCCAGCACTGCACGGGGTGATAGCGATCTTCTTGGTCGACCGATCCCGCGCCACGACGATGCGGAACCGGGCGGGACGCCTCGATGGCCTCGGCCCGATCGCGGTAGCAGGAGCTCCCTGCCCGCCCATTCCGGGGCGGGGGTGGGCGCTTGACGCTCCCGCATCAGTGACGGCGTGGGTACGGCGGCCGACCCTGTACCGGTCGGGAGACGGCTGTACACAGCGCGAGCGGGCACCCCACCCCTCTGCCGCCAGCCTGGTGACCACGTAATTCGAGATATGGCGGACTCGGGTGACGGGCCGCCATGTAAGCCGCTCACCGTTTCCGCCCCGGCAGCGAAGCGGCTGGGGCACCCTGGACAGCACGAAGGCCCGCCCCAATTCCAGTGGGGCGGGCCTTYACGTCTTTCGTGGGTCAGCTGATGAC
>NZ_JBFUHG010000132.1:0-428 GCF_056402515.1 Cellulomonas sp. P4_A2
ATGCGAGACGATGTACCGGCCTGGCCCCCGGTGGCCACGGCGTCGACGGTGCCCGTGGTGAGGCCGTCGGAGGCACCGTACACGGCGGCGGCGAGTCCCGCAGGGCCCGCACCGACCACCATCACGTCGCACCGCCCGGCCTCCGGCGAGGGGGCGGGCAGCCCGATGAGCCGGGCGAGTTCGGCGTTGCTCGGATTGCGCAGCACCCGCTCGCCCTTCCAGATGACCACCGGAGTCTCCTCGGGACGGATGGAGAACCGGCGCAGCAGCGCGTCCGCCTCCTTGTCCTTCTCCAGATCCACCCAGCGGTGGGGCAGCCGGTTGCGGGCGGCGAACTCACGCAGCCGCAGCGTGTCCGGTGAATAGCACGACCCCAGGATCCGGAAGCCTGCGCTGAGGCCGATGAGCAGATACCGGCGGCCCAGGTA
>NZ_JBFUHG010000133.1:0-428 GCF_056402515.1 Cellulomonas sp. P4_A2
CCATCTGATCGACCCTCTGCCGGCGTTCCACCGGGGCCGCACCGTCCTGGTCGGCGACTGCGCGCACGCCATGGCGCCCACGCTCGGCCAGGGCGGCAACCAGGCCATCGAGGACGGCATCGTGCTCGCCCATCACGCGGCGCCCGACGGCGACCTCGCGGCAGCCCTCGCCGCATACAGCGCGGACCGGGTTCCGCGTACCGGCGGCATCGTCCGCAAGGCCGCCCAGGTGACCCGGCTGATGCGCCTGGCCAGCCCTCCTGCCGTCGCGCTGCGCGACACCCTGATGTCCGCCGTCTCCCGGTTCGGGCCCGGCCTCGTCCTGCGCACCTTCGACGGCATCGCCGACTGGCGGCCGCCGCAGCACACGTATGCTGCCGGGACGAGGAACACGCCCATGTCGCAGCGGTAGCCACGGGCTGTCTGTT
>NZ_JBFUHG010000134.1:0-426 GCF_056402515.1 Cellulomonas sp. P4_A2
GTGCTGGGGCGCGGCGGCGCCGAGATACCGGTGTCGGAACTGAAGGACGGGGAAGGCCCGCTGGCCCCGTTCGGCCCGGGCGCGGCGGCCGCGGTGCGGCGCACCGACACCTTCCCGCACGTCGCCGATGTGATGGTCAACTCGATGTACGACCCGGACACGGGCTGTGTGCACGCCTTCGAAGAACAGATCGGCTCGCACGGCGGACTCGGCGGCCGGCAGTCGAGGCCGTTCCTGCTCTGGCCCCGTTCCATGTCGGATCCGGTGGCCTGCCACGCATCGGCGGATTCGGACGCCGAACTGGTGGGGGCCGAGCAGGTGCACGAGGTGCTGCGGCGCTGGCTGCGGGAGTGCTCCGGGCCGCAGGTACCGCTGACGCCCGATGGCAGGGATGAGGCCGGCCAGGGGGACGGGACCGTGCAGGCG
>NZ_JBFUHG010000135.1:0-426 GCF_056402515.1 Cellulomonas sp. P4_A2
GTTTCGAACCGCCGACATCTGCTTTGTAAGTTCGCTCCAACTCGGCCTTGACTGGGCCCAATTGCGCGCACGGGACCCATCGACATGGTTTCGAACCGCCGACATCTGCTTTGTAAGTTCGCTCCAACTCGGCCTTGACTGGGCCCAATTGCGCGCACGGGACCCATCGACATGCTCCCAAGGCTGCAGTTGTGCGTGGTCGTTGATGTCAGCGTTGGATGTCAGCGGAACAGTTCCGGCACAGGACAGATCGGCACGCGTGTCCATGGGCCGGCGATCCGCTCCCGCTGGCCGCTTCTGCCCGGCTTCGGCGCCCACGACAGGACTCGGACCTGATTCGACACGCACCCGCTGCCCCGTTCCGTCGGCTACCGTTCAGCGGTGCCGGGGCCGCCCGGGCTCGGCAGCAGGCGTGAGGGGTAGCAG
>NZ_JBFUHG010000136.1:0-425 GCF_056402515.1 Cellulomonas sp. P4_A2
CTCGGGCGGGTGGCGAAGCCCCGCACACGGTCTGCTGCTCGATCCATCGGGGATGCTTCGGCTGAGCGAGTCGACGCCCGTCGACCTGCGCGGGAAGGCCAGGTGACATGACCGTGCAGGCACTCACGCGGCCCATCGAGCTGCGCAGCCCGACGAGGTGTCGACGGCGCGTGCGAGCAGAGTTGGGGGAGTAGCACTCGCGCGATGCGTTCTCGGCAGGCTCCCACGCAGAAAGTGGCCGGAACAGCAGCCCTATCGGCGTCTTGTCAGCACGACAGGCTCACGTTCGCGAGGCGCTCGCGGGGGAAGTCAACCTTGACGGTGGGGCGCACACCTGCCAAGGTGTCTATGACAACGTTGTCATGCACCATGGAGTCCGACGAGGCGATGTTGCCTTCACGGCTCGTCAGTGCAGCACAGTCAGG
>NZ_JBFUHG010000137.1:0-425 GCF_056402515.1 Cellulomonas sp. P4_A2
GGGAGAGGGCGGTCAGTGCGGGATCCGTCGCTGTCATGGTCTCTCCTCCGTGCGGGAGCTGCTTCCGTCCAGGATAGGGGACATCTGCAATAGCCCGCGCTTGCAATTAATCGGCGTCTGCAATTATTGTCGACGCTTGTAAGGCGCAGATGCAATCTTCTGGGAAGGTGAAACCCATGCCGCTCGCGCTCCTCGCCCTCGCCATCGGGGCATTCGGTATCGGAACCACCGAGTTCGTGATCATGGGGCTGCTCCCCGAGGTTGCTGCGGACTTCCAGGTCTCGATCCCGACCGCAGGATTCCTGGTCACGGGCTACGCCCTCGGTGTCGTACTGGGCGCCCCGCTGATGACGGTCCTCGGCACCCGGGTCACCCGCAAACGCATGCTGTTGCTCCTGATGGGGCTGTTCATCCGCCGCGTCCGG
>NZ_JBFUHG010000138.1:0-425 GCF_056402515.1 Cellulomonas sp. P4_A2
ACCTTGCCCTGGCCGACGGCCATGAGGAAGTCGCGCGCGCTCTGACTTATGCCTTCGGTGAGGCGACCTGCCCGGAGTGTGAGCAGCGCTTCTCCGTCATTGGGCAGGTCGTCGACTGTTCCAGCTGAGAACCGCGTCGGGGTGGCAAGGTTTGAACCCACGACCTCTTCGTCCCGAAGCAACTTAGGCAGGGGCTCTGCCTAGGGCCGGTGTGGCTCTGGCCTGGTGCGATGGTCCGTGGGCGTCCGCGCTTGTTCGCGGTTGTCCGTCGGCGTTGTCACGCAGATAGACACTCACCTCTGCTGGTCTTCCTGCGTGGGAAACTTCGATGCGGAAGTGCCAAACCGCCACTATGGTCGGCGCGTGATCAACATGCAGGTGCGCGGAGATCTGGGAAAGCCCGTAGCTCGTGCCCAGGTCGGACT
>NZ_JBFUHG010000139.1:0-424 GCF_056402515.1 Cellulomonas sp. P4_A2
GCCGATGGCCTGGAGCGCGAAGCCGTAGGCGGGCCGGACTTCGGGATGCCCGCACTCGGCCAGTTCGCGATGGAGCTCGTCGATGATCGACCGGAACCCGGCGAACAGGAGCAGGGGCAGCTCGAAGCCCGCGCCGTCACCTTCGGGCGCCACACCTTCAACTCGCCCCGCAGGCTCAGCCATTGCAAAACTCGACAACCTGATTTACGTTTTCGTCAATCACGTTGTCGAGTTTATCGCGAGAGGTCCTTCCATGCCCGCGCCCGCGTTTCCCGACCACACCCTCGAATCCGCCCCTGGCGCCGCCCGTCGCTCCATGGAGGCCGTGGTGAACAAGCAGGGCCATCTGCCCGCCGCCGTCGGCCGGTTGGCCACGTCACCGCAGCTGCTCGACGGCTTCCTGAAGATCAGCGCGATCTTCGAG
>NZ_JBFUHG010000140.1:0-424 GCF_056402515.1 Cellulomonas sp. P4_A2
CGCTCGTACTGTTCGTCCACGAGCCATTCGTTGATGCCGAAGCGTGATTGCGACGCCACTGTGTGGATCGCCTTCTTTCCTCATTCAGAACTACCGATGATGGACACGCCCGGACTGCCCGGTCATCACTCATCGTGCCCGCAGACTTCACTTCCACTGAACATCCGTCGTGGAGGCGAACCCATCCGACCCTGTCGGACCACCGACGCTATGGCATCGCGGGAGCCGAGAGAGAGACTCAGGAATGCCATAACGGCGTCACATCAGGACATTGCGGCAGCAAGGTGGCCTCCGCGTGGAATGCTGCCACCGCATGGCTGAGGCCTGATTACCGGTGCCGCGGGTCCTGATCCGAGGGCTCGTAGTCCACGCGACCCGACATCGCCGCGGTCCAGAGCCCGGTTGTAAGTCATCAGTCGCGATC
>NZ_JBFUHG010000141.1:0-423 GCF_056402515.1 Cellulomonas sp. P4_A2
CAGCTGGGCCATGCCCGTCACGCTGGGCGTGATCCTGGGCTGGTGGGCGACGTCCATCGTGCGCGGCGGCGGCGTGCTCACCGGCACGCAGCTCGCGCTCGGTCTGATCTCTGGCGCCGTGCTGGCGGCGCTCTGCTACGCCGTCGGCCGGGCGCAGAAGCGACTGCCGGTGGAGGCCAAGGCCATCGCGTACGGCACACTGTTCGGCGGTTCGGTCGGCTTCCTCTACAGCCTGTCCGACAAGACGACCGTGCTCGCGGCCATCGTCCTGGGCCTGGTCACCGGCGCCGGGATGCTGGTGTGCGCGTTCTATGCGTTCTACGTGACAAAGGACTGAGCCCCGCGCTTCTCCGTCATCCTTGACCTTCTCCGCAGGGGAAGCCCCAGCATCGGTGGGGCCGGGCGGACCGCCCGGTACGAGGA
>NZ_JBFUHG010000142.1:0-421 GCF_056402515.1 Cellulomonas sp. P4_A2
CTCCACCACTCGTCGCCGGACCGCTCACCTCCGCCCCCTCCGTACCGCAGCAGTCCGCCGCGGTGCAGGCCACCCCGGCACTGTCCGAAGCCCCGGCCCCGTCCGACCGTCCGGCCGCGCCGCTCTACCGGGTCTCCCTCGCCGTCAGCCAGGAAGACGTGCGCGCCGCACAGCGGCTGCGCCATCAGGTCTTCGCCGGTGAACTCGGCGCCCGCCTCGACGGCCCCGAACCCGGCCTGGACAGCGACGCCTTCGACTCGTACTGCGACCACCTGCTGGTACGGGAGGTGGCGAGCGGCGACGTCATCGCCACGTACCGACTCCTGCCGCCCGAGCGGGCCCGGATCGCCGGCCGTCTCTACGCGGAGAGCGAATTCGATCTCGGCCGCCTCGGCCCGATCCGCGACGACCTGATCGAGGT
>NZ_JBFUHG010000143.1:0-421 GCF_056402515.1 Cellulomonas sp. P4_A2
GACCATGCCGCCGTAGAACAGGGCCAGCCCGGGAGTCATCAGCAGGACGAGCGCGGTGGCGGCGAGCAGCCAGGCGGTGTCGCCTGTGTCGAGGCCTGCCGCGGCCAGGGTCACGGGGGTCAAGAGGGAGTCCCTCCTCGGGGCGGCGTGGGGGTCCGGCGACAGAGAGGGTGGCCGGGTCGCGTTTCGTAACGAACACCCATGCGTTTCCGGCAGATTTCATTGCGTGGAGGTGACCGAATTCTCACCGCGGATGCGGTGGCGCGGAGTGCTGCAAAACCGCCGCAGGACCCGCTGCTCGGCTCGCGTGAGGTGCGTACCGGGGCAAGGTGTTCCCGGCGCTCGCGCTCGGGCGCCTGAGCGGTCGTCACGCGCGAGCCAGGACGCTAGATGCGGGCGAACCTGTCGCTCTGGTCGGAGA
>NZ_JBFUHG010000144.1:0-420 GCF_056402515.1 Cellulomonas sp. P4_A2
TCATGAATCCGCCACAACACGCTCTGCTTGCCGAGCCTTGCGGAGGGTCACCGTCCGCAAGTGCCTCCCGGATCGTGCGCTCTTCGTGCACCCGTGCGCCCTGAGCTGCGCTCGGGCCCCCTTCGGCAGCCGCCGCACCACTTGGTCCCCACGGAGGGCGAAGATGCGGGATCATTTCTGCCATGACCGAGGTGTCCTCGCTCACAGGGCGACTGCTCGTGGCCACGCCCGCCCTGGCGGACCCGAATTTCGACCGCGCGGTGGTGCTGCTCCTCGACCACGACGAGGAGGGCTCGCTCGGCGTGGTCCTGAACCGCCCGACCCCGGTCGGTGTCGGTGACATCCTCGTGTCCTGGGCCGACCTGACCGCTGAGCCGGACGTCGTCTTCCAGGGCGGCCCCGTCTCGCTCGACTCGGCGC
>NZ_JBFUHG010000145.1:0-418 GCF_056402515.1 Cellulomonas sp. P4_A2
AACCACAACAAGCGAGCGACGCCTGTCGCCCCGCTTTGCGTGCGCATTTGCGAAATGAAGAATCCGCGTTCGAAGGAGCGTGACCCCGATTAGCGTCGGGGCGCAGGATTCGCTAAAGTCTCACTCGTCGGAACGGCCCAACAGCCGGGAAGACAAATCCCGCTGACTGGGAATCAGGCCCGAAAGGATCTGATAGAGTCGGACTCGCCGGAAAGGGAAACGCGAAAGCGAAAACCTGGAAAGCGAAACCCGCTTCGACCGGGAATCGGACACGAAAGAGTCTGATAGAGTCGGAAACGCAAGACCGAAGGGAAAGCCCGGAGGAAAGCCCGAGAGGGTGAGTACAAAGGAAGCGTCCGTTCCTTGAGAACTCAACAGCGTGCCAAAAGTCAACGCCAGATATGTTGATACCCCGGCC
>NZ_JBFUHG010000146.1:0-418 GCF_056402515.1 Cellulomonas sp. P4_A2
CCTCGGGGGCGCCGGGGATCCGGGCCTCGTCGGCAGCGCCGTCGGATTCCTCGGCCTCGTCCGCTGCCTCGTCCGCTGCTTCGGCGTCGTCGGACGCCGCAGGCTTCCCGGCACCCTCACCACGCGCCTCGTCGGCGTCGTCCTCATCCGAGGCGTCGGCATCGGCATCGGCGGTGACCGCATCCGATGCGACCGAATCATCCGGCTCGTCCGGCTCGTCCGGGGCCGCGTCGGCGGACGCCGTCCCGCTGTCACTCGCCTCGTCGACGGCCTCGGGCGTGTCGCTCCCCGTGACGTCGTCGCTCCCGGTGACCGCGACCGCGTCGGACTTCTCGTCCTGCTCCGCCGTCTTCGCGCCGGCGGTGCCCTTCCCCACCCACGCGGCGACCGCGGCACGCAACCGCGCGTCGCTCTCCTC
>NZ_JBFUHG010000147.1:0-418 GCF_056402515.1 Cellulomonas sp. P4_A2
GTCCAGTATCCCCAGGTAGCTTTGTGTTCAGAGGCCCAGTGTTCTTGGGGAGCTTATTCGCCGGGAGGGTACTCTTCACAGGAACCTTCGGGAGCGCCTCGTCTATGGCTATAGTGACAACTCGGGTGCATGAAGCCGCTGTCCCTATGCCGAAGGGAAGGATCTCGAGGGTGTCAAGGAATATCTCGACCGGGTCACCGTTTCCATCGTAGGCCAGGGCTTTGAGGACACCCTTACCCCCACTTTGCGCAAGGTTTTGAGTAAGCGGCTCCTCTTTCACTGCGGAGTTAGTGAGAACCCCGGCGAATTTGTAGCCCAGTTTCCCTACTAGCTTCCCCCAGCCCAAGGTGGAGAGCGCGACTCCGCAAGTAATTGCCTGCTTCTGCAGCCTTGGGCTGTCCACGCTCACTATTCCGGG
>NZ_JBFUHG010000148.1:0-418 GCF_056402515.1 Cellulomonas sp. P4_A2
CGCATCCGGTGCCGCGCCTGCCCCACGCCCGCAGGGCCATGGGGTACGGCCATGCTCGACGACGTGGGCACTTCCTGTGCCACCACCAACGCCACCCCCGAGACCTCCTTTGCCCCACGCCACGGAGTGGATGCCCTCCTGGACTGGACCGGAAACCGGCCAATGGCCCGCCAGTGACGCATTCGTAACGATCGAATACGGACTGAATGCGCCGGTGTACACCCTGTAACTGATGTTAAAAGCGACCCAGTTGGGACAGGACCTGTTTTGGGCGGTTCGTGATGATTGCCTCGACGCCAAGGCGTGCGCAGAGCTCCACGTCCTCGGGTTCATTGACCGTCCAGACGTGCACGCGGTGGCCGGCGCGGTGCAGCCGCTCGATGTAGCCCGGGTGACTGCGTACGATCCGCAGCCCCGG
>NZ_JBFUHG010000149.1:0-416 GCF_056402515.1 Cellulomonas sp. P4_A2
CCGCAGCCGAACCCGTCGGCGTTCTCGGTCACCTCGGGCTGCCCGGTCAGCAGCCCCCGAAGGTCCGCATCGACATAGGTGGGCCGATGCCTGGGCTCGGCCGCCAGCAACTGCCTCGCGTCCGTGACCCCGGTGAGCACGAGGAGCGAGTCCACTCCGCCGTTGAACGCACCCTCGATGTCCGTGTCCAGCCGGTCCCCGACCACCAGCGGCCGCTTCGCCCCGGTCCGCAGCACGGTCTCCCGATGCATCGGAGGCAACGGCTTCCCGGCGACCTGCGGCTCGGCACCGGTGGCGATCCGTACGACCTCGACCGCCGCGCCGTTGCCCGGCGCGATCCCCCGCGCACTCGGAATCGTCAGATCGGTGTTGGACGCGAACCACGGCACCCCCCGGGCAATCGCGTACGCAGCCTC
>NZ_JBFUHG010000150.1:0-415 GCF_056402515.1 Cellulomonas sp. P4_A2
CTTCCGGACCTCCCCGGCCGGGGCCGGGTACGACGTGCTGCTGACCCCGACGACCGCCGCGCCCCCACCCCGGATCGGCGCATTCGACGGCCTGAGCGCCTGGCGTACCGATGTGGCGATCACCGAGGCGTGCCCGTACGCCTGGCCATGGAACGTGCTGGGCTGGCCCGGCATCAATGTCCCGGCCGGGTTCACGGCCGACGGACTTCCCGTCGGCGCCCAGTTGCTCGGCCCGTCCCGCAGCGAGGAGTTGCTGATCTCCCTCGCGGCCCAGCTGGAGGCCGATCAGCGGTGGTACGAGCACCGGCCACCGGCCTCCGCGGGCTCCTGACACACCGCCGGTCAGAGCGGCAGGCGGGCGCCGACCACCCACACCCCCGCGCTCAGCAGCACGCCCTCCGCGGTCTCGTACGGC
>NZ_JBFUHG010000151.1:0-415 GCF_056402515.1 Cellulomonas sp. P4_A2
GATGACCAGTCCCAGAACGACGCCGAGGGCGAACGTCAGCCGCCAGCCGACGTCCTTGGGGAAGATGTCGGTATCGAGTGCGAGGACCGACAGGAGAGCACCACCCACAGTAACTGCCATTGATGATCAGGTCGACGCGGCCCCGGAACCTGCTGGGGATCAGCTCGTCGATGGCGGAGTTGATGGCCGCGTACTCGCCGCCGATACCGAACCCGGTCAGGAAGCGGAAGAGGAAGAACCACCAGACGGAGAAGGAGATGGCGGTGAGCGCGGTCGCCGCGAGGTAGACGGTGAGAGTGATCAGGAAGAGCTTCTTACGGCCGTGACGGTCCGTGAGCCAGCCGAAGAAGAGAGCGCCGGAGCAGGCGCCCGCCACGTAGAGCGCTGCCGCGACGCCCGTGACCTGAGCGCTGCT
>NZ_JBFUHG010000152.1:0-409 GCF_056402515.1 Cellulomonas sp. P4_A2
TTGGCGAGGCGGCCCATCATGTCGTCGCTCGTCACGTCCCTGGCCATGCGGGGGATGAGCGAGGCACCGAACTCGGCGACCCGCTCGTCATGGGTGTCGTACTGGGCGCGCGCCTGCACCGTGCCGTCGCCCGCCCGCAGCGCGTCCGCGACACCGGAGTCGAGGACCCGGGAGATCAGGGACGTGTCGAAGACGGGCAGCAGCCGCTGGAGCTGCTCCGCGTCGAGCGAGGTGCCGTGGTCGAACCACTCGTGGCACAGCTCGTGCAGGATGACGTGCTGTGTCTGGTACGCGGTCGGGCGCCGCCGGTAGAGCACGAAGCTGGTCCGGCCGGAAGCCAGGCGCAGCCCGCAGGCGGCGTTGACCCGCGCCAGCCGGTCGGGCATTTCATGCAGCACGATGGTGCGCC
>NZ_JBFUHG010000153.1:0-408 GCF_056402515.1 Cellulomonas sp. P4_A2
TCCTGCGATCCACCAGATGCTGGACGCTCTGGACAGCGTCTCACCGGCCCTGGTCCTCAACCACCGCACCGACATCCTCGCCGTCAACCATCTCGCCAAAGCGCTGATCACGGACTTCGACGCACTACCGCACCATGACCGCAACTTCGCGCGATTCGTCCTGCTCCACCCCGCCGCACGCGACCTCTTCCGGGACTGGGACCGGGTCGCGGAGGAGTTCGTTTCCCATCTGCGTCTGGCCGCCGGACGCCATCCCGACGACCGCCTGCTCAGCGAACTCGTCGGGGAACTGTGCATCAAAGTCCCCCAGTTCTCCACGTGGTGGGCCGTGCACCGCGTGGACCAGTGCGCCCACGGCGTCCAGCGCCTCGACCACTCCGTGGTCGGTGAACTCACTCTCTCCTGCGA
>NZ_JBFUHG010000154.1:0-408 GCF_056402515.1 Cellulomonas sp. P4_A2
CATCACGACCCCGATCGCCGAGCCCAGGCTGTACTGCGAGGACGCGAACGCCTTCTGGTACGCGTACACGTTGAGCACCAGGTTCTGGCCCGCGATGCCGCCGCCGCCCGTCATCACATAGATCTGTGTGAAGACCTTGAAGTCCCAGATGATGGACTGGATGGTGACGACGACGAGGATCGGCCGCAGCATCGGCGCCATGACCGACCGCCAGATCCGCCACTGCGAGGCGCCGTCCAGCGCGGCCGCCTCCAGCACCTCGGCGGGGATCGCCCGGATGCCCGCGTACACCGTCACCATCACGAACGGGAACGAGCACCAGAGCACTTCGAGGAGCACCAGGGCGAAGGCGCTGTAGCGCCCGTACGTCCAGGAGAAGTCGCCCAGCCCCAGCACCCTGTTGACCGG
>NZ_JBFUHG010000155.1:0-407 GCF_056402515.1 Cellulomonas sp. P4_A2
GGGAGGACCTCCATGTCCTCGGCTACTACGAATGGCTCGAAGGGCTGGAGCGGGGCATCGCCGCGCACCACGCGGGCATGCTGCCGACCTTCAAGGAGGTTGTCGAGGAGCTGTTCGTACGCGGGCTGGTCAAGGCGGTCTTCGCGACGGAGACCCTCGCCCTCGGCATCAACATGCCCGCGCGCTCCGTGGTGTTGGAGAAGCTCGTCAAGTGGAACGGCGAGCAGCACGCGGACATCACCCCCGGCGAGTACACCCAGCTGACCGGTCGTGCCGGGCGGCGCGGGATCGATGTCGAGGGCCATGCGGTGGTGCTGTGGCAGCGCGGCATGGACCCGGGGGCGCTGGCCGGACTCGCGGGTACCCGCACCTATCCGCTGCGGTCCAGCTTCCGGCCCTCGTACAAC
>NZ_JBFUHG010000156.1:0-405 GCF_056402515.1 Cellulomonas sp. P4_A2
GATCTGGCCTGCGTCGCCAAACTGGGCAGCGCCGAGACCGGGGACACCCTCTCGGCCCCGGACGATCCGCTGCTGATGGAGCCCTGGACCATGCCCGATCCGCTGCTGCCGCTCGCCATCGAGGCACACAGCAAGGCGGACGAGGACAAGCTCTCCCAGGGGCTCGCACGGCTCGTCGCCGAGGACCCGACCATGCGCCTCGAACAGAACCAGGACACGCATCAGGTGGTCCTGTGGTGCCTTGGCGAAGCCCATCAGGACGTGGCCCTGGACCGGCTGCGCACCCGGTACGGGGTCCAGGTCGACTCCGTACCGCACCGGGTGCCCCTGCGCGAGACGTTCGCCGGCCCGGCGACCGGCCGCGGCCGGCACGTCAAGCAGTCCGGCGGCCACGGCCAGTACGCC
>NZ_JBFUHG010000157.1:0-405 GCF_056402515.1 Cellulomonas sp. P4_A2
CGGCCAGCGGCGGCACTGGACGCGGCGGATGGCCCGCAGGCCGACCGTGCCCGCGCGCAGCGGTTCGACGAGATACCGGGCGGCGGCCACCGCGTCCTCGACGGCGAGGTTGATGCCGATGCCGAAGACGGGTGACATCGCGTGTGCCGCGTCGCCGATGCAGAGCAGTCCCGGGCGGTGCCAGCGCCGTAGGCGGTCGAGCCGTACGTCGAGCAGCTTCACGTCGTCCCACGACCCGAGCGCGTGCACCCGGTCCGCGAGCCAGGGGACGGCAGCCGTGAATTCGCCCATGAACCGGTCGAGACCGGCGGCGCGACGCCGGGTGTCGGTTCCCTTGGGGATCAGTGCGGCGCACTGCCAGTAGTCCCCACGGTCGATCATGGCGCTGAAGAACCGGTCGCCGAC
>NZ_JBFUHG010000158.1:0-405 GCF_056402515.1 Cellulomonas sp. P4_A2
GTGAGGTAAGGCTCAGTTCGAGCACCGCATGTGCTCGTCGTCCTGCGCCGATCAGCTCGGAGTGTGCCCCGGACAGGCCCTAGTCGCGATCTATCGCGTTTGGGTACGCTGGGCCGGTGGACCTCGAAAAGCACCCTCAGCAGCCCGCCGCCCCGGCGCCGCCCGCGCCCGCCGGCATCCGCGCCTCCGACGCAGACCGCGACCGGATCGCGGACATCCTGCGGGAGGCCATGGCCGAGGGCCGGCTGACCGTCGAGGAGCACGCCGAGCGGGTCGATGCCGTCTACCGCGCCAAGACCGTCGGCGAACTCGAGCCGCTGGTACGGGACCTGCCGACCCCCGGCGGCTCCACCCGGCCGTCGTCCGCGACGCCGTACGCATATGGCCCCGAGGCCCCCGCGGGCC
>NZ_JBFUHG010000159.1:0-405 GCF_056402515.1 Cellulomonas sp. P4_A2
CTTCCTCCCCTGACGATGCCCGTACCAGCGTCTGATCGAGCGCAGAGAGGATGGCCTCCAGCGCCAGCAGATTCTCCGGCCGGTCATCGACCAGGAGGATCTTGGCCTTCTGCACCATGGCCCGTCCTCCTCGCCCCGGAATTGCACCGGGCGCCGCCCCAGGGGACGACTCCCTTGCGCCGTCCGTCCTTGTGCCGGTCATGGTAGCCGCACCCCGCCCGTCACCACACCCTGTCACCGCGATGTCACTGTGCACATACCAGAAACGCGGTGGGAGACCAGAAGGTTCCCCGTCCACCGCCTCCTCACACCCCTTCGAGCACAGTCGATCAGCAACTTATCGCGATCCGCTCAAACGACGATCACTCTCCGCGCATCCACTGCTCCATGACGGAGAGCAGATGG
>NZ_JBFUHG010000160.1:0-404 GCF_056402515.1 Cellulomonas sp. P4_A2
GTCCAACGGTGAGTGGGACCCGGCGGCCAAGGCCGGGGTCGCGGCGACGTACTTCAAGCCGAACGCCGTCCGCCTGCTGGCCCTCCTCCAGGCGCTCAAGGCCGACATGGACCGCCGCAACCGGCTCCTGGGTGACCTCAGCAAGTCCAAGGTCGTCCCCGAGTGCATCGACCGCGTCGGCGGTCTGGAACTCCTGGTCATCGACGAACTCGCCACCTTCACCCGCCCGGACCGTCCGTTGCGCGAAGAGATCCTGGAGGCGCTGATCGAGCTGTCGGCGGTCGCGGCCGGGGCCGGGATCCTCATGGTGCTGATCACGCAGTACCCGTCGGTCGACGTCATCCCGCAGGCGCTCGCCATGAACTGCGGGACCCGATGGGCGATGCGAGTCGACAACGCCACTC
>NZ_JBFUHG010000161.1:0-404 GCF_056402515.1 Cellulomonas sp. P4_A2
GATCGGTGCCGGGGCCTCCGCCGCGGCGATCGCCGGCGGCCGATGGGCGGTCCTCGCGATCCTCTTCGTCCATCTGGTGCTCGCCGTCGAAGGACTGCTGTGGCGGGCCGCCCGGATGTCCAGCGACGTCCTGGTGTGGCTGCTCGGCGCTACCAGCGCCTGGATCCTGGCGGGCGTCCTGGACAAGCCGGGCAACGGCTCGGACTGGCTCTTCAACGCGCCCGGCCAGGAGTACCTCTGGCTCGGGCTGCCGATCGTCCTCGGCGCCCTCGTCCACGACATCGGCGACGCGCTGACCGTCTCCGGCTGTCCGATCCTGTGGCCGATCCCGCTGGGCCGCAAGCGCTGGTACCCGGTGGGGCCGCCGAAGGCCATACGGTTCCGGGCCGGCAGCTGGGTGGAGC
>NZ_JBFUHG010000162.1:0-402 GCF_056402515.1 Cellulomonas sp. P4_A2
GCTCAGCGCCGCCCGCCGCGACAAGTTCACGATGATCGAGACGATCAAGGCCGCCGGAGTGCGCGGAGCCAGGCAGCTGCTCGCCACAAGTGCCGACGAACTCGCCCAGTGGCACAAGGATTTGGGCACCCGCGTCGTTGTCAAGCCGCTCAAGAGCGCGGGCAATGACGGCGTGAAGTTCTGCGCCACTCCCGAGGAGAGTGCGGCCGCCTTCCTCGAACTCGCCGGCGCCGAGAACCTGTTCAGCCAGCGCAACGAGGGCATCGTCGCCCAGGAACATCTCTTCGGCGGCGAGTACATGGTCAACACCGTCAGCCGGGACGGTAAGCACCATGTCACCGACATCATCGCCACCACCCGCCTTTCCGTGAACGGCGTTCACGACATCAGCAACTCCTGCTA
>NZ_JBFUHG010000163.1:0-401 GCF_056402515.1 Cellulomonas sp. P4_A2
ATGCAGGGCTTCCCGCCGGACCAGACGGGGCACGACCACTTCTTCGACACGTTCGGGAAATTCGGCGAGGTCACCTGGCGCCACCGGGGCAAGCTGCTCGCCGACGTGGCCGGCACCGTCGCGCGGCAGAACCAGTTCTATCTGGAGACGATGGTGACCCCGGCGTCCGACGGCGCGCGGATCCTGGCCGACTCGGTCGGCTGGGACGAGGACCTGGCGAAGCTGCACAGCAAGCTGCTGGCCGGCGGCAAGCTGGATGAGCTGGTCGCGGAGGCGAGCCGGGAGACGGACGAGTCCGACGCCGAGTTCCGCACGGTGGCACGGTGCGGCACGCCCCGCGCGGAGGCCGGCTGCCGGGTGCCGGTGCGGTGGATCTCCCAGGTGTCGCGCGGCAGTTCACC
>NZ_JBFUHG010000164.1:0-401 GCF_056402515.1 Cellulomonas sp. P4_A2
GCAGGACACGCTCCAGGTGCCAGACCGGTTCGCCCTGCTCGACGCCGGTCTCGGCGGCGAGTGCGGCGGTGCAGGGGAACTTTTCCAGACCGATGAGATGACGGCCCGGGGTCCGCCCCTGGCGGCGCACCCCCTCCGTATAGCTGGCGAGGGAGAGCGGCTGCTCCAGCTTGGGACCCGCGACGACGGTGCCGCGGCCCTGACGGGCGAGCCGGCCCTCCAGCAGCAGTTCGCGCAGCGCCTGACGCACTGTCTCGCGCGAGACCTCGTAGCGGACGGCGAGGTCACGCTCGGTGGGCAGCATGCCGCCCTCACCCAACTCCTCGATGAGGAGCGAGACATGAGCCTTCACGGCGTAGTACTTGGGGATACGGCCGTGCTCCGGAATGCCGGAGCGGATC
>NZ_JBFUHG010000165.1:0-400 GCF_056402515.1 Cellulomonas sp. P4_A2
GGCCCGGCTGCTGGCCGTACGGGCCGGGCTGACCCTGCGGCGGCTGGCTGCCGTACGGTCCGGGCTGGCCCTGCGGCGGCTGGCCCCCGTACGGGCCCGGCTGGTTGTGGCTCATCTGTGCTGTCCCCTCCAGAATGCTTATGCGTTCCGAACATCCTGTCGGAAGCCCCACCGGCATGGGGCGGCGGGAGCCACACCGTTACTGAACAAACCGGTTTCAGTGCACGACTGTGACGGCCCTAAACTGTCCCCCGTGACCGAGAACACTCAGCAGACGCCAGCCAGCAACCCTGAACTGCCGACCCAGTACGCACCGGCCGAGGTAGAGGGGAAGCTGTATGAGCGCTGGGTAGAACGTGGTTACTTCGAAGCCGACGCGACAAGCGACAAGCCTCCGTTC
>NZ_JBFUHG010000166.1:0-398 GCF_056402515.1 Cellulomonas sp. P4_A2
CTCCACGGCCACGCGCGTCGGCGACGTGCTGGACTGGGCCCGTGACCCGGTCAGCCTCAACATGTCCGTGGACGACGAGGGCGAGACCCAGTTCGGCGATCTGCTGGAGGACACCTCCGCGGTGTCGCCCGAGCAGTCCGTGATGACGCTGCTGCGCAGCGAGGAGCTGGAGGACCTGATCGGCAAGCTCGACAACCGGACCGCGTCGATCATCCGTATGCGGTACGGCATCGAGGACGGCCGTGAGCGGACTCTCACCGAGGTCGGCAAGCAGCACGGTCTGACGCGCGAGCGGATCCGGCAGATCGAGAAGCACGCACTGCTCGAACTGAAGCGAATGGCCCACGACACGGGTTTTGACGCTGCGGCGTGAGCCCGAGTCCAGTAGCCTCCGATAT
>NZ_JBFUHG010000167.1:0-395 GCF_056402515.1 Cellulomonas sp. P4_A2
GCCCGCAGACCTCGCTGCTTCGGGAGACAGGCCTGCGACCGCAGTCCGGGCAATTAAGCCGTCGGGGTGAGGAACTGGTGGGCGCCGCGCAGCGTGGTGCGAAGTCTGCGTTGGGTTGCGCGGCTGTCGAGGCGTACGTCGACAGGCCCCCGAAGTGCGCTGTGGGCCCGCAGGCCGGTGGGCAGTCGGGTTGCGTCGAGTCCGTCGCGCCTGGCGATGAGTATGCCGAGTTCATGACGGCTCAGGGCATCGCTTCCGCCAAGATGATGGATGCCGCTCGCATCAGCCGACGCGAGTTCCAGCAGAGCCGCGGCCAGGTCGGCCACATGGACCGGACAACGGATGTCGTCGGTGAACAAGACCCCGACGCGGGCCCCGGTGGCCAGTTCGTGCAC
>NZ_JBFUHG010000168.1:0-395 GCF_056402515.1 Cellulomonas sp. P4_A2
GTCATCAACTCGCGGCCGTAGCCCTTGCCCTGATGGCCGGGGTGGACCATCACCGTGTAGAGCCAGAGCCAGTGGGACATCAGCCGGTGGGTGTTGCGGACGAGAAAGGCCGTGGCGGCGACGGCACCCTTCTCGTCGTACCCGACCAGCAGCCGGGTACGGCCCTCGGCCATCGAGACGAGGTGCTTGACCAATTCGGGCCGGACGTCCTCGGTGGTGACGGGTGGCACGAAACCGACGGCACCACCCGCGTTGGAGACATCGGCCCAGAGTGCGCAGATGCCGTCCCGCAGAGTGCTGTCGAACTTGGGATCCACCTCAAATGTAAGCGCCATAGCGGCAGATTAGCTATTACAGCACCGTTGCCTCAAACGCCGTCCACAACGCGAGAAAGC
>NZ_JBFUHG010000169.1:0-395 GCF_056402515.1 Cellulomonas sp. P4_A2
GGCCAGGGGACAGGGTGGCGCAGGCGCTGCAAGCGTTCATGGCGTCGGAGCTGTGGGCCGAAGACGGGCCTGCCTTCGCGGATGTCACAGCGCAACCGCGCCGATGCCACCCCTACGAGAAGGCCGCAGCCATCTACGTGGCGGGACTGCACATCGCAGGCGTCTCCCTCCGGTCTGCCCGATGACCCAAACGACATCACCTAAGTCGCATGACTGGGCGCGACACCAGCGAGATGCTGCGTCAAGTTACCGAGGAAGAACGGCACCACCCCGTGCGGAATCTAGGTCACATTCCGGATTACCGAGGCGGCATCCCACGTCCAATATTGGAACTGCGCCGGAAAGCGGGATCGGGTAACCCGACCCTGCACCGGCGGGGGAGACGCGTCGCGGAT
>NZ_JBFUHG010000170.1:0-394 GCF_056402515.1 Cellulomonas sp. P4_A2
ATCACCGACAGAGAACTCCGTGCCACCCTCAACCTCCCCGCCCCGGCACCACCGGCAACGACACCGCTCCCGGCGACGACGCGCTGCGCACCACCGCCCTGCACCTGGCCGTCCTCAAGACCATGTCCGCACACCACCTGCGCCGCGTCCTGGTCTTCTTCCATCGCGTCGAAGACGCCAGAAGGTTCACCGCCGAACTCGGCCACACCCTGCGCCTGCTGCGCCGCACCGACCCCGACGCCTTCCCCGGGCTGAACCCGCAGATGTTCTTCGTCGATGGTGAGCACAGCCCCGATCAGCGCGCCAAGATCTTCGCCGACTTCGCCGCCGCGCCCTGCGCGATCCTCGCGAACGCCAAGGTGATCGCCGAAGGCGTTGACATCCCCAGTGTCGA
>NZ_JBFUHG010000171.1:0-393 GCF_056402515.1 Cellulomonas sp. P4_A2
GGGCGATGGCTCCCACCCCGGGATGCTCCGGGAGTCGCAGGAGGAACACGACCTTCGGGCGGACCTGCGGCGGGCAGCCCTGATCACCGTCCTGTTGACGGTGGCCGGCGTCGCGCTCGGACTGCTGTGGCTGTGGCTGGCGCCGCGCGTCCCGCTGGTCTCCGACAACCAGGCGGTCTTCCTCAGCGACAGCGAGGGCGAGCAGGCGATCGGTTCCGACGGCACGTTCGTGCTGCTTGCGCTCGCATTCGGAGCAGTGGCTGCGGCGCTCGTCTTCTGGTTCCTCCGGCGGGGCGGGATCGCGCCCGTGGTCGGCCTCGCCCTGGGCGGGCTGCTCGGGTCGCTGGTCGCCTGGGGGATCGGCGTCTGGTTCGGGCCGGAGCGGGATGTGGT
>NZ_JBFUHG010000172.1:0-393 GCF_056402515.1 Cellulomonas sp. P4_A2
GGTCGAAATACAGGTCGGACAACCGCTCGGCACGCTCGGCGAGTTCGCTGTCACCGAGGATGCGCTTGCTCTCCTGGGCGGCGAGTTTGTCGAGCATCACGCTCACCCAGCGCTGCTCCTCCGCCGCCGACATCCGGGCGGGGATCAGCACGATGGTGCGGTCGCCCTCCCGGTACGCGGAGACCGTTCTGCTGCGGCGGCTGCTCCGGCGGACCTCGACCGCGCTCGTCGCCGAGACGCGGGGCGGATGGCTGGCCGCGCTGCGCTGATGATGTCCGGCGCTGCGCGCGGGGGTCTCGCCGGCGAAGCCGGGTGACGGGTCGGCGGGCACGCCACGACGTTACCCGCTGTCAGTGGGGGAAGTCCCGCGCCCAGGGCGGTTGACGCTTGATC
>NZ_JBFUHG010000173.1:0-393 GCF_056402515.1 Cellulomonas sp. P4_A2
GTTCGGACTCGGCGAGTCGATGCTGTCGCCGACGGTGGCGCCGCTGGTCGCCGATCTTGCCCCGGAGTCGATGGTCGGTCAGTACAACTCGGCGTTCGCCCTGGTCAAGCAACTTGCACTGGCGGTCGGTCCGGCTGTGGGCGGGCCGATGGGGGCTTCGCTGCACGGGCCGTACATCGTGACGTTCGTGCTGTTCTCCCTGGGCATCACCGTGCTCGCGTTGCGGCTGGGCCGCCGGCTCACCCCCGTACAGGACCAGCCTTCGCTCGCGGCGACGCCGTCGCGGGTGGTGGCCGTGTCACTGCCGGAGGCCGGGATGGTGGCCGAGCCCGCTGCAGCTCGGTGACGTCACCCGCTGAGGCTCACTGAGGCAGCGCGAACTCGCACCAGACC
>NZ_JBFUHG010000174.1:0-392 GCF_056402515.1 Cellulomonas sp. P4_A2
GGAGAAGTACGCGCAGTCGGAGGAGGAGGGCGACCGCTGGTACGAGGACCCGGACCACAACCGCCGCCCGCCCGAACTGCTGCCGCGCGACGAGGTCGCCCGTGCCATCAACTCCGAGGTGAAGGCGGGCCGCGGCTCACCGCACGGTGGAGTGTTCCTGGATGTGTCGACCCGGATGCCCGCAGAGACGATCCGGCGGAGGCTGCCCTCGATGTACCACCAGTTCAAGGAGCTGGCGGATGTCGACATCACGGCGGAGGCGATGGAGGTCGGCCCGACCTGCCACTACGTGATGGGCGGAATCGCCGTCGACTCGGACACTGCGGCGGCCGTCGCCGTGCCCGGTCTGTTCGCCGCGGGCGAGGTCGCGGGCGGCATGCACGGCTCCAACC
>NZ_JBFUHG010000175.1:0-390 GCF_056402515.1 Cellulomonas sp. P4_A2
CGGGGGTTCAGCGCAGCCGCGCGTCCAGACGGATCTGGACCAGCGTGGTCTCCACACCGCTGTCGACGAGGCGGCCGTCGGGACCGAATGCCCCGGCACCGTCGGTCATGCCGAAGTCGTTGTCGTTGATGACCGCGATCGTCCGCGGGTCGACGACGGCGACGCCCTCGATCTTCTTCGGCGCGCCGGGCACCGTGTTGAGGTCGACGACGAGCTTCTTCGAGAGCACCGGCACCCCCGCGGCCGCCGGGTTCGGCAGCGCCTCCAGCGACGGGGTGGTGGCGGTCGAGTCCCAGGCGGTGCCCAGGATGTTGTTCTCGCGCCGCAGCACCACCCGGTGGAGACGGGCGGCCCGGTCCGTGCGCTCCTGCACCAGCAGGGTGTCCGGGC
>NZ_JBFUHG010000176.1:0-390 GCF_056402515.1 Cellulomonas sp. P4_A2
GATGTACATGGTCCACGCGGCTCTGCCGCACCTGCTTGAGACCAAGGGCTCGGTGGTGCAGGTCTCCTCGACATCGGGACGGGCGGCATCGGCCACGAGCAGCGTGTACGCGGCTACGAAGTTCGGCATCAACGCCTTCTCCGAGGCGCTGCGGCAGGAGGTCACCGCGCAGGGCGTGCGCGTCGTCGTCATCGAGCCTGGATTCGTCGCGACCGAGCTCACCAGCCACATCACGGACCCGGCCATCCAGGCGGCGGCCAAGAGCATGGCCGAGTCGATGCGAACCCTCCAGCCCGAGGACATCGCCGCCGCAGTCGTCTACGCAGTCACCCAGCCCGAACACGTCGCCGTCAACGAGATCCTGATCCGACCGACCGACCAGACCCGATG
>NZ_JBFUHG010000177.1:0-389 GCF_056402515.1 Cellulomonas sp. P4_A2
CACCCCAGTCGCCGCCCTGCGCCACATACTTGGTGTAACCCAGGCGCTTCATCAGCTCACCCCACGCACGCGCGATGCGCTCCGGGCCCCAGCCCTTCTCCGAAGGCTTGCCGGAGAAGCCGTAACCGGGCATCGACGGAATCACCACATCAAAGGCGTCCGAGGCATCGCCACCGTGGGCCGTCGGGTTGGTGAGCGGCTCGATGATCTTCAGCTGCTCGRCGACCGAACCCGGCCAGCCGTGCGTCACGATCACCGGCATAGCGTTCTCGTGCTTCGAGCGGACGTGGATGAAGTGGATGTCCAGCCCGTCGATCTCGGTGATGAACTGCGGGTAGGAGTTCAGCTTCGCCTCGACCTTGCGCCAGTCGTACTCCCTGGCCCAGTAC
>NZ_JBFUHG010000178.1:0-389 GCF_056402515.1 Cellulomonas sp. P4_A2
CCTCTGCCCACCGGGCCAGAGCTTGGACAATTTTCAGCAAGCTGAGCCCGCGCGGGGTGAGGGCGTAGTCGACGCGCGGGGGCTTGGTGTTGTGGACGGTCCTCGTTACGAGCCCGTCGCGCTCCAGTCTGCGCAATGTGGCGCTGAGCATCCGCTGGGTGATGGGACTGCTGAGGCGGCGCAGTTCGTTGAACCCGCGTGTGGTGTCGGCGAGCTTGCAGATCACGACTACGGACCACTTGTCGCCGATCCGTTCCAGCACGTCGCGGATGAGGTCGCGTCCTTGTTCGCACAGAGCGGGGTCTGTGTCGCCGGGATCCGTGAGCGACTGAGTCATAGCAGTAAGTATACGAGCGAAACCGGGTACGGCCGGGGAACCAGGTACGCGT
>NZ_JBFUHG010000179.1:0-389 GCF_056402515.1 Cellulomonas sp. P4_A2
TCCTGGTCCCGGGCGGCGACCGGGTCACCCCGCAGCCCGGCTGGACACTCGGCACCTCCGTCCCGGCCCCCCTCACCGCACTGGGCCTCGCCGACGGTCAGGCGGCCCGCGCGCTGGGCCGCGCCGTGGCCACCCGCACCCCGCTTGCCCACCACCACACCGACACCGGCCGGGGTCTTGCCGCCCTCGTCCCGCACGCCGAGGCGGAGGCGCACGCCCGCGCGCTGCTCGCTCCGCTCACCCCCACGCTCGCGGAGACGCTCCGCTGCTGGCTGAGTCTCCATGGCAGCTGGGACCGCACGGCCACGGCCCTCCAGGTCCACCGCAACACGGTCCGCCAGCGCATCGCCCGCTGCGCGACGCTGCTGGACGCGGACCTGGACGACATG
>NZ_JBFUHG010000180.1:0-389 GCF_056402515.1 Cellulomonas sp. P4_A2
CGATACGGTAACGTTCCGCGCGATGCGGCGGTGTTCGAACAAATACCGCACAGCAAAGAGGCGGAAGTTCGTCTCGCGGCTCTAGGGGATCGATGACTGAGTATGGCCGGGGCCCCGGCTCCGAACCGTGGCATCCCGAGGATCCCCTCTATGGGGACCAGGGATGGGATGGCCAGCAGGCTGCCCACGGCCAGAGCCAGTACGGCGGACCGCAGCAGTCCTATCCGCAGGACCCCTATGCCCAGCAGCCGCCGCAGCAGATGTACCCCCAGCATCAGCAGCATCAGCAGCACCAGCAGTACGGAGCGCCGCAGGACCCGTACGGGCAGGACCCGTATGGGCAGCAGCGGCAGCCGCAGCAGCCGCAGCAGCCGCACGACCCGTACGCC
>NZ_JBFUHG010000181.1:0-388 GCF_056402515.1 Cellulomonas sp. P4_A2
AGATATGCGTCCAGCGGCCGCAGATAGCCGGCCTTGATGTCGGAGTTGATCCGGAAGGTGTCCTCGTAGACCAGATCCGGTGCCGTCTTCGGCGAGCGCATCATCTGCTGCACCTTGGTGGCGTAGTCGTTGTCCGCCGCCTGAATCGGTATCAACTTGATCTTCTTGCCGGGGTGTTCCTTCTCGAACTGCTTCTTCACGGACTCGAGATAGGCGTCCTTGAAACGGATCTTGTTGTCCGTTGAACGGTTGTACGCGACCTTCACGGTGTCCGGATCACTGCCGGAACCGGAGGAGCAGGCGGTCAGCGAGCCGGCAGTCAGAACGGTGACTGCGGCGGCGAGGATCAGTGGGGCGGTGGGGCGCACGGGCACGACCTCCTCATAGC
>NZ_JBFUHG010000182.1:0-387 GCF_056402515.1 Cellulomonas sp. P4_A2
CGTCCAGTCCGGGAGCACGGTGACGGGCACGAGCAGCCCGGACAGCAACCACACGGGCGCGTCCAGCGGGTTGGCGAGCGCGTTGGCGTTGCGCAGCAGAACGAACGTGGCGGCGAGCAGCAGCCCCATCCGTCTGCACCATGACGGCCTGCCGGCTGCCCCGGTCCTCGGCCGCCACCCCGCGCACTCCCGGCAGTTCCCGGATGCGGTCCAGGTGCTCGTCGGCCGCCCCGTACGCCTCGATCTCCAGGATGTCGCGCTCCTGCACCCGGGACTTGAGCCGGTCCGGGGTGCCGAGCGCCCGGATCGTGCCGCCCGCGATCACCGCGATCCGGTCGCACAACTCGTCTGCCTCGGCCATGTAATGGGTGGTGAGCAGGACGGTGG
>NZ_JBFUHG010000183.1:0-386 GCF_056402515.1 Cellulomonas sp. P4_A2
CCTGGGGGATGAGACCTGTGGTTAGGGGTGAAAGGCCAATCAAACTCCGTGATAGCTGGTTCTCCCCGAAATGCATTTAGGTGCAGCGTCGTGTGTTTCTTGCCGGAGGTAGAGCACTGGATAGGCGATGGGCCCTACCGGGTTACTGACCTTAGCCAAACTCCGAATGCCGGTAAGTGAGAGCACGGCAGTGAGACTGTGGGGGATAAGCTCCATGGTCGAGAGGGAAACAGCCCAGAGCATCGACTAAGGCCCCTAAGCGTACGCTAAGTGGGAAAGGATGTGGAGTCGCAGAGACAACCAGGAGGTTGGCTTAGAAGCAGCCACCCTTGAAAGAGTGCGTAATAGCTCACTGGTCAAGTGATTCCGCGCCGACAATGTAGCGG
>NZ_JBFUHG010000184.1:0-385 GCF_056402515.1 Cellulomonas sp. P4_A2
GATTGAGCCCGACCCGGAACGCGACCTCCTCCAGATCGTCCCGGCGCGCCGGGCGCCAGCCGCCCGCGCGGGGCGCACGCACCTCGTCACCGAGCCGCGTCGCCACCCGCAGCACCGCCGCAGTGGCACACCGCTCGGGCGGACCCCATCCGGTCAGCACCACCGAGCTGCCCCGGGCGACCAGCGGAACAGCGGACTCCAGCTCCGGCTTCAGCCCTTCGGAGTCGCCCGCCGAGCAGCCGATCGGGGTGAACACGGTGAGCAGGTTGTACGGAGGGCCTTCGGGCCGGGCGGCGACGGACGGATCACCGTCGAGGAGCACCGGCAGGCCGTCCCCGGCCCGCTCGGGTCCGGGATCGGGCAGCAGCCGTTCGCGGGCCAGAGC
>NZ_JBFUHG010000185.1:0-384 GCF_056402515.1 Cellulomonas sp. P4_A2
TTACAGGCCCGACTCCGCCGTACGGACCAGAATGCGGTGGCAGTTCTCGCAGCGCAGCACCGTGTCCGGGGACGCCGCCTTCACGTCGTTGACCTCGGTGATGTTCAGCTCCAGCCGGCAGCCCTCGCAGCGGCGCTGGTAGAGGCGGGCGGCGCCGACCCCGCCCGACTGGGCGCGGAGCCGGTCGTACAGCTTGAGCAGGTCCGCCGGTACGGAGCCGGCGACGAGCTCGCGCTCCTTCGTGACGGTCGCGGTCTCGTCGTCGAGAGCCTGCGTCGCGGCGTCCCTGCGGGCCGTCGCGTCGTCGACCTTCGCCTGGACGGCCGAGACCCGTGCGGTGAACTCGGTGACGCGCTCCTGCGCGGACTCGCGGCGCTCCATGAC
>NZ_JBFUHG010000186.1:0-384 GCF_056402515.1 Cellulomonas sp. P4_A2
GTGCCAGCGCGGGGCGACGCTGGTCCGACGGCGCTTCCGCCGTAGTGCACCACCAGCGGCGGGACRCCAGCGCGGCCAGSRCGGCGCCGGTGGCGTTGACCAGKACGTCGTCCACGGAGGACACCCGGTCCAGYCGCAGGACGTACTGTGCGGTTTCGACCAGGACCGAACAGCCCGCCCCGAGCGCCAGGATCCGCGGCACGGACGCCGGCGCCGCGAACCGCATCGGGGCGAGGAACCCCAGCGCCGCGAAGATCAGCAGGTTGCCGACGATCCCGACCGGCCCCATCGTGAGCAGGTCCCGCAGCGGTACCAGGCTCACCCGGCCGGGGGCAGTGCCGGCCCCGGCGCCCGGCATCATGGTCATCCATAGGAACGGCACTG
>NZ_JBFUHG010000187.1:0-383 GCF_056402515.1 Cellulomonas sp. P4_A2
CCACTGGGCCGACCTGCCGGACTCCGTGCGCAGCGCCGTGGAGGACATCCTCGGCGCCCGCGTCGTCCACGTGCAGAGCCAGAACGGCGGGTTCTCACCGGGAGTCGCCGCCCGGGTCAGGCTCACCGACGGCCGACGCGCGTTCGTCAAGGCGGTCAGCGCCGAGGCGAACCCGGGCAGCCCCGACCTGCACCGCGCCGAGGCCCGGAACACCGCCGCTCTCCCGCCCGGCGCCCCCGTGCCGCGGCTGCTCGGGTCGTACGACGACGGAACCCGGGTCGCCCTCGTCCTCCAGGACATCGACGGCCGCCAGCCCCGCATCCCCTGGACATCGGCGGAGCTGGACCGGGTCCTGACAGCGGTCGGCGAGCTGAACCGGACCC
>NZ_JBFUHG010000188.1:0-383 GCF_056402515.1 Cellulomonas sp. P4_A2
CAGCGACCCCGCACGCTTCCGCGCCCTGGTCGAGGACTTCGTGCGCACCACGGCCCCGGCCGACTGGAGCCAGGAACGGTGGCGGGAGCTGCTACGGGTCGGGAGACCCTGCAGTGCGGCGGGGGAGCTGGACTCCCCGCACCACCGGGCCGTGGAGCGCGATCTGCGCGAGGCGAGTGAGCGCAGCGCCACGTGAGGGGTGGCGGGCTCCGCGTGTCGGCGCCCCGCTCTCGTACCCTCCGGGAAGGTGCGAGGCGCCAAATTCCGAACCTCACCGCCGAGTTGTCGGAACGGGGCGGGGCGGCGTCGCTCTCCACGAAGACCTGCAACGCCCTCTGGTGCTCCTCCGTGTGTGCCGTGGCCGTGCCGCCCAGCTCCCGCAC
>NZ_JBFUHG010000189.1:0-383 GCF_056402515.1 Cellulomonas sp. P4_A2
CTCTACGGCATCGCGCGCTACGCCGCGTACGCCGGATTCATCCTGCTGGCCGGTGGCGCGGCCTTCGTACTGGCCTGCTGGCAGCGCGGGGCGAGCGCCCGCCCGCTGCAGCGCCTCGTCGTGCGCGGCTGGATGACGCTCACCACGGCCACGCTGGCCATGCTGCTGCTGCGCAACCCGTACACCGGCTCCGGAAAGCTCGCGGACATCTTCGACCTGGACGGCCTCAAAACCGTGCTCGACACCAAGCCGGGGGCCGCGCTGGTCTCCCGGCTGCTGCTGCTCGGCGCCGCCGCGCTCTTCATCGCCGTGCTGTTCGGGGCGTACGCGAAGCGCGAGGACGAGCGGGAGAAGAAAGACCTCACCTTCGGGCTGGCCATCGG
>NZ_JBFUHG010000190.1:0-382 GCF_056402515.1 Cellulomonas sp. P4_A2
GTCGATGCCCGCGAGCTCGACGACCTTGGCGTTCGGCTTGTCCTTGAGCTTTTCGCCGATGTACGTACCGGCGTTGAGGCCCATGCCGTAGTTGTCCCCGCCGACCCAGCAGCGATAGGCCTGGGGTGAGGCGAAGATGCGGTCCAGGTTGATGACGGGGATGCCCGCCTTCATCGCTTCCAGGCCGACCTGGGTGAGCGCCTTGCCGTCGGCCGGGAGGATGACGAGGACGTCGACCTTCTTGTTGATGAGGGTCTTGACCTGGCCGATCTGGGCGGCGGTGTCGTTGGAGCCCTCGGTGATCTCCAGGGTCACCTCGGAGTACTTCTCCGCCTGCGACTTGGCGTTCTCATTGATGGCGTTGAGCCACCCGTGGTCGGCC
>NZ_JBFUHG010000191.1:0-381 GCF_056402515.1 Cellulomonas sp. P4_A2
GGCCACCACCCCGGCACCTATGGCCCGTTCGTCCTCTTCCGTTTCGCCGTCCCCGAACTGCCCGACATGGTGTACAGCGAGTACCTGACCGGTGCCGTCTACTTCGACGCGCGCCCCGAGGTGGCCTCCTACCTCGAAGTCATGGACCGCATGGCGGCTCAGGCCGCAACTGCACAACGCACGAAGGAAATCCTCCGGGACTTCCGCAAGGAGCTGTGATGATCGACCCCATATACAACGGCATGCCGGCCGCCGAACTCGGCTCCGAAGGCTGGTACAAGCCGTGGAGCGGCGGCAACGGTGGCAACTGCGTCGAGGCCATGAGGCTGGCCGACGGCAGAGTCGCTGTACGCCAGTCCGCGGATCCCGACGGCCCCGCCC
>NZ_JBFUHG010000192.1:0-381 GCF_056402515.1 Cellulomonas sp. P4_A2
ACCCACCAGCGCGCCGGAGCGGTCGAGAGGGCACTGCCCGGCCAGGAACGCCGTCCGGCCCGCCTCCACCACCGTGATGTGGTGATAGCCCGGCGTCGGATGAAGCTGATCGGGATTGATTCGAGTGATCTCGGCGGTCATGCGGGCGAGTCTGGTGATTCGGCCGACGCAGTGCACTGGGTTTTCGTCCGGCCCTCAAACCAGGCACGTACTGTGTTCGGTTTGTGCCTTCGACCTACTCGATGGAGGAGAGCCGGACCATGGCCGCCCCTTACCCGCCGATCGAACCGTACGACCACGGCATGCTCGATACGGGCGACGGCAACCTCGTCTACTGGGAGGCGTGCGGCAACCCGGACGGCAAGCCCGCTCTCGTTGTCC
>NZ_JBFUHG010000193.1:0-381 GCF_056402515.1 Cellulomonas sp. P4_A2
CGGCTGCACCCGCTCCTGCTCATCAGTCACCGCGCCAGCCTAAGTGATCGATTCCAAGAGGCCTGATGAGGGGAGCCAGCTTCATGCGTGGCCAGCCAGTCATGCGCGCACTGACCGCCTACGACCACTAAAACCACCATCAGGCGAAGATCAACAGTCACCCTGTGTCCGCGACCACACGAAATGGATCAGAGCCCGAGTTTCGACAGCGGCTGGAACCGACTCGGGAGGCGGCCGGGGCGGTGTTCACGAGAACGGGAGGCACCCGGCGGCCGGCCTTGCTCCCGAACGTCGTCTCGATCCACCTTCCGATCACGCCCCTCCGGACAGACCCTGGGCTCTCCGCCGGCGCGGGGCCTCGTCATCGGGGAGGTTCAGGGA
>NZ_JBFUHG010000194.1:0-381 GCF_056402515.1 Cellulomonas sp. P4_A2
AGGTTCAGGAGTGCAAGAACACGGGAAACATGCGCGATTCGGAAGGTTCAGGAGTGCAAGAACACGGGAAACATGCGCGATTCGGACATAGGGTTCCGGGTTCTTCCGGCGGTCACAGGTGCAGAAGCATCCGACTGTTGCCCAAGGTGTTCGGCTTCACTCGTTCGAGACCGAGGAACTCTGCTACGCCCTCGTCATAGGAACGCAGCAGCTCGCTGTAGACATCTGTGTCGACCGGTGTCTCTCCGATCTCCACGAAGCCGTGCTTGGCGAAGAAGTCGACTTCGAAGGTGAGACAGAAAACCCGGCGCACACCCAGCCAGCGGGCGGTCTGCAACAGCTTGTCCAGTACTTGATGCCCCACTCCGGCACCCTTGATGC
>NZ_JBFUHG010000195.1:0-380 GCF_056402515.1 Cellulomonas sp. P4_A2
GGGCGCTGACCGTGGAGCAACTCGGCGAGGCGTGGCAGCGGGTGCGCGCTTGCTTCGAGGCCGGGGCGCTCGCCACCGGCGCCGAACTCGAGCTGCGGCCGCACGGAAGGGACTTCGCCGATCTGCGCCAGGACCCTGACATGACAGAGGTCTACGTCAGGGCACTCGGTGAACTGGGCCGTACGGCGAAGTCACGGCACGGCGAGACGACGGCGTCGACGGACATGGGCAACGTCTCGCAGCTCATCCCCACGATCCACCCCACGATCGGCTACGACACACAGGGCGCCAAGCAGCACACTCCCGAATTCACCGCGTACGGCAAGAGCCCTGGAGCCGACCGGGCGGTGCTCGACGGGGCGACCGCGCTCGCCCTGACC
>NZ_JBFUHG010000196.1:0-380 GCF_056402515.1 Cellulomonas sp. P4_A2
CTGATGCAGGATGCTGCCGTACAGCTCGGAGAGCGCCTCGGACGCCTCGTCCTCGTCCCCGGCAAGCGCCCGCAGGCAGTCGGGCACATCGGCGGCGCTTCCGTACGCATGCTGCAGCTCGGCCCAGGGCTGGGCGTCGACCTCGGCGAAGAACAGTGCGAGTTCCATGGAAAAGATCTTTTCACCCGGTACTGACAATGCCCCGGCAGCGGCCGCCCCGGCCGCCCGGGTCAGCTGGTGAAGAACTCGGTGATCTGCTGAGCGACCTGGTCGGCGTGGGTCTCGTGGACCCGGTGGCCGCCGCCGAGCGTGATCAGTCGACAGTCCGGGATCAGGGAGGCCATGTCGGCCAGCCGGCCCTGCGGCATGGTGCTCTCCGG
>NZ_JBFUHG010000197.1:0-380 GCF_056402515.1 Cellulomonas sp. P4_A2
CCAACTGCCACCGGCGGCCGCGCCGCCGCCCGCGCTGCGGCGCCCCGAGCGCCGGGAGGACGACGACTTGCTGCTGTTCGCCGACCGCCACATCGCGACGACGCAGCCGATCACAACGATCCCGGCCACCACCCCGAAGAAAGCCCCCCCCGACCTCACGTCCTTCCGTCCCCCGAAGCGAGGTCCCTCGCTTCATGTTCCTTCCGCTACTTGCGTGAGTGGGGGATGCCCCCGGCCCCGCGGAGCCAAAGCAGACTTGAGCAACTCCAGAGCTTCGGCACAGGATGGCGGTCATGACACAGGGACGACCGCTGCTCAACCGCCGCCTCGCCGAATTCGGCACGACGATCTTCGCGGAGATGTCGGCGCTGGCCGTACGG
>NZ_JBFUHG010000198.1:0-380 GCF_056402515.1 Cellulomonas sp. P4_A2
GTCATTTCCGGCGCCGGTGCGGCCGGAGTTGCCATTGCGAAGTTCCTGCTCGAGGCGGGGCTCGGGGACGTCGCCGTGGCCGACCGCAAGGGCGTCGTCAGCCGGGACCGTGAGGACCTGACGGACGTCAAGCGCGAGCTCGCGGAGCTCACCAACAGGGCCGGCATCACCGGACCGCTGGAGACCGCGCTGGTCGGTGCGGACGTCTTCATCGGTGTGTCCGGCGGTACGGTGCCGGAGTCGGCGGTCGCGTCGATGGCGCCCGGTGCGTTCGTCTTCGCCATGGCCAATCCGGACCCGGAGGTCCACCCCGACATCGCGCACAAGTACGCGGCCGTGGTGGCGACGGGGCGCTCCGACTACCCGAACCAGATCAACAA
>NZ_JBFUHG010000199.1:0-380 GCF_056402515.1 Cellulomonas sp. P4_A2
CGGGTGGTGTGGCTGGAGCCGGGCGACGCCGATGTGGAACGGATCTATGCGGGCATCGGATACCGCAGGATCGGCGAGAAGCTGAACATCTCGCTCGACCCCGCCTGAGCACCTCGGGCGTCTCGGCCCCGCCGGTGCACTTGCGGGGTTTCGGCCCCGCCGGTGCGCTTGCGGAGTTCAGACCAGCCGTCGGGCCGTCGCCCACCGCGTCAGCTCGTGCCGGTTCGACAGCTGGAGCTTCCGCAGCACCGCCGAGACATGCGACTCGACCGTCTTCACCGAGATGAACAGCTGCTTGGCGATCTCCTTGTACGCATAGCCACGGGCGATCAGCCGCAGCACCTCGCGCTCGCGCTGCGTCAGCCGGTCCAGGTCCTCGT
>NZ_JBFUHG010000200.1:0-379 GCF_056402515.1 Cellulomonas sp. P4_A2
CTGCCGATCAATTCACCGCTGTCGCCGTGCCATCCGACCATTTCCGACTTCCATTGATCCTTCACCTCGGCCCAGGACGGATACTGCAGAAAGCTCGCCCCGGCGCGCGCGGTCACACATGCCCGGTGCTCGGCAGCGGTGAGACCGCGTATCCGTAGCCCCTGTTCACCTCTGCGGTCACCGGTCGCGAGCAGCGCTGACATGTCCGTGGCCCTCCCCTGGTCCTTCCCGGCCGACGGCTCGGCGGGGCTGTACAGGATGTTCACAGCGGCCCATGACGGGTCCGCGCGGCGAATGTGACCGGACGATGACCGTTGTGCTGCGTTCCTTGTCATACAAGGGAATCCATGGCTTTCCCGGTATTTGCGGAACCTATGGT
>NZ_JBFUHG010000201.1:0-379 GCF_056402515.1 Cellulomonas sp. P4_A2
GCTCCAGGGCGCCTACTCGCACATGGCGCTCGCCGACTACTGGCAGCGCTTCGCACGCGGCGCGGAGCGCGTCACCCACCGCGATCTCGCCTGGGCCGAACACGCCCGCTGCCGGGAACAAGTAGGAGCCGTCCTGCCCGTACTGGCTGGTTCGGGGGCGCTGACCACTGAGGGAAGAGTGCTGATCAACGAGATGATCACCCTCTACGACCGTCTGGCCGATTGTCCGCCTCCCACGGGTCATCTGGCCCGTGCGCAGGCGTATGTGAGCACTGCGCGCGTGATATGGCAGCAGAGGAACGGCTCACGTCGGGCGTGAGCGCGCACATGATCGACGCCGTCGGCCATCTGATCGTCAAAGGGTCCCCGGTGTATGTTG
>NZ_JBFUHG010000202.1:0-378 GCF_056402515.1 Cellulomonas sp. P4_A2
CCCGACGAGACCAGGACCGTGCCCGGGACATCGAGCTTCGGACGGTGGGCGGGGGCGCCGGCGGTCAGCAACCGGGCGCCGCCGACAAAGGCGACCAGGGCGAACAGCAGGTTGACGTACAGACACCAGCGCCAGTTCAGGTACTCGGTGAGCACCCCGCCGAGCAGCAGCCCCACCGCGCCGCCCGTGCCCGCGATCGCACCGTAGATCCCGAAGGCCTTCGCCCGCTCGTTCGGGACGTTGAACGTCGTGGTGAGAAGAGAGAGCGCAGCCGGCGCCAGCAGCGCTGCGAACATCCCCTGGAGAGCGCGGGCGACGACCAGGACCTCGAAGCCCGGGGCGGCGCCGCCGATCGCCGACGCCACCGCGAAGCCGACC
>NZ_JBFUHG010000203.1:0-378 GCF_056402515.1 Cellulomonas sp. P4_A2
GGCCCAGTTCTTCGCCTCGCTCACCGCCGCGCAGCGCACCGCTCTCGCCGACAAGTACCCCTTGGTCGTCGGCAATCTGAACGGCGCGCCGATCACCCTGCGCTACCACGCCAACCGGCGGGCCCTGGTGCAGGCGCGGGCGGTCGAGCAGCAGCGCATGCACGACGTCCGGCTCTCCCCCGACGGCCGCGGCGACGCGTTCCGCCGGATGGAGCGCTTCCGGTCGATGCTTGCCCACGGCCGGCACTTCCTGGCCTTCGACCCGACCGGGAAGGGCCACGCCGCCGAGGTGTTCGGCGACCTCGACAAGGCCGAGCGGGTCTCGCTGGTCGTGCCCGGTGTCGACACCAGCCTGCTGACGCTGGAGCGGACCGGACC
>NZ_JBFUHG010000204.1:0-378 GCF_056402515.1 Cellulomonas sp. P4_A2
CAGCAGGGTGACGTGCCAGGGGCCGCCGAAGAACATCGGGACGCGGCCGTTGCCGAAGTCCTTCACCACGTCGTAGCCGGGCGCCACGGACTTGTTGGAGAGGCCCTTGTCGAAGTACGAGCCGTACTCCTTGAGCGCCTTGACGGCCTCGGGGCTGTCGATGACGGCTTCGCCCTTGTCATTGACGATCTCGCCGCCGGCCGAGTACAGGAAGGAGTAGAAGTTCTGCACCGTGTCCAGGCCGCTGGGCTGGATGGACAGGCCCCACTTGGTACCGGCCTTCTTCTGGTAGGCGGTGGCGAGGTCCTGCATCTCCTTCCAGTTGGTCGGAGCCTTGTCGATGCCCGCCTTCTCGGCCAGGTCGGTGCGGTAGTAGAG
>NZ_JBFUHG010000205.1:0-377 GCF_056402515.1 Cellulomonas sp. P4_A2
CCGCTCGGGTCCGGCACGTCGGACGGAATCGTGATGTCGGCAGCGATCGCCCGGTCCGCCGAGCCCAGCGGGGGCGGGAACGGAGCAGCCGTCTCGATCAGGTGCTTGTAGTAGTCGAGCGACTTGGCCATGTCGACGGTGACGGCGGCGGTGACCCGTCCTTGGAAGCCGTAGACCACGGCCAGGCGGCGCGCCTCCAGAGAGCCTTGGGCGATGACCACGTGGTCGGAATAGGTGGGCACGCCCACCGATTTGATGTTGAGCCCGAACTGGGTCGACCAGAACGTCGGGACGGCGAGGTGCGGGCGCCGCAGGGGCCCTGGACTGACCATGTTGTGGGCCGCCACTTCGGCCTGAGCGACCGCGTTGCCCCAGTG
>NZ_JBFUHG010000206.1:0-377 GCF_056402515.1 Cellulomonas sp. P4_A2
GACCGACTCGACCGAGGTGTCGACGTCCTGCGGGTCCGCCTCGGAGAGCTGCTTGACGAGCTCCGGCAGACGGTCCTGGGCGACCCGGGTGGCCGTGTCCTGCAGCCGTCGCAGCGAGCGGATCATGGACCGGGCGACGACGAAGGCGCCGACCAGCGAGACACCGAGCACCAGCAGGATGAGCACACCGCTGATGATGGCCTCGCGCTGCGACTGGTCGCGGAGCTCGCGGGCCTTGCCCTCCATGTCGCTGAGGAGGGTCTCCTCGATGGTCTTCATCGCCTGGATCTTGGTGGAGCTCTGGTCGTACCAGTCCAGGTACGAACGCGGCGCCGTGCCCGCCATGCCGGTGGGGCTGTCGAGCACCTTCTGCGCGT
>NZ_JBFUHG010000207.1:0-376 GCF_056402515.1 Cellulomonas sp. P4_A2
GCAGGAAGCCGTCCGGCAGCTCGCCAAGGACTTCGTCGCCCGCGAGATCACCCCGCATGTCGTCGAGTGGGACCGCGCCGAGAATGTCGACAGGTCGATCGTCAAGAAGCTGGGCTCCCTCGGCTTCCTCGGGCTGACCGTCCCCGAGGAGTACTGCGGCTCGGGCGGCGACCACCTGGCGTACTGCCTGGTCACCGAGGAACTCGGCCGTGGCGACTCCTCGGTCCGCGGCATCGTCTCGGTCTCCCTGGGCCTGGTCGCCAAGACCATCGCCACCTGGGGCGACGAGGAGCAGAAACGGCAGTGGTTGCCCCGGCTCACCGCGGGCGAGGCGATCGGCTGCTTCGGCCTCACCGAGCCCGGCACCGGCTCGGAC
>NZ_JBFUHG010000208.1:0-376 GCF_056402515.1 Cellulomonas sp. P4_A2
GATCCGGAACGACCCCCCGCTCGCGCTTCGCGGCGATGGGAACTCTTCTCGCAGCACTCTCGCTTCTGCTCACCCTGCCCGGTGCGGCCACCGCGGCCGACTCCCCCACCGCCATCACCACACCTGCCCGCGGGTCGGCCACGATGGGCATGGGCGTCGTCGCCCATGACGGCCAGGGCGGCCTGCCGCGTGACACGCGCGCCGTGCAGACCGAAGGCGTGGACGTCAGCAGCCACCAGGGCAACGTCGACTGGGCGACCCTCTGGAACAGCGGTGTCCGGTGGGCCTACACCAAGGCCACCGAAGGCACCTACTACACGAACCCCTACTTCGCCCAGCAGTACAACGGCTCGTACAACGTCGGCATGATCCGGGG
>NZ_JBFUHG010000209.1:0-375 GCF_056402515.1 Cellulomonas sp. P4_A2
GTCCTCTACAACCCGCACAAGCCGAACGGCGGTCTCACCGCCGAGGAGCTGCGGAACGCGAAGATGATCCTGTGGCGCGGGCACTGCTCGGTGCACGGGCGCTTCTCGGTGGAGTCCGTCAACGATGTGCGCGAGCGCATCCCCGGCGTCAATGTGCTGGTGCACCCCGAGTGCAAGCACGAGGTCGTGGCGGCGGCGGACTACGTCGGCTCGACGGAGTACATCATCAAGGCCCTGGAGGCGGCGCCGGCCGGCTCGAAGTGGGCGATCGGCACCGAGCTGAACCTGGTGCGGCGCCTGGCCAACCGGTTCGCGGCGGAGGACAAGGAGATCGTCTTCCTCGACAAGACGGTCTGCTTCTGCTCGACGATGAAC
>NZ_JBFUHG010000210.1:0-375 GCF_056402515.1 Cellulomonas sp. P4_A2
CACCGGGTCATAGCCGAAGCCGAGCCCGAGCGTCGCTCCGACCGCGATCACGAACTGCGCGGCCACTCCGGTGACGGGGGAGCGGCGGCGGGGATGGAGCCGGGCGAATGCCTGCGGGAACACTCCGATGCGCCCCATTGCGAAGGCCGTACGCGTCGACACGTTCGCGCACGCGTTGGCGTTGGCCACGGTCGAGTTGACGACGGCGAGGAAGAGCAGCACCCAGAACAATCCGAACGAGGCGCGGGCGATGCCTTCCCATGACGCCGCTCCCGAAGCGCCGAATCCGGAGAATTTGTCCGGCCCGAAGTAGACGGACATGGCGTATGTGGTGAGGACGTACACGAGGCCGATCGACAGGGCGGCGCCGAGGAC
>NZ_JBFUHG010000211.1:0-375 GCF_056402515.1 Cellulomonas sp. P4_A2
TGCCCAGGTGCCGGGGAGGGGGCGCGCCACTGAAGCGCCGGGCGCCAACTTGGGGTTGTCGCCCGGCTTGGTCAGGCGGCGCGGCGCTTGGCGCGGACCGGCTTCTTGAGGCTGACCTTGACCCGGATCGGTTCGTTCGGGTTCCGGAAGCGGTGGAGCGCAGCGGCCAGCTCGTCCTTGCGGGCCTCGCTGACGGCACGGCGAGCGTCGCGGAACTTCGCCTCCTCCTCCGACATGACCTCGAACCCGAGCTGGTCGGCGTCGAGGTCGCCCGGCGCGACACGTTCAGCCGGGGTCGGCGGGTCAAGCACGTCCTTGCCCCACACCAGGCCCCAGGACTCGACCAGCCGACGGACACCCGGCAGGCCGTAGACC
>NZ_JBFUHG010000212.1:0-375 GCF_056402515.1 Cellulomonas sp. P4_A2
TTCCAACGCGGAGATCGGGCGCGAGCTCTTCCTCTCCGAGGACACGGTGAAGACGCACGCCCGGCGGCTTTTCAAGAAGCTCGGCGCCTCGGACCGGGCGCACGCCGTGGCGCTCGGCTTCCGCTGGGGCCTGGTGCGCTGATGACCGGCGATGGCCGGTAGCGGGTGTCCCCGTCCGCCCTCCGGCGGGCGGGGCGACGGGGGCGCCGGGCCGTAGATCGGGAGCCGGTGCCCCGCGGTATGTGACGCTTCCCGGCCGATGCCGCATCCTTGAGATGTGGAGTTCCTCGGGAACGATTCGGTCGAGCGGAAGGGGAGGGCGCAGGACATGACTTCCGGCGCACCCGCTCATAACGCTTCGGTGCACAACTACGG
>NZ_JBFUHG010000213.1:0-374 GCF_056402515.1 Cellulomonas sp. P4_A2
CCTCGTCGCCGTGCAGCACACGGCTGAGCGCGATCGCTCCGCTGAGCAGCACGAAGAAGCACGTGGCCCGCTCGCCCTCCGCGTACACCACGCTTCCGGCAGGAAGTTGCTCCGCACGGCCGCGTTCTGCCAGCCAGTCGAGCTGCTCGTCGCTGAGCTCCTCGAACAGGAACAGAGTCTGCAACTGCGCCGGCGACAGATGTGCTGAGGTGGTCACTGCGCCTCCAGATAGCGGTGCACCAGCGCGACGCCCATGGCTCCCTCGCCGACGGCCGAGGCGACACGTTTGACCGAGGAGGAGCGCACATCCCCCGCAGCGAAGACACCGGGCACGCTCGACTCCAGGTGGTACGGATCCCTCGGCAGCCGCCACC
>NZ_JBFUHG010000214.1:0-373 GCF_056402515.1 Cellulomonas sp. P4_A2
GTGCCAAGGCGTATGTGAACCCGCAGTGGTCCGCCAAGGCCGCCGCGGAGCCGGGCGGCAGCGTCATCGCCGACGAACCCTCGTTCGTCTGGATGGACCGCATCGCGGCCATCGAGGGCGCCGGCGACGCGATGAGCCTGCGCGAGCACCTCGATGAGGCGCTCGACCAGGGCGCGAACCTCTTCCAGGTCGTCATCTACGACCTGCCCGGACGTGACTGCGCCGCGCTGGCCTCCAACGGTGAGCTCGGTCCCCCCGAACTCGACCGGTACAAGACCGAGTACATCAACCCCATCGCCGACGTCCTCGACGACCCCGCCTACGCGAGCCTGCGGATCGTCGCCGTCATCGAACCGGACTCGCTGCCCAACAT
>NZ_JBFUHG010000215.1:0-372 GCF_056402515.1 Cellulomonas sp. P4_A2
CCCACGACGCGATGGCCGGGGCAATCGGGTCGCAGGATCGCTCTCGCGGGCGCCGTAGCGACCGGTCACGGTGTGCGAGGCTCGGCCCACCGCGAGCAGCCGGCCGGTCGTCGCGTCGACGACCGCGGCCTTGGTGGACCGGGCGGAGATGTCCACTCCGAGGACGGCCGATACCGGTGCGGTGGCCGCTTTCGTGGCTGGTCGCGGCGGCATGACGTACCTCGTTCCTATGAATCCCGATTTTGATCGTACACAAAACAAATCTTTTGTCGAAGCGCTTCGACGGCGCGTCAACACGCTTCCCACCCGCCCTGATCGAGGACGGGGCCCCCGCGAGCAGCAGTCAGATTGTCTGTATGTGACGTGTGTGTC
>NZ_JBFUHG010000216.1:0-372 GCF_056402515.1 Cellulomonas sp. P4_A2
CCAGGGACGTCATCGACCTCACCCTCGCCCTGGCCCGCGAGATGCTCGACGCGGCCGGTCTCAAGGACGCCGACCCGGAGAAGGCCCTGGCCGACGGCTCCGCGATGGACGTCTGGCGCCGGATGATCTCCGCCCAGGGCGGTGACCCGGACGCCACGCTCCCGGTCGCCCGCGAGCAGCACGTGGTGGCGGCCCACACCTCCGGCGTACTGACCCGTCTCGACGCGTACGACATCGGCGTCGCCGCCTGGCGCCTCGGCGCGGGCCGGGCCCGCAAGGAGGACCCGGTGCAGGCGGGCGCGGGCATCGAAATGCACGCCAAGCCGGGCGACACGGTGACCAAGGGCCAGCGGCTGCTGACACTGCACACGG
>NZ_JBFUHG010000217.1:0-371 GCF_056402515.1 Cellulomonas sp. P4_A2
CCCCTGGCGCATCGCCCTCACCCCCTGGCGCATCGCCCTCACCCACGCACTCGGCAGCCAGGCCCCGCGTGCCGTCTTCGACGACTACTGGGCCGCGGCGCCCGCCCGCGATCCGCACCCCTACGGCTGCCACCCCGCGGCCCTGCAGTACCTGTGCGCGAAGTGGCACGGCTCGCACGAGGAGATGTTCGCCTTCGCCGAGAGCGCGGCCGACACGGCCCCGCCCCCCCTGGCGGCGGCGCTGGAGTACGAGGTCCTCACCACCGGCCCGACGACCGCCCCCGCCGGCCCCGACCCGTTCGCGCCCCGCGTGGCGGCCGCCGTCACCCGCGCCCTGGCCCTCTCCGCCGGCGCCCTGGCCCTCTCCGCCG
>NZ_JBFUHG010000218.1:0-370 GCF_056402515.1 Cellulomonas sp. P4_A2
TCCCACGGGTCGCGCAGACCTATTCCCCCGTTGAGGCTGGTAACGCGCACCGCCGGATGGCGGCCGGCGGCGTCCGCGGCCGCCTCGTCGTCACTTTCTGAATCTCACCCAACTCCAGGAAAAACAGGAGTAGTCAGCAATGTCAGCACGTTTCACCAACAAGGTCGTCCTCATCACCGGCGCCACCTCCGGCATGGGTCGGGCCACCGCCCGGCGGATCGCCGCCGAGGGCGCAAAGGTCGTCCTCGCAGCCCGTGGCAAGGAGGCCGGCGACGCACTGGCCGCCGAACTGCGCGCCGGCGGAGCAGACGCCATCTTCGTACCCACCGACGTGACAGCCGAGGCCGAGGTCGCGGACCTGGTCCAGCAG
>NZ_JBFUHG010000219.1:0-369 GCF_056402515.1 Cellulomonas sp. P4_A2
TCGAAGCCGGAGCTCAGAGCGAGACCGAAGTCCGCGAAGTAGATCAACCGGCCGTCGGTCAGGATGTTGTTGAAGTGCGCATCGAAGTGAACGAGTCCGCGGGAGCTCATGAAGGCGGCTCCACGCGTCAGGACTTCCTCCGCCCACGCGTACGTCGGGCCGTCCTCGCCTGCCCGAGCTGCCTTCCGCTGGTCGCCCAGCCAGACAGCAAGTGTGTGCGGGACATGTTCCAGGAAGATCACCAGACTGAAGGAGGACCGGCCGATCGCCTCCAGCCGCTCACGCACGGCTGACGAGCCCTCCCAGTGCGCGACTGCCCCGTCGATGCCCCCAAAAGCGTCGGCGAATCCCAGGGGTGGGGCGTCCGGC
>NZ_JBFUHG010000220.1:0-368 GCF_056402515.1 Cellulomonas sp. P4_A2
CAGTGGGGCTACCCGTACAAGAACAAGGAGCTCTTCGAGAGCCGCTACCCGGCGCAGTTCATCTCCGAGGCCATCGACCAGACCCGCGGCTGGTTCTACACGCTGATGGCCGTCGGCACGCTGGTCTTCGACAAGTCGTCGTACGAGAACGTGGTGTGCCTGGGCCACATCCTCGCCGAGGACGGCCGGAAGATGTCCAAGCACCTGGGCAACATCCTCCAGCCGATCCCGCTGATGGACCAGCACGGCGCGGACGCGGTCCGCTGGTTCATGGCGGCGGGCGGCTCCCCCTGGGCGGCGCGGCGCGTGGGCCACGGCACGATCCAGGAGGTCGTGCGCAAGACCCTCCTCACGTACTGGAACACGGT
>NZ_JBFUHG010000221.1:0-368 GCF_056402515.1 Cellulomonas sp. P4_A2
CCGTCTGGAGCAGCCGCGGCATCTGCTGCGGGTTGGAGATCATCTCGTTGTAGTGACTGCACTCCTGGAAGAGCAGATCCGGATGGGTCTCCTGGAAGTAACCGAGACCGATCTCGCTCGACGGGATGTGCGAGGCGAGGGCGAGGACGGGAGCCATGGAGCGGTGGGCGTCGTAGAGGCCGTTGATGAGGTGCAGATTGCCGGGGCCGCAGGAGCCCGCGCAGGCCGCCAGGGTGCCGGTGATCTGGGCCTCGGCACCGGCGGCGAACGCGGCGGTCTCCTCGTGCCTGACCTGGATCCACTCGATGGCGGAGTTGCGGCGGATGGCGTCGACGACCAGGTTGAGGCTGTCGCCGACGACGCCGTAG
>NZ_JBFUHG010000222.1:0-368 GCF_056402515.1 Cellulomonas sp. P4_A2
CGGCGCAGGCGGAGTACTTCGTGAGCAAGGCCCCGGAGAAGGCAGGCGACCTGCTGGCCGTCGACTGGGAGGTGACCGGCGACGGAACGCGCGCGACCAACGCCGAGAAGGACCGCTTCATCCGCGAGGTCAAGCGCCTCCGGCCGGACCACAGGGTTCTGCTGTACTGCAACCGGCACTTCTGGCTGAATTACGACACCACGTCGTACGCCGGTGACGGCCTGTGGATAGCCGACTATGTCACCGCGGGCAAACCACGCATCAAAGCGACCTGGCGCATCCACCAGCACACCGACAACCCGCTCGACAAGGACGTGGCCGCCTTCGCTTCGCGCACCGCGATGCGCAACTGGGCCCGGCCCTAGGGG
>NZ_JBFUHG010000223.1:0-368 GCF_056402515.1 Cellulomonas sp. P4_A2
GCCGTACACCGTGCCCCGGTTGGTCGGTGCGCGACATCGTCTCGCACGTCATCGGCATGGAGTGCGAGCAGCTCGGCGATCCGCGGCCGATCCACACGCTGCCGCGCGATCTCTACCACGTACAGAACGACTTCACTCGCTACATGGAGATGCAGGTCGATGTGCGGCGCCACCACACCGCACCCGAGATGACCTCCGAGCTGGAGTACACGATCATCCGCCGCTCCCGTCAGCTGCGGAACGAGTCGCGTGACCCGGAGACCATGACCCGCGCGCCGCTCGGCGCCGAGCAGACCCTGGAACTGGCGCTGCGGATGCGGGCCTTCGACGTCTGGGTGCACGAGCAGGATCTGCGGACGACGCTGGGC
>NZ_JBFUHG010000224.1:0-368 GCF_056402515.1 Cellulomonas sp. P4_A2
CGTGCCGTCGTCTTCGGGTGGGAGTGCGTGACGGTGACGTACAGCGTGCGGCTGTCGCCCCTGGTGCGCTCCCGCCACGCGGTGACGTGCTGGCCGCCCGCCAGCAGCGGCTGGACGGCGGCGGTCACCTCGCCGTGCTGCTCGACGACGGCGGGCGGGTTGCCCGTGTAGCCGTCCGGCAGAGGCTTGAAGTCAGCACGCGGGCTGATGGCATCGGCCGGATGGAAGACCCAGCGGAAGCTCTGCTCGCCCTCACTCGGGGTGATTTCGACGGCGAGCAGGTCGCTGGAGGAGTGGACGAAGGCGCGGAGCTTGAGGGTGCCCGCGGTGGTGGTGATCGTGCCTTCGAGCTCGGCGGTGCGCAGTCG
>NZ_JBFUHG010000225.1:0-367 GCF_056402515.1 Cellulomonas sp. P4_A2
GACCCCGCTCTCCGCGCTGTTCTTCGCGGACATCTGCCGCCAGGCGGGCCTGCCGAAGGGTGTCGTGAACATCCTCACCGGATACGGCGACGCGGGCGCGGCCCTCGTCGAGCACCCTGACGTCGACAAGGTCGCCTTCACCGGCTCGACCGCGGTCGGCAAGGCCATCGCCCGCCAGGTCGCGGGCACGGACAAGAAGGTCACCCTGGAGCTGGGCGGCAAGGGCGCGAACATCGTCTTCGACGACGCCCCGATCGACCAGGCCGTCGAGGGCATCGTCACCGGCATCTTCTTCAACCAGGGCCAGGTCTGCTGCGCGGGCTCGCGCCTCCTCGTCCAGGAGTCGATCCAGGACGAGCTGCTGGAC
>NZ_JBFUHG010000226.1:0-367 GCF_056402515.1 Cellulomonas sp. P4_A2
AGTACACAGAGGGCGGGCGTCCGGTCGTGCTGTCCGTCGTACGGGCCCGGGAGCCCGGAGATCTGGACGCACCGATCCGTACCGGCGACGACATCGAGATCCGCGGTGCAGGTTTCGTACCGCCCGGCGCCGGGGCCCCGGACCGGCTGGCTCGCGTGGTCGTCCGGATCGGCCGGGTCCATGTCCATGTCCCGCTGGTCCCGGTGGCAGGCGGTTTCGCCAACCCGGCGGACACCGTGCTCACCGTGCCGGTGCCGGTGGAGGTCGAACCGGGACTGGTGGACGTACAGGTCGTGACGGCCGCCGGGGTGGAGACGAATCGGGTCGAGATCGACGTCACGGACTGAACGGCCGGCCGGAGCCACGC
>NZ_JBFUHG010000227.1:0-367 GCF_056402515.1 Cellulomonas sp. P4_A2
CCCACGGCAGTCCGGTCTCGTCGAAGAAGTCCGAGCGCCGCCATCCCGACATCTTCACGATGTCCAGCTCGACCGGCCGGTCGGCCAGGAACTCCGCGTTGAAGAGCAGCGCAAGCTCCGTGACCGTCATGCCGTGCGCCTGCGCGATCTCCCGGCGCCCCACGAAGGTCGAGAACGCCGGGTCGAGGACCGGCCCGAGCGCCGCCCGCCCGGTCACCGGGTTCGGCCGGTCCAGCACGACGAACCGCTTGCCCGCGAGCGCCGCCGCCTGCATGCAGTCGTAGAGCGTCCAGATGTACGTGTAGAAGCGTGCGCCCGCGTCCTGGATGTCGAAGACGATCGTGTCCACGCCGGACGCGGTGAAGAC
>NZ_JBFUHG010000228.1:0-366 GCF_056402515.1 Cellulomonas sp. P4_A2
CATCGGCGTCGCCGGCAAGGCGCACGACGAGGCGCACCAGGCGGCGGCTGTCGAGCGCACCATGGAGGCGTTCGGCCGCGTCGACTTCCTGGTCAACAACGCCGGTACGAACCCGGTCTTCGGCCCGATGGCGGAGCTCGACCTGGCTGTCGCCCGCAAGGTCTACGAGACCAATGTGATCTCGGCGCTCGGCTTCGCCCAGCAGACCTGGAAGGCCTGGCAGAAGGAGAACGGCGGGGCGATCGTCAATATCGCCTCGGTCGCCGGTGTCTCCGCCTCGCCGTTCATCGGCGCGTACGGCATGAGCAAGGCAGCCATGGTCAATCTGACCCTTCAGCTGGCGCACGAGTTCGCACCGGTCGTGCG
>NZ_JBFUHG010000229.1:0-366 GCF_056402515.1 Cellulomonas sp. P4_A2
GTCCGGGGGTATCCCCCGGTAAGAGCAGTATCAGCCAATCGGAAGCACGGGAAGAGATGTCGGCACCGAACAAGTCGTACGACCCAGTCGAGGTCGAGGCACTGAAACCGGAAGAGATCGAGCGCATGCGGGACGAGGCGTTCGCCGCCTTCGCCGCCGCGGGTGACCTCGACGCGCTCGCCCAGGCGAAGACCGCGCACACCGGCGGTACCTCGCCCCTGTCGCTCGCCAACCGGGAGATCGGCGCCCTGCCGCCGCAGGCCAAGGCCGAGGCGGGCAAGGGCGTGGGCCAGGCCCGCGGCGCCGGGAGCAAGGCCCTCGCCGGCCGTCAGGCGGAGCTGGAGGCCGAGCGGGACGCCCGTGTGC
>NZ_JBFUHG010000230.1:0-365 GCF_056402515.1 Cellulomonas sp. P4_A2
CGACCGCACAGACCGCGCCGACCGCAACCGACACCGTGGCGAGCACCGGACTGACCGACGGGACGTTCACCGCCACCGTCCGGCTGTCGGCCGGCGGACAGGTCCGGCTGCGTTACGGGCATGCGTTCGGCACCGTACCGGTCCTGATCGGGCCGGTGACGGCGGGCGGGCAGCCGGTGACCTTCGGCGGGCGGCCGCAGGCATGGATCGCTGCGGGTGCCTCACTGACGAGTGATCCGGTCGCCGGTCTGCGTGGCACCGAAGCGGGCCGGCTTACCGTGGAGACCCGGCTGCCCGGCCCCACCGGACCGCTCTCCTTCCACCGCAACACCCACGCCTCGCACCGTGTCGACGGCATCCGCACG
>NZ_JBFUHG010000231.1:0-365 GCF_056402515.1 Cellulomonas sp. P4_A2
CCTCCGGACTGAGCGCGGCACCGGCGGTGATGGTCACGCGCCCTCCAAGCTCACACCACGGGCGGTTGTCCGCCCTTCGTGCCGATGAGTCTCAACCGGGCACGGACGCGAATAGACCTCCCCTGACTACACTCTGACGATCCGTCAGTGCTTCTTGACACGGGCTTGACGCCAAATGCCGACGGCTGTCAGAAGGCCGTAAATACCCCGGCACAGTGCGAATAAGGAGGGTGCCGGCGACTAAGGGTTGTCCCGTAAATGACCTTCCACCGGGTGTGGCGTGGTCGGTGGTCACTACGGCCGCTCGTCTATCCGGCGAGGCTGAGGTTGTGCAGGCGGGCAATACCGAGCACGGCGTGGTGGAC
>NZ_JBFUHG010000232.1:0-364 GCF_056402515.1 Cellulomonas sp. P4_A2
GCCCAGGTGGAAATCCAGGCCGGTCCGCACCGACTGGTCTCGCTGCTGACCCGGGAGGCCGTGGAGGAGCTGGGCCTGGAGGTCGGCATGGAGGCCACCGCCCGTGTGAAGTCGACGAACGTGCACATCGACCGCGCCTGACGCGGCGCTCACGGGTGGCGGCCCCCGTGGATCACGCGTCAACTCCGCTCGCTCGCCGGTGTCACGTCCACGAGGCGTAACCACCGTCCACGCGTATCGCGTTGATGCCGCTGATGTGCCGGGCCCCGCAGCGGTCCTGAGGCAGCACGAGCTGAGGTCCGGCACGGTCGAGCGGGGCGTCGTCGATGCTGACCGCGAGCAGGACGGCGGCGCGGCCGAAGTC
>NZ_JBFUHG010000233.1:0-364 GCF_056402515.1 Cellulomonas sp. P4_A2
ACTCACGGCGACGGGCGCGGAGACGATGCACAAGGTCGCGCCGCACCATGTCGCTTCGGTGCGCAAACACTTCATGGACCTGCTGACGCCCGAAGCACTGGCGGACCTGCATGCGGCGCTGACGCCGGTTGCGGATCATCTGCGAGGGCGGCGGGGCAAGCCGTAGCGCGGCGGGGTACGCGGACAGGGGGACGCGGTTGCGGGAGTGCGCCGTTGCACGGGCGCGGCGGCCTTGTCCTCGATCGCCGGGCGGGCTCGGTCTGCCCTGAGTCGCCGGCGGGCCCGAACGGGCGGGGGCGTGCTCATCAGCAGGCCCGGCGTTGCCCTCATCTGCCTGGATCCGGCCTTGCCGGCAGGCGTAGTT
>NZ_JBFUHG010000234.1:0-364 GCF_056402515.1 Cellulomonas sp. P4_A2
GCCATCCACCCGCTGCCGATCGCGGCGTTCGCCAACATGATGGCGATGTCCAAGAACAACGACGAGCCCCAGAAGGCGTCGCGTCCGTACGACACGGGCCGTGACGGCTTCGTGCTCGGCGAGGGCGCCGGTGTCGTCGTCCTGGAGTCCGCGGAGCACGCGGCCGCGCGTGGCGCCAAGGTCTACTGCGAGGTGCTGGGCCAGGGCCTGTCCGCGGACGCCCACCACATCGCCCAGCCCGAGCCGACCGGTCGCGGTATCGCTGCCGCCATGCAGAACCTGCTGGACCAGACGGATCTCAAGCCGTCGGAGGTCGTGCACCTCAACGCGCACGCCACGTCGACGCCGCAGGGCGATGTCGCGG
>NZ_JBFUHG010000235.1:0-364 GCF_056402515.1 Cellulomonas sp. P4_A2
CAGCAGTCATGGGCGCGGCAATCGGTGGTGGGCTGACGGGGCTTACGGCCTTCGGAACGGGCATGTTCGGCCTCCGTACGACTCGTCTCCAGCTCAAGGCCCAGGAGTCAGAGGCATCCCGTCAAAGGCGCTTCGAGAGCCTCCAAGAGCGGCGCGGCCCCCGCTCACAGGCCTACGCGGAGTTCATCGCCGCTGGACAAGAAGTCGTTGACGTGCTTCATGGGCCAGAACAGGGATTCCTGGAGCAGTACGAAGATCTCATAAGGAACATCCGGAAACGCCGAGCAGTTGTTGCCCTCGCAGGCCCGGACCCGGTAGTGAGGGCAGCGGGCATGTTCGCCGACAGGGTGAGGACCCTCAGGAA
>NZ_JBFUHG010000236.1:0-363 GCF_056402515.1 Cellulomonas sp. P4_A2
TGAAAGGGCAGGGCGTACGGCTCCTCTTCCTCGCCCGGCCACGGAATGACGTCCGCCGGACGGTCCCCAGCCCAGTAGGGAAGTTCGAAAGGGAGCGGTTCCCCGATGTTCTCGATGATCCCGTCGCCCGGTGACAGGCTCAGAGACCGGATGAGTCGTCCGTCCTCCCATACAGCGAACGCCAACCAGTCGACCACGCTGTGCATGGCGTGCAGGACCAACCGTCGGCCGGCACTCGCCGCGACGAGATGCCCGGGGAGCTGTGACGGGGAATCAATCATCACGCGCCGATCGCAGACGATCTCCACGCCGGGCCAGCTCGCCGCATAGGCCGTTCCATCCGGGGGATACACACCCTCGTAC
>NZ_JBFUHG010000237.1:0-363 GCF_056402515.1 Cellulomonas sp. P4_A2
GCGAAGGCCTCGTGCGCGCCGACTTCTTCCTCACCGAGGACGGCAGCTTCGTGATCAACGAGATCAATACGCTGCCGGGCTTCACCCCGATCTCCATGTACCCGCGGATGTGGCAGGAGAGCGGCGTGAGCTACCAGGAGCTGGTGGACCGGCTGATCCAGGCGGCGTTGACCCGCCCGACCGGCCTGCGCTGAGAGATATCGGGCCGGATGTGCGCACAGGCGCCGGGCCGGACTGCGCGGACACTCTCTAGACGCTGCTGGGGACCGTCTTCTTGACGGCAGCGGCGAACGCCGCCAGCGGGCTCATGTCATGTGCGTACGCCGTCGAGAGCGACACCTCGACATACGCCTTGCGATAGGT
>NZ_JBFUHG010000238.1:0-363 GCF_056402515.1 Cellulomonas sp. P4_A2
CTGTGGGGCAGCCCCGGCTTCGCGCACGCGTAGTTGATCAGCAGGTCCCGGTAGGAGGTGCTCGCGAGCTCCGGAGCCAGGACGATCAGGGCCCGCAGGTCGTCAGACGAGCCGGATAGGCGCGTGCGATAGGCGGCACCCGCCGCGCGCAGGGAGACTTCCTGCGGTTCGTGTTGCAGGCCCTGTTCGACGAGACCCACGGCGGCGGCGAAATCACCCTGCTCGGCGCGCACGTCGGCAAGGTCCAGATAGAGGGACCAGTTGGCAGGGTCCAGGGCCAGGGCGCCTTCGAAGGACGCCGCAGCCTGGTCCAGGTCGCCCATTGCACGCCAGGTGCTCGCGCGTGCGACCGCAGTCCACATG
>NZ_JBFUHG010000239.1:0-363 GCF_056402515.1 Cellulomonas sp. P4_A2
GTCCTCGGGGGCGAAGACGGTGTCCTTGGTGTACTTCCCCGAGAGCAGTCCGGAGGCGAGCGGGACCCGCGCGATGATGCCCACACCCGCCGCACGGGCAGCGGGGAGGACTTCGTCGAGCGGCTTGAGACGGAACGGGTTGAGGATGATCTGGACGCTCGCGACGCCGGTGCGGGCGATGGCGGTGAGCGCCTCGGCGCACGTTTCGACACTTACCGCGTAGGCGGCGATCCGCTGCTCGGCGACGAGGGTGTCGAGCGCGTCGTAGACCTCGTCCGAGGAGTAGACGGCGGTGGGCGGGCAGTGCAGCTGCACGAGGTCGAGCGTGTCGACGCCGAGGTTGGCCCGCGAGCGGTCGTTCCA
>NZ_JBFUHG010000240.1:0-363 GCF_056402515.1 Cellulomonas sp. P4_A2
GATTGTAGGGAGCGGAACCTGATCAAAACAGTGCGCGGTAAATGTAATTGACCTTCTACCCCGGATCAGCGAAAGATCGCATTCTCGGATTGAACCGAATGCAGTAATGGGGCAGACACATTGTCCGTTGATCGTTTATCAAGCACAAATGAAAAAGGCCCTGCTCAGCAGGGCCTAGAAGAAAGGATCAAGCGTTGCGCAGCGGGTGGGCCGGGACCGGCCGACCGGCCGTCGCGCCTGCGCCGCCTCAGGGAGTCAGTGGTGTGGGGGTCTTCGGCCAGCTCATCCGGATCACTCCGCCGTCGGCTGCCGATCTGACTTCCACATCATCGACGAGACCGCTGATGACCGCGAGACCCATCT
>NZ_JBFUHG010000241.1:0-363 GCF_056402515.1 Cellulomonas sp. P4_A2
ATGCAGGCACACGCGCTGTCGCCGGAGCACTCGTTGGACCTGATCGCCGCGATCGACCGCGACGGCTAGGAACCTCAGACTGCCCGAGGGGGCCCGATGTCCGATTGCCTCGCAGAGCACGCGTTACGGTGGCGGCGCAGCAGCCGCAGCACGGGGATGAACAACTGCGTGGAAGCAGCGCCGTTCGGTCCGGAACAGCTGGCCGTGCGGGACTCCAAGGACGTGTCCAGGCCTGCGCTGCGGTTCTCGGCGGCGGCCTGGAAGTCGTTCGTCTCCGCGCTGACCGACGGGCCGGCCGGCTGACCGGCCGGTCCGCGGGTCCGGTCAGGCCGCCGGAGCCGTCCGCAGGACGGTCTCCACCGC
>NZ_JBFUHG010000242.1:0-363 GCF_056402515.1 Cellulomonas sp. P4_A2
CTTCGGCGTCGCCTTCGGTGTGGTCTTCGCGATGATGACGGGCAACGCCAAGGACTTCTACCTGCCCGGCATGATCTACACGCTGGGCCTGGCCCTCGCCTACATCGTCACGACGATCGCCGGGGTGCCGCTGATAGGGCTGATTCTCGGGCCGGTCTTCAAGGAGAACCTCTCCTGGCGTACCCGGAACCCCGGCCGCAAGAAGGCGTATGCCAAGGCCAGCTGGGCCTGGGGTCTGATACTGCTTGCCAAGTGCGCGATCCTCTTCCCGCTCTACTGGTGGGCCGACACCGCCCAGCTCGGCTGGGTCCTGGTCGCCCTGAAGATCCCGCCGTTCCTGCTCGCGGTGTACCTGACCTGGGT
>NZ_JBFUHG010000243.1:0-362 GCF_056402515.1 Cellulomonas sp. P4_A2
CTGCACGACAGCCAGGCTCTGATCCCTCTCGTGCAAGGGATACCGCCGATCCGCTCCCGCCGCGGACGCCGACGACGCAAGCCCGCAAAGCTCCACGCCGATAAAGGGTATGACTACTCTCACCTGCGACGATGGTTACGCCAGCGCGGTATCCAGCACCGCATCGCGAGGAAAGGAGTCGAGTCCTCACAGCGACTGGGCCGCCACCGCTGGACCGTCGAACGCACCATGTCCTGGCTCGCCGGCTGCCGCCGTCTCCACCGWCGCTACGARCGCAARGCCGAGCACTTCSTCGCCTTCRCMARCATCGCCTGCRCCCTCATCTGCTACCGCAGACTCGCCAAATGAGATGACTTCTAAAG
>NZ_JBFUHG010000244.1:0-362 GCF_056402515.1 Cellulomonas sp. P4_A2
CCTCTCCGGTGGGGGCGGGGGAGCGGGAACGAGGTACCGGTCTTGAGAGCGCTCTCATGCTTTTTGTAGGTGCACGCCAGGGGGCCGTCAATGGCGATGCACTCTTAACTTCTTGAATGTAAAAGGCAGTTGAAGGAATGCCTGGGCGAGGAGAGCCCCGCGCTTGCCTTGACGCCCGCGTCAACCTTTACGGTCGAAGCATGCGAATCGGGGAGCTGGCCGAGCGGGCCGGGACGACGACGCGGACTCTGCGCTACTACGAGTCACGCGGACTGCTGCCTGCGCGGCGGGCCGTGAACGGGTACCGCACGTACGACGAGGGCGATCTGCGGCTGCTGCAGCAGATCCGGACCCTGCAGGAC
>NZ_JBFUHG010000245.1:0-362 GCF_056402515.1 Cellulomonas sp. P4_A2
GGAGGAGGTATTGGTCGCGAACACGGCCGAGGCAGGCAGCGCCTGCTCCAGCCGGCCGAAGACTTCTGCCTTGGTGCCGAGGTCCTCCCGCACCGCCTCGATGACCAGCTCGACGTCCGGCCCGTCCGCCCACGGATCATCGAGCGGAACCAGCCGCTCCAGGGTGGCGGCGCAGTCCTCGGCGGACAGCCGGCCCTTCTGTACGGCGCGGTCGAGCATGGACCGTACGAAGTCGAGGGCCGCGGTCACCGCCTCGGTGCGTACGTCGCACAGCTCGACGGTGTGTCCGGCGGTCGCGGCCCACTGGGCGATGCCACGGCCCATGGCTCCGGCGCCGACGATCCTGATACGCATGGCAGTTG
>NZ_JBFUHG010000246.1:0-361 GCF_056402515.1 Cellulomonas sp. P4_A2
GGGCAGGGCCGCCTGCGCGGCGCCGAGAGGCGGCAGCTGCGGACGAGTTGGCCATGACGAACCTCCTGTCGTCGTGTGACGGCTCCGTGGCCGTATGTATCCATCGTGGGGCCCACCACTGACAATCGACCTCGATCAGCCCCTGACCTGCCCTTTTGCCTCGTTCGCGAGTTCGAGCTATATTTTTGTACTGACCAGTCAGTTTAAAAGGGGAGGGTCTGTGGACAGCCCGCACGGGGCAGCTGTCACCGCCGAGGACTTCGGGCTCAAGGGACCGCGCGGCTGGGCCTTCCGGGGCGTACGGCTCGACGCCCCACCCGGCGCCCTGGTCGCCATCGAGGGCCCGTCCGGCTCCGGCCGC
>NZ_JBFUHG010000247.1:0-361 GCF_056402515.1 Cellulomonas sp. P4_A2
GGAGAGCGAGTAGGCGGCGGCGACGTCGAAGAGCAGCTGGAAGGCGAGCGCGCCGAACGCGTAGTAGAGGGTGTTGAAGAGAAGCCGGGACAGGTCCATCACCGTCCACGCCCGGGAATAGTTCTCCGTGTGGACCGACGTGGGGAAGGCGGTCGGCGGGCTCTGCACGACTTCCTGGGTGGTCTTGAGTCCGCCGGTGACCATCCAGTAGAGCGGCCCGAGGAAGGCCACGGTGAACAGAGCGATCACCACTGCGAACACGATCCAGTAGATGGTCCTGCCGCGGGGCCGGGCGAGCTGGGCCGGTGAGATCAGGGTCCGCTGGCGTCCCAGGTCGGCGGCGCGCCGTTCGGCCCTGCGC
>NZ_JBFUHG010000248.1:0-361 GCF_056402515.1 Cellulomonas sp. P4_A2
TACCAACCCTGCGCCGATCACTCTGAGGCCGCAATCGGTGAAGTGCCGCGCCCACGAGCAACCGGGCGAAGGGTCGTAGGAGCGCACGCCCGCCAACGACCGGCCGCGCACCTGGTAGGTTCCGGGTCGGCTCGATGCGGCGTGGCAGAACCGTCCGGGATCACATGTCCCGTGCCGCAAGGCGGCGACCCCTACTGCCGATTCCCCCGTCCGGGTGGCGGCTCCAGCGGGGCACAGTTCGCCGGGCTTCAGGGCCCGGACGAGCAGGGAGGAGTCGGCCCGGCTACGGAGGGTGCGATCAACAGCATCAAATCATCGGCACTCACGTTCCCAGACGATCCCGCGGCACCAGCGGCAACAG
>NZ_JBFUHG010000249.1:0-361 GCF_056402515.1 Cellulomonas sp. P4_A2
ACCCTCGGCACGATCGACCTGATCGCGGTCCTCAACGGCGGCGCGTACGAGGACGCCTCGGACCGCTTCTACTCCTCACCGACCCAGATCATCCTGCCCGGCACCTCCCGCAAGATGGACGACGGCTGGGAGAACCGCCGCCGCCGCATCCGCGACACGAACGACTGGGTCCGCTTCCGTCTGGTCGCCCAGGGGGCGGTCCGCGCGGTCGAGATCGACACGGCCTGCCTCAAGGGCAATGCGGCCGGCTGGATCGCCCTCCAGGGCCGCAACGGCGAGACGGGCGAATGGTTCGAAATCATCCCCCGCACCAAGCTTCAGCCCGACACCCTCCACCGCTTCCCGCTCCACGCCCAGGCGG
>NZ_JBFUHG010000250.1:0-361 GCF_056402515.1 Cellulomonas sp. P4_A2
TTCTTCGCCCGCACCTTGATCCGCTCGGCGAACGCGTCGCCCGCGGTGGCGGTCAGCGCACCGGTGCCCGCGTTCTCCACACCGGCGAGCGTCTGGGACGGCTTGGGGGGCTGGGTGGGCGGCGGGGTGGAGGGCTTCGGGTCGGTCGAACCGCCGCCCGGTTTCGTCGGCTTCGGGTCCGGCTTCGGCTTCGCGGGCGGGGTCGCGGACGGCGAGGTTCCGGGGTTCGGGCTCGGGTCCGTACCACCGTCGAGGGGCGGCGGGACGACGCCGGTGCCGTCGGGGACCTCGTGCGTGCCGCGCTTGTAGTAGTCGAACCAGGAGCGGACCGTACGAAGGTATTCGTTCGAGTGGTTGTAGC
>NZ_JBFUHG010000251.1:0-359 GCF_056402515.1 Cellulomonas sp. P4_A2
GGCTATCCCTGCCGTGGTGAGCGGTCCGCCGAGCTGGCGCAGGACCGAAGCCCGGCCGCGGTCCGCTCGCGCAGCGCGCCCGCACCCCGGGCCTGGAAGGAGACGGCGAGGACCTCGGGATCGTCGGTGGAGTAGAGCCGGCAGCCCTCGGCGAAGACGAACGGCACGAGCAGGAGCCGCCGCTCGCCCGCCCGGTACTCGGCGTCGATGTGCTTCGTCAGYTCAAGGACGGGCGACGTCCACTTGGCCCGTGCCTCCAGCCCGGCGAAGAGCGCGTCGACCACTTCGATCGCGAAGGTCCGGGCGCGGATGAGGACTTCGTCCTCGACCAGACGGCGCATGGTCGACCAGTGCTGCTC
>NZ_JBFUHG010000252.1:0-357 GCF_056402515.1 Cellulomonas sp. P4_A2
GGACTGGGCGGGCGGCGCGGTGCTGCCCGGAACGACGCTCGGCGCGTACGGCATGGAGCTGCGCGCCTTCGGGGGTTCGCTGCGCGGTCTGAAGAGCTGGTTCTGCCTGGACGACGTGATCGCCTGTGTCGGCTCGGGCATCACCACCGACGCGGGCACCGCCGAGACGGTCGTGGAGAACCGCAAACTGCGCGACCCGCAGGCGGCTCTCCTCGTYAACGGTAAGGCAGTGCCGGCCGGCGCGGGCTGGTCGGATCGGCTCGGCCGGGTCCGCTGGCTGCACCTCGCCGGGACCGGCGGCTACATCTTCCCCAGGGCCACGACCGTCGACGGCCTGCGCGAGGAGCGCACCGCGAC
>NZ_JBFUHG010000253.1:0-357 GCF_056402515.1 Cellulomonas sp. P4_A2
GGGCACGGCACGGGCCACGACTCGGCGTCGACGGACCCCGCCGATTTCGACGCAGTCCTCGCTGTGGCGCGCGACGCCGGGCTGGGCGGCCGGGTGGAGCTGACACCGCCCGAGGACGCGGTGAGCGCCTGGACCGTGGCTCAGGACGATAACCGCTGGCCGGTGCAGTACGACCAGGTGGCCGTCGACCCCGCCAAGGGCGAGGTCACCGCCGAGAGCCGGTGGTCCGACTATCCCGCCCTGGCCAAGCTCAGCAAGCTCGGCGTCCAAGGCCACATGGGCCTGCTCTTCGGTCTCGCCAACCAGATCCTGCTGGCGCTGATCGCGCTCGGTCTGATCTTCGTCATCGTGTGGGGT
>NZ_JBFUHG010000254.1:0-356 GCF_056402515.1 Cellulomonas sp. P4_A2
GTATAGAAGATCCCGAACACGCTCATCGCTACGACCACGGCGGCCACGACCGGCTCATGGTGCAGCGGCACAGCCACGGCGAAGCCCAGCCCGATCCCGAGCACCGTCCCCAAGAATCGCCTGAATCCGCGCACGACGGTCTCGCCTCGCGAGGTTGTGGCCACGAACACCCACCAGGTGGCGCCGACCGCCCAGTACCAACGCTGATCGGAGAGCACCTGCCCCACCACGAGCGCGAACCCCGCCCCAAACGTCGCTTGCACGGCCTGCCGCGTCGTGATCCGCCCAAGCCCCGCCGCCCCGGTAGTGAGGGCGACTGCTACGGGTGCCGCGAGCCGCCGCTCATAGCACCACAC
>NZ_JBFUHG010000255.1:0-356 GCF_056402515.1 Cellulomonas sp. P4_A2
CCGCCGACCGGACGGAAACCGGCCGACAGTCGTTCGTGCACCTGCGTGCGTACCCCGTGATCGATCCTCGAGCGGACCGCGTCGCCCCCTGCCCGTAACCGGGAGCGAGCTGCGGGCCGCCGTCCTGCGTTGAAAAGCCGGAGGCAACACCGTGCCCGCGCACGAACACGAAAGCGACTCCACCACCACCGATCCGCTGGCTCGCGAGCGCGCCCATCTCGCGGCGTCCCGGGCCGCGCTGCGCGCCATGCGTGAGGACGCCCAGGCCCTCGACATCCGCGACGTCACCGCGAACTGGGTCAACGCCGCCGTCCTGCAGGCCCAGATCGACGAACGCATCAAGTCGCTCGCCGACC
>NZ_JBFUHG010000256.1:0-356 GCF_056402515.1 Cellulomonas sp. P4_A2
CGCCACGGCGGATCTCGGGCTGGCGATGGGTACCGGTACGGACGCCGCGATCGAGGCGAGCGACCTCACCCTCGTTCGTGGAGATCTGAAGGTGGCTGCCGATGCCATCCGGCTCTCCCGGCGGACGCTGGCCACCATCAAGGGCAACCTCTTCTGGGCCTTCGGCTACAACGTACTCGCCCTGCCCCTTGCGGCATTTGGCCTGCTCAACCCTATGATTGCGGGAGCGGCGATGGCGTTCTCATCGGTCTTCGTCGTGACGAACAGCCTGCGACTGCGCTCCTTCACATGATTTCCACAAAGAGATTTAGATCACATTGGTTTTGGGGTAACCATTCAGCAGGTTCGAGAGTCTT
>NZ_JBFUHG010000257.1:0-355 GCF_056402515.1 Cellulomonas sp. P4_A2
CCTCGACGCCGTCGAACACCGGCTCCGCAAGGCCGGTGTGAAGCCGTCCGCATCGGCCTCCAAACTGGCCCGGGCTCTCGCCGAGACAGCCCCGAGAAGCAAGACGGACCCGAAGAAGCAGCGCACCGCGAAGAAGACCGCACCACGGCCCCGGACGGCGGGCGACCACGTCATGGAATACGTACGCGACCAGATCACCGCCGTCGTCGCCCTCGACCCCGCCGTACGCCGCGACCTCCCGGACTCCGTGCACCAGATGCGGGTCGCCACCCGCAGACTGCGCAGCGCCTTCAGGACGTACCGGAAGATCCTCGACCACACCGTCACCGACCCCGTCGGCGACGAACTGAAGTGG
>NZ_JBFUHG010000258.1:0-355 GCF_056402515.1 Cellulomonas sp. P4_A2
GTGCTGGCACGAGCAGTGCCAGGGCAGTCCGGATTCCTGACATCAACGCAAGCGAATGGCGCCAGTCAACGCCGGTCAACGGTGACTGGTCAGGGGGAAGAAGCTGCAATGGGCGGCGCTCCGGGGACTCCTGGTCGAAACTCCCTATGCAGTGGTCCACCTGGTGGGTGAGATCATCCCCGGATGGCGAACGCACAGCTACCCCAGGGGTGGACCCTTGAGCAGATCCGCGATGTATCCGGCGACTACGACGCTGTCGTCCTGGATCCAAACCGAATGGTGAAGTGGGTCGACGTCGCCGGAGCCAGCGAGGCGATGCAGCCAGAGATCGTTCTCGGCTTCCACAGCCTGTGTC
>NZ_JBFUHG010000259.1:0-354 GCF_056402515.1 Cellulomonas sp. P4_A2
GGGAAGTACGGCGGTGACTCGAACTGCCGGATCTGATCGCGGGCGCTTGCCCATGCGTGACGAATCCTGGGGCCGATGGCGTCGCCGGTGACGACCTCGACGAGATTGTCGTTGTACGCGGCGAGCCGCTGTCGCCGGAACGACTCGAAGGCGCCCCCGACGGTGATGCGCGACTCCTCGACCTCAGCCGCACGGTGCCGGGCGAGGATCTCCAGGCCTGCGGTCGGCGGCACCGGGGCCACCACGTCCCCACCCTCCTCGGCGGCACTGGCCAGACCGGCGTCGACCAGTACGCCGTATGCCGTGGCCAGTTCCGCACCGTCCAGGTCGGCCGCGGCCGCGATCGCACTCAGC
>NZ_JBFUHG010000260.1:0-354 GCF_056402515.1 Cellulomonas sp. P4_A2
GGGCAGGACGACCAGGTCGGCGCCCGCCGCGTTCAGTTCGCCGAGCGGGATCCGGGGGTAGCGCTCGGCGTGACCGGCGTACACGTTCGCACRCCGASCCGGGCCAGCAGATCGCCCGCGAACGTGTCGCAACCGATCACCATCCAGGAGATCGGCACGATCGCGCGGCGCGGCTCCTTCAGCTGTCATTGCCAGCGGATCGTCAGGTGGGGGAGTCCACCGAGTCTCGACGATGACAGCTGGCTGCCGTGACCTCAGCAGGCGGCCACCGCCTCCCAGGCCCAGCCACCCATGAAAAGCCCCGGGACCAGCAGAAACGTCGTCATGACAGACCTCTTTCGAAGCATCGCCTGT
>NZ_JBFUHG010000261.1:0-353 GCF_056402515.1 Cellulomonas sp. P4_A2
GTACTCGAACACGTCGACACCGCCGGGAGGTATCTCGCCGGCACCCAGGGCATGGATATCGGAGGCGACTGGTACGACGTCGTCGAAACGGAGCGCGGCCTGGCCCTGATCATCGGGGACGTCCAGGGGCTCGGAGTCGCCGCGGCCGCGACCATGGGCCAACTGCGCAGCGCGGTAAGGGCCTTCGCTCTCAGCGGGCACGATCCGCAGGAGGTGGTGAGCGGCACCAGCCGGCTGCTCATCGACCTCGACCCCGGCCAGATCGCCAGCTGCTGCTACATCGTTCTCGACCCCGTCACCGGCCGGACCCAGGCGGTCCGGGCCGGGCACCCGCAGCCCCTGCTCCGCCACCC
>NZ_JBFUHG010000262.1:0-352 GCF_056402515.1 Cellulomonas sp. P4_A2
CTCGGGCTCACCGTGCTGGCCATCGGCGCGACCGTGGCCGGGCTTGCCGCACTGATCGGCCCGTCCGGGGTCGGGCTCGGCGCCCTGCTGATGGTTCTGCTGGGCAACCCGTTCTCCGGCATCACCAGCGCACCCGAGCTGCTACCCCGGCCGGTCGGCGCCATCGGGCAGTTGCTGCCACCGGGGGCGGGCGGGTCGCTGCTGCGGTCGGTCGCCTTCTTCGACGGCAGCGCGGCGGCCGATGCGGTGCTGATACTCGGCGTGTGGGCGGCGGTCGGACTGACCGCGGTCCTCGTCGGTGGCCGACGCCGGACACCCGCGGCGACGGCCCCCGCTCCCAGCACCCCGGAGC
>NZ_JBFUHG010000263.1:0-352 GCF_056402515.1 Cellulomonas sp. P4_A2
CACCAGTTCCAGGTATGGCTGCCGTACGGGGCGGAGGCCCTGACCGAGGCGGCGGTACGGCAGGCGGAGGAGACGGGCGTGGCGCTCTTCCGCAGGTGGCACCCGGCTTCGGCGGGACCGCCCGGGGTGTCCTACACGGAGGTCACTGTGTCGGAGGCGGGGCTGGAGTGGACCGCGCGGGATGTGCGGGTGGCGGTGGGGGAGTTCGTGAACCGGCTGGGTTAGCTGCGGGCACCGGGGCCGTCCGGCGGCCGCCCTGTGCTCAAGCGCCGGAGCGGCTGGAGTCACCCGGCGGGGTGGAGTTGTCCGGCGGGGTGGAGTGGTGGCCGTGGGTGAACAGTTCTCGTAGTGC
>NZ_JBFUHG010000264.1:0-352 GCF_056402515.1 Cellulomonas sp. P4_A2
GCTCAGCCTCGGTGGGTTTCCAGCAGTCGTAGCCAGATTTCGCCGAGGGTGGGGAAGGCGGGGACGGCGTGCCAGAGCCGGTCGAGGGGTACCTCGCCGGCGACGGCGATGGTGGCCGAGTGCACCAGTTCCCCGACGCCGGGTCCGGCGAAGGTGACGCCCACCACGGTGTTGCGGTCGGTGTCGATGAGCATGCGGGCCCGGCCGCGGTAGTCCTCGCCGTACTGGTGGGCGCCCGCAATGTGTGCGAGGTCGTAGTCGACGACCTCGATACGGCGCCCGCTCTGTTCGGCCTCGCGGCTGGTCAGGCCGACGGAGGCGACCTCGGGGGTGGTGAAGACGACCTGCGGGA
>NZ_JBFUHG010000265.1:0-351 GCF_056402515.1 Cellulomonas sp. P4_A2
GCACCGAACGCTCCACCGTCAAGGCCGCCGCCTGGCAGGGCCTCGGCCTGGACCCGCTCGCCGACTTCCGTCATCCGGCCGCCACCATGCCTGCCGAGGACGGCCTGGTCGTGGGCTATGCGACGCCGCCGGACCATGCGTACGGCGCGGCCCTGGAGGCGCTGTGCCGGGCCTTGCCACCGCCCGGCGCCTGACCACCGGGCAGGCACTGCCACATCTCAGCCCCTCCGGCGATCCCTCCGGCGATGGAGGACACAACGTGGCCGCGGCCACGCAATCGCCTACGACACCCGCCCCTCGAGCACCGCCTTCAGCCCGTCCGTCAGGTCCTGCGCCGACGGCGCCGAGTCG
>NZ_JBFUHG010000266.1:0-350 GCF_056402515.1 Cellulomonas sp. P4_A2
TGCTACTTCTGGAAGGAGACGCTCGATGCACGCTGAGCAGGGGAGCACTCGCGCGGGCGGCGAACCCATTCTGGAGGTCCGCGACCTCGTCAAGCACTATCCGCTGACCCAGGGCATCCTGTTCAAGAAGCAGGTCGGTGCGGTCAAGGCGGTCGACGGCGTCTCCTTCCAACTGGCCGCGGGCGAGACCCTCGGCATCGTGGGGGAGTCCGGCTGCGGCAAGTCGACCGTCGCCAGGATGCTCGTCCATCTGGAACAGCCGACGGCCGGCTCGATCATGTACAAGGGCGAGGACGTCACCAAGCTGTCGGGCCGCGCGCTGAAGGCCGTACGCCGGAACATCCAGATGG
>NZ_JBFUHG010000267.1:0-350 GCF_056402515.1 Cellulomonas sp. P4_A2
GTCGCAGCCGTCGGCTCGTAATTGGTGAAGCTCGCCTTGACGACGTTGGCCGTGCCCGGCTCCAGGGTCTCGGCGGCCGGGTCGACGCTGAGCGTGCCGCAGGCGGCCAGCTCACCGGCGGGGGCCTGACCGAGGTCGGTCACGGTGAACCCGTCGAGGACGAAGTCGGCGCCCTCGGGTGCGTCGTCGCGCTTGCGGAGCCCGGTCCAGGTGTCGCCGCAGCCCGCTGTGACGGTCTCGGAGAAGTGCCCGGTGGTGCGCTGCTGTCCGATCGCGGTGGTGCGGGTCTCGACCGAGTCGGGGTTGCCGTCCGCCGTGATCCGGTCGTAGCCGTCGACCCACTCATAGGC
>NZ_JBFUHG010000268.1:0-349 GCF_056402515.1 Cellulomonas sp. P4_A2
GCCTTGGCCAGCGGGAGCAGCAGTTCCAGGGTCGGTCTGCGGTGGCCGGACTCCAGCCGGGAGAGGGTGCTGAGCGAGATGCCGGTCGTATCGCTCAGCTGGGCCAGGGTCGTGCCGCGGTCCCGGCGCAGCGCCCGCAGTCTCGGACCCACACCGGTCAGGACGGCGGCGAACCCGTCTCCGTCCGCCTCTTCTTCTCCTGCTGTCCTCGCACCCTCTGCCATGTCTCCATTTGCCGTCCCGGCAAGTGAAGTTGTCAAGCCGCGTGGTCATGGCGAGCTGTCACGGCGAGCCCAGCATGATCAGGGAGAGCCGGGTCAGCTCATCGGTCAGCCAGGCGGGCGTGACC
>NZ_JBFUHG010000269.1:0-349 GCF_056402515.1 Cellulomonas sp. P4_A2
GTGTACTCCTCATCGAAGTGGCCGCCGAACCAGCCGATGTGCATGCACCACGAACTGAGCTACACGCTTGAGTTCCCCGGCATGATGATGTTCGCCTGTCTCAGCGCACCCACCGACGGCGGGGCGACCGCGGTGGCCGACTCACCGACCGTGCTCGACGCGCTGCCCGCCGAGTTGACCGGGCGTTTCGAGCGGGAGGGGTGGCTGCTCACCCGCAGCTACAACGACGAGATCGGGGCGACCGTCGCCGAGGCGTTCGGCACCGACGACCGTGGCGCCGTCGAGAGCTACTGCCACGCCAACGCGATCACGTTCGAGTGGCAGCCCGACGGTGGACTGCGCACCAGAC
>NZ_JBFUHG010000270.1:0-349 GCF_056402515.1 Cellulomonas sp. P4_A2
ATCCCGAACTCTTCGCCGTTGTGGCGGAAGGGGGTGCTGCTGGTGTCATGCCCCGGCTGGGTCTCGACCCAGAGAACCTCGAGCGCGCCGTTCAGCGTAGGGGTGAGCAGCTCGTAGCTGGCGTCGTCGGGTCCATCGGCGCCATGGAAATCGAGAGTGCGCCGTTCGGCACGCCGCACCACGGGGCTGATCTGTTCGGTCAGGTGGAAGAGCCTGCCGATGGGGATGTCCAGCCCGTGCGCGATCTGGACCAGGGTGGCAAAGGACGGATTGCCCTTGCCTCGTTCGATCTGACTGATGAGGCCGGTGCTCACACCGGATCCTCGGCTGAGGTCGTCGAGGGTGTAAC